>NZ_VEPX01000050.1:0-517 GCF_006349665.1 Bacillus sp. CD3-5 | reverse complement strand
TGATAGATTTGGTTTCTTTTCCTTTGGCACATGTTTCTTGAAATGGACAGCCCAAACATTCTGTACAACGATACGTTCTTTTGATAGAAGTATAACCATTGCTTGTTTGTTGTTTGCTTTCATGTGAAAAAATAAGGCGTTTTTCATTGGCGCAAATCCATTCATCCAGCTCTTCATCATAAGACATATTTTCTACGCGACCGATTTGTTTCGTCCAAGCTTTCGTTTGTTCTTTTTCAAACGTATTGTATTTCACATATGCTTTCATATTTTTCTCTTCGCAGAATGCATAGTTTTCTTCGCTTCCATAACCAGAATCAGCAACCACATTTTTAGGTTTTACACGATTGTACTTCTCAAACATTTCAAAATGAGGAATGAAACAAGTTGTATCTCCCGCTTTTTGATGAATACTAAACCCTGTAATAAATTGATCCTCCGTTCCAACTTGTAGATTGTATCCTGGTTTAAGCTGACCGTTTTTCATATGGTCTTCTTTCATCCGCATAAAGGTCGC
>NZ_VEPX01000004.1:0-352511 GCF_006349665.1 Bacillus sp. CD3-5 | reverse complement strand
CATTAGCTCAGTTGGTAGAGCATCTGACTTTTAATCAGAGGGTCGAAGGTTCGAGTCCTTCATGGCTCACCATTTTAACAAAATATGCGGGTGTGGCGGAATTGGCAGACGCACTAGACTTAGGATCTAGCGCCTTTGGCGTGGGGGTTCGACTCCCTTCACCCGCACTTTTAATAAAATAACTCATACATGTCTTGCGGAAGTAGTTCAGTGGTAGAATACAACCTTGCCAAGGTTGGGGTCGCGGGTTCGAATCCCGTCTTCCGCTCCAATTTTCAATATGACATGCCGGGGTGGCGGAACAGGCAGACGCACAGGACTTAAAATCCTGCGGTGGGTGACCACCGTGCGGGTTCGACCCCCGCCCTCGGCACCATATGCGCCCGTAGCTCAATTGGATAGAGCGTTTGACTACGGATCAAGAGGTTAGGGGTTCGACTCCTCTCGGGCGCGCTTTTATTAACGGGAAGTGGCTCAGCTTGGTAGAGCACCTGGTTTGGGACCAGGGGGTCGCAGGTTCAAATCCTGTCTTCCCGATATTCCCAAAAACATGGGGCCTTAGCTCAGCTGGGAGAGCGCCTGCCTTGCACGCAGGAGGTCAGCGGTTCGATCCCGCTAGGCTCCACTTTATTTATTATATGTCTCGGAGGTATACCCAAGTTCGGCTGAAGGGATCGGTCTTGAAAACCGACAGGCGGTGAGAATCGCGCGGGGGTTCGAATCCCTCTACCTCCTCCATTTTCTTTTAAAATGGTTTAGACATAAATAATAAAATATTTTTTCCTTCATGGAGGTATACCCAAGTTCGGCTGAAGGGATCGGTCTTGAAAACCGACAGGCGGCGAGAGTCGCGCGGGGGTTCGAATCCCTCTACCTCCTCCATTTTTTCTTAATTAAATATTTTATCATCGCGGGGTGGAGCAGCACGGTAGCTCGTCGGGCTCATAACCCGAAGGTCGCAGGTTCAAATCCTGTCCCCGCAACCAAATGGTCCCGTGGTGTAGTGGTTAACATGCCTGCCTGTCACGCAGGAGATCGCCGGTTCGACCCCGGTCGGGACCGCCATTTATGTTTGGCTCGGTAGCTCAGTCGGTAGAGCAGAGGACTGAAAATCCTCGTGTCGGCGGTTCGATTCCGTCCCGAGCCACCATTTTTTTATGCCGACTTAGCTCAATTGGTAGAGCAACTGACTTGTAATCAGTAGGTTGGGGGTTCAAGTCCTCTAGTCGGCATCCTTTAGGGGCATAGTTTAAAGGTAGAACTGAGGTCTCCAAAACCTCCAGTGTGGGTTCGATTCCTACTGCCCCTGTAAAGTATATGGGCCTATAGCTCAGCTGGTTAGAGCGCACGCCTGATAAGCGTGAGGTCGATGGTTCGAGTCCATTTAGGCCCACCATATATTATTCCGCAGTAGCTCAGTGGTAGAGCTATCGGCTGTTAACCGATCGGTCGTAGGTTCGAGTCCTACCTGCGGAGCCATGGCCCGTTGGTCAAGTGGTTAAGACACCGCCCTTTCACGGCGGTAACACGGGTTCGAATCCCGTACGGGTCATAAAAAAAGAGTCAGCATATTGCTGACTCTTTTTTATTGTGCGTTCATTCTCCTTTATCAACTGATTTTCCTGAAATAAATAAAGGGATTTAGGAAAAGCTATGGTATGTATAAAAAGGAGGAGATACAAATGACACGAGTGAGAGACTTGATGAGCACTCATATTGTACAGTGTACACCGTTAGACAATGTATATGAAGCTGCTGTAAAGATGAAAGAAGAATCGATTGGATTGATTCCGGTTGTTGAAAATGAACAAGTTGTTGGTCTTGTTACGGACCGAGATTTAGTTGTTCGAGGGATTGCTGAAAAACATCCTGGATCTAATAAAATTACAAATGTAATGACAAAAAACATTGTCTCAGTTTCTCCAGATGATCCTATTGAAAAGGCTACAGAGTTAATGGCACAGTATCAAATTAGACGATTGCCAGTAGTTGAGAGTGGTCAACTCGTTGGGATGTTAGCACTAGGGGATTTAGCTATAAAAGAATCGGCAGATGATCAAGCGGGATTTGCTTTAAGTGAAATATCAGAGCATACGGAATGAAGTGAGACTTTAATTAGTGTAATACGTTACGTATAAAAATCAGATACATTATTCTAGTATATAGGGTTAAGCTAATATGTTAGCATGATGTATCTGAGCCATTATATAATAAGTATACAGTTAGTAATTTCGACAGTTTATTTAAATTTGTCATTCCTAATTATAAATAAGAGAAAAAATGATATACTGATAGATATAAGTATTATGATTGATTTCGAATATAACAATATTTATTGTTAATGATGTGATAATGGATTAATATTTCCTATGTAGATAAAAGGGAAGGGGAATTATATGAAGGCTGTACAGCGCGATCCAAATTGGAATTTGGTTACAGATACATATATAGAACCAAATAATTTCGCTGAATTATTTTCTTTGCTTGTACCTTGTCATCCAAAAGGTGAAGGGAAAGAACGAACTATATTAGTGTGGAAAGAAAAAGAATTTTATAAAGAAGAAAATTTAGCGGCATTTATCGTATATGGAATGAATAAAGCAAAGAATTTACCGCAATTTCATAAAGACGAAATTCCAACTTTAGTACGTATTCTTCGCTTATGCCAAGAAATTGGTTGGTATGAAGAAGCGAATACTTTTATGGTAACTCAAGGGCTAGCTGAGTTTGTTCATACTTCATTGGAATATGAAACGTGGGATCTTTTGACGCAGGCGGTTGCTTTAAACTATTTAATAATTAAATATCGTATTGGTGAATTAATTGATGGAGATGTAGAAATTTGGGATAGAGTTAAATTTAATGAGAAATGTATAACAGACTGTAAACATTTATTATCCCATAAAGAAGTATTAGAATTTACATTTTTTTATATGTGTAAGAGAGCTAAGTCACTATCAAAAGAGCAATTAAATAGTGATATGATGAGTTTAGCGATGTATTGTAATACTTTTGTTTATGACTTATATACATATGATTTATTACGAAAGTATCGTAAGTGTACAGACTTTCTATCATATTATGGACCTAGTCAAGCGGTGTTAGCTTGCCAAAGGGCTGTACTTTCTCAAATTTCAGATCGATTAGACCCACTCAAGACTACTCATGTAGATGATTATTTATATGTAATGAAAGATATGATGGAGCATATGACGATAGGGATAATGGATCGATATGATCATTTTATTGGAAAGTTATTATCATATGTGCCATTTTTTGAAATGATCCAAGTTCCACAACATGCATATTATTGTGAAGAATTATTGTATATTTGTAAGGGCATTAAATATAAAGAAGAAATATTACGCAATTATATATTTATACAATTACATGACTGTTTACCATCTTTCTTTAAACTGTTTCTTAAAAATAAGCGTTATGCAACGATTCATGATATTCTGTTCTATTGGTGTGATGATGAACAAAGAATGAGCTTAGAGAAAAAATATAATCTTAGCTTTATTTATGAAAAATATGCTTGTGGATAAAGGGCACTTTCTATATAAATTAAAAAGGATCTCAATTGTGAGATCCTTTTTTTATTAGTAAAGCAAGGAGAATGTAATTAAGACGAGAAATAACATTCCATAAAGGAGAAATTGTGCCGTATAGCTTCCTTGTATACCAAAAAAAGTATTTGTTTTTTTGTATAAATTCAATATATATTTTATCGGATTATCTTTGAAAGATTGGTACACAGTGTCTCCTCTTTCTAAGCTTCTTGTTCGTGTTTTTTGTTATTAGGGACATGAATGTATCTAGCTATGAATAATAAAACAGCCATAAAAAATACGGGAAATACGGTAGATAAATAAAAACCATTACTAATAATATTTGTTATTAAAGCACTTAATAGAAAGATGGCATTATAAATATGGGCAATTTTTTGTTTTAGTTGAACTTGAAAGGCTTCCATCATAATTTCTAAAGCAACAAAAGCAATGATAATAGATAAAAATACAGTATTTGTATTATAAATTACTAAGCAACAGATTAAGCCTAAAAAGGCTAAGTATTCAATTAAGAGAGGTATATTGATATTGCGTGGCATACAATTTACCTAACTAAATATGGCAGTGGGTTTACTGCATTTGTTTTTTCAAAATTCCATTCTCCATTGTGTAATTCAAAATGAAGATGTTGCCCGTATGAATGACCTGTGTTTCCCATATGACCTACTAATTGTCCAGCTTGTACTTGATCACCAGCTTGTACAGTGCGATCTTTCATGTGAGCATAGACTGTTGTATATAATTTCCCGTTTATTTGATGGGCGATGAACACAACATTGCCATAGCTAGCTGAATAATATGATTTCACGACTTTACCTGCCGCCGCAGCCTGGATAGAGACATTCCCCTGAGCTGCGATATCTATACCATAATGCATTTGTTCCCAGCGCATATCAAATGTTGAGCTAATTTTTCCTTGAGTAGGGAATTTGAAAACTGCTGGAATGGAAGTAGGTTGAGCCGTTTGAGCTTGTGATTGCGTTTGATTTTGCACTACATAATGCTTTGCCACATATCCGTATCCTGTGCCAAAACGAATTTTATACCAAGTTCCTACAGTTTCCACTACTTGTAATTGTGTACCATTTTGTAATGAACCAAGTAGTGCGCTACTTGTACTAGCGTTGCTACGCACATTAAGTTTAGGTGTTGCTACTGTGTATTTCATATTATTTTGAACTGTGATGCCTTTTACTAAAGGCTGTGAACCATTAGATACGAATGCCTTTTGTACGTAACCTGTTTTGCCATTATGTAAAATTTTATACCATTCACCTTGTTCTTCTTGAATAGTAACGAATTTCCCATTTGGTAATACATCTAAAATTGAAGATTCTAAATTAGGTTCAGAACGAACGTTTAATGCATTGGCATTGACGATATATTGATTATTAGATTGAAGTTTGTTTTTTAGTAGAATAGAATCTTTTTGTACGTAACCTACTTTATTATTAACAGATACTTTATACCAGCCATTAGTTGTTTCAAGTATATTCACTTTCGTATTAAAGCGAATTGTATCAATTGATGAGCTATTTGCGTTATCTTTTGTATGTAAGGCTACTTGATCGACTTTGACATATCCAGTTTTCACATTAGATAATTGTTCAGCGTTGGCTGTTTGTACATTTGTTTCTCCCATAGAAGGAAGTAAAGAAGCAATTGCGACAGTAGTTGCTGTTAAAGCAGTAGCTTTCATATTCATATAATAGAGACCTCCTCTAGTTGTATAGTTGTAATTTTATTATAGTATAAAGATATAATATAGTGGGTGTATTCACATAAATGTAATATGAAATCAATATAAAAATAAATTTTTTGAGGATAATGATTCCTTATTATCCAATTTATTAGGATAATAATTTCTAAGATAGAATATAAGTATTATATGGTTTTGTTATTTTGTTGACAATTGAGAAAATTAAAACAGTTGATGATGTCTTATTACGGTGTTATACTGACAGTGATAATTTTATAGTTTGCTAGGAGAGCTGGTGTTGCCAGCTGAGAGTAAGACCTTAAGTCTTTGATCCTTTTTATTACCTGATCTAGATTATGCTAGCGTAGGGAAGCAATTCGGACACTAATAATGAGTCCCCGTTTCTTTGCGTATAGAAACGGGGCTTTTTTATTTGAAAATTTCATATTGAAACCACTAGGGGTGCTTGTTGTGCTGAGAGAGGAATAATCCTTAACCCTTACAGACCTGATCTAGATAATACTAGCGAAGGGAAGTGGAGCAACGAATAAATTATAATTTTATTTGCTGTAACCACTTCTTATTTAGAAGTGGTTTTTTATTTAGATATATAAATTGAAAGGGGATAGAGAAATGAAATTTTGCGATAGATTATTAGAAACTGTACAACCAGTTTGGGAGATGAGTCATAATCATCCATTTGTTGTAGGTATGGGGGATGGTACGTTAGAAAAAGATAAGTTTCAGTATTATATTATTCAAGATTATTTATACTTGTTAGATTATGCAAAGTTATATGCGATCGGTGTTGTAAAGGCAACAAATCCACAAGTTATGGGGAAATTTGCTGAACAAATTGATGGGATATTAAATGGAGAAATGACAATTCATAAACAGTATGCAAAAAGACTTGGAATTTCTATAGAGGAGATAGAGTCTGCAAAGCCATCTGCTAAAAATTTAGCTTATACAAATTACATGATGTCTGTATCTCAAAATGGCACACTTGCGGAATTAATAGCAGCACTTCTTCCATGTATGTGGAGCTACTGGGAGATTGGAAAGCGTTTAAATGATATTCCTGGAGCAAGAGATCATGAGTTCTTTGGTGAGTGGATTCAAGGCTATAGCTCTGAAGAATATGGCAACCTTTGTGTTTGGTTAATCGATTTATTAAATGAAATGGCAGTTGGAAAGTCTGAAAAAGAGCTAGATCGGTTAGAGGAGATTTTCCTATATTCCAGTCGATTTGAATATTTATTCTGGGATATGTCCTACCGTAAGGAGATGTGGGGATTTGAGGAGCAAGAACATACTACAGTTTCATAATGTTTCTTTTCATTATGATGAGAAGCCAATCATTAATGAATTAAATGCTTCTATACAAGATAAAGAGTTTGTAAGCATTATCGGACCGAGTGGATGCGGGAAAAGTACTTTATTTCGCCTTATTACAGGTTTAGAAGAAGCGAGTACGGGACAGATAGAACTAACAGAAACAAAGAGCCATCCTGTAGGGTATATGCCCCAAAAAGATATGCTCCTGCCATGGAGAACGATTATTGAGAATGCGGCCCTGCCGCTAGAGTGCCAAGGTGTACAGAAGAAAGAAGCACAAATAAAGGCAAAGGAACTGTTACACAAATTTGGTTTACAAGGGTATGAGGCAAAATATCCGAAAGATTTATCTGGTGGTATGAGGCAACGCGTATCTTTCATTCGAACTTTATTAACAGGCGGGGAGATATTGCTGTTAGATGAACCGTTTAGCGCGTTGGATGCTTTAACGAAGGCATCTTTACAGGAATGGTTGTTTGAACAATGGAAAGAGTGGGAAAAAACAATTTTATTTATCACTCATGATGTGGAAGAAGCATTGTTTCTTTCTAATCGAATTTTAGTGGTAGAGCAGCAACCGATAACTACTTTAACCGAGAGGATTGTACCGCTTGATCATAATCGGACAAGAAAAGATTTATATAAACCGGAAGTATTAGCGCTGAAAGATGAGCTTCTTAGTATGTTGCAAAGGCAGGTACTCGTATGATGAACCGGTTGAAGGAGCTATTACCTGCTCTTACACTTTCTAGTATTTTACTTGCTCTTTGGGAAGTAGGCGCAAGAATTGTAGATGAAATGTACATTTTACCGTCACCGTCTGCAATTGTAATGAAGATATGGAAACTAAAAGACATATTATTTACGGTTCATTTGCCCGCAACATTATATGTCGTTTTAATAGGGGTGGCTATTTCTATCGTACTTGGGGTAGGGCTAGCGATGTTAATGAATGCGAGTAATTGGATGGAGAGAGCATTTTATCCATTATTAGTTGCCTCACAAACGATTCCTATTACAGCGCTTGCTCCGCTTTTCGTTTTATGGTTTGGATATACGATCTGGAGTAAGGTTGTTGTTACAGTTTTAATTACGTTTTTCCCAATTGCGGTTAATACGTATGATGGACTGCGCAGTACGAAAAAAGAATGGGAAGAGCTTTTAGTTACGTATGGGGCAACGAAAAAAGATCTTTTTCTTAAATTAAAATTGCCGTCTGCACTTCCTTATTTTTTCTCAGCTTTAAAAATTGCAGTACCGCTTAGTGTAATTGGGGCGGCAATTGGTGAATGGCTCGGTGCACAAGCGGGGCTAGGATATTTCAGTAAGAGAATGATGACGCAATTAGACGGGGCAGGTGTATTTGCACCCATTGTATTGTTATCATTATTAGCTATTTTCTTCGTCGTACTTATTTCGGTATTAGAAAAGAAATTCATTAGTTGGAGGAAGCATTCATGAAATTTTTAAAACGCATCTTTGTGCTTACATTATTAGTTGCAATGATTGCTGGATGTTCGAGTAATTCAGCATCAGATAAGAATAAAAAAGAGAAAGAAATAACGGTCATGCTTGATTGGTACCCAAATGCGGTACATAGCTTTATTTATGCGGCAATTGAAAAAGGTTACTTTAAAGAAGAAGGAGTAAAGGTAAATATTAAATTCCCTTCTAATCCGACTGACCCATTAACGTTAGCAGCTGCAGGAAAAGTAACAGTTGGCTTATATTATCAGCCAGATGTTGTCATGGCAAAAGCAAATGAACAAATTCCAGTGAAATCAATTGGAGCCGTCGTACGTTCACCATTAAATCATGTTGTATCGCTGAAGTCTGCAGGCATTCAATCGCCAAAAGATTTAGAGGGTAAAACAGTTGGATATTCTGGAACACCTTTAAGTGAGATGTATTTAAAAACGATGGTAAAAGAAGCTGGTGGTAATCCAGATACAGTGAAAGTAGTCGATGTTGGTTTTGATTTAGTACCAGCATTAATTACGAAAAAAGTGGATGCGGTAACAGGAGCATATATTAACCACGAAGTACCTGTTATGCGTCATGAAGGTCATGAACCAGCATACTTTAATCCAGCAGATTATGGTGTACCGAATTATCATGAGCTCGTATTTGTAACAGGTGATAAGACATTGAAAAAAGATAAAGAAGCTTTGCAAGCTTTCTTGCGTGGTACGAAAAAAGGCTATGATTTCATGAAGAAAAACCCAGATGAAGCATTGAATATTTTATTAAATCATCAAGAAAAAGAAAACTTCCCACTTGTGCCAGAAGTTGAAAAGGAAAGTATGAAAATTTTATTAGAGAAGATGGAAACGAAAGATGAGCCATTTTTATCAGATTCAAAAGAGTCATGGGAGAAACAAAATAAATGGTTGAAAGATAAAGGAATGACGAAAGAAATCGTTCCGGCCGATGAGTTATTCGAAAACATTTTAAAGTAGGCGAATGAATATGAAAAATGAGCTTCATGTAATCTCAAATGGTCACATGTCATTCGAAGAGTTAGTGAATGTAGCGATGCAAATTGAAAGTGAAATTGATTATTTGCATATTCGTGAGCGTGAGAAAAGTACGAAGGAATTGTATGAAGGTGTGGAAAGTCTTTTGAAGAAGGGCTTTCCAGCATCGAAAATAGTGATAAATGATCGAATTGATATTGCTATTTTATTAAATATTCCGCGTGTGCAGCTAGGATATCGAAGCGCAGATGTAAGGTCAGTGAAAGAAAAGTTTTCTTATTTGCATGTCGGTTATTCTGTGCATTCTTTAGAAGAGGCGATTGATGCATTTAAGAATGGCGCGGATTCACTCGTCTATGGTCATGTATTTCCGACAGATTGTAAAAAAGGTGTGCCAGCGAGAGGGCTTGAAGAAATTTCAGACATTGCAAAGTGTTTATCCATACCGATTACAGCAATTGGAGGAATCACTCCGGAAAACACTGGAGATGTTCTTACTAACGGCGTCAGTGGTATTGCTGTTATGTCTGGGATTATAAGTAGTAGTAACCCGTATAGCAAAGCGAAATCTTATAAGGAATCAATAAGAAAGTGGGCGGAAAAACATGTGTAAGAAGTATGATGTAGCGATAATTGGCGGTGGTGTAATTGGTAGTTCGGTTGCACATTTTCTAGCAGAAAGAGGCCATAAAGTAGCGATTGTAGAGAAGCAACAGATTGCATCTGAAGCCTCGAAAGCAGCCGCTGGTTTACTTGGGGTGCAGGCAGAATGGGATGAATATGACCCGCTATTTGAACTTGCTAGAGAAAGCCGTGCTATATTTCCACAACTTGCAGAAGTTTTACGCGAAAAAACAGGCATCGATATTGGGTATGAAGAGAAAGGCATTTATCGCATTGCTCAAAATGAAGATGAGAAGGAAAGAATTCTTCACATTATGGATTGGCAGCAGAAAACCGGTGAAGATTCTTACTTTCTAGCGGGAGATCGTTTGCGAGAGAAAGAGCCGTATTTATCTGAGTCAATTATAGGGGCTGTATATTATCCGAAAGATGGTCATGTTATTGCACCAGAGCTTACGAAAGCATTCGCACATTCCGCATCATTTTCGGGCGCTGATATATATGAACAGACAGAAGT
Source organism: Bacillus sp. CD3-5 (assembly GCF_006349665.1). Lineage (NCBI taxonomy): Bacteria > Bacillati > Bacillota > Bacilli > Caryophanales > Bacillaceae > Bacillus > Bacillus sp. CD3-5. The sequence continues at coordinate 342,284 of NZ_VEPX01000004.1, read as the reverse complement.
GTTTGATATCCGTATTGAAAATAATAAAGTGAATGGAATTGTGACGAGTGAAGGCATGATCACTTGCGAGAAAGTTGTTATTGCGGGTGGCTCATGGAGCACGAAGTTACTAGGTTATTTTCACCGCGAATGGGGTACATATCCAGTTAAAGGAGAAGTAGTAGCGGTAAGAAGTAGAAAACCACTTTTAAAGGCGCCTATTTTCCAAGAAAGATTTTACATTGCACCAAAGCGCGGCGGACGTTACGTAATTGGAGCAACGATGAAGCCCCGTACATTCAATAAAACTGTGCAACCAGAGAGTATTACTTCTATATTAGAGCGCGCGTATACAATATTGCCAGCATTAAAAGAAGCGGAATGGGAAAGCGCATGGGCAGGATTAAGACCACAGTCGAATCATGAAGCTCCTTATATGGGAGAGCATGAAGAAATAAAAGGTTTATATGCTTGCACAGGCCATTATCGAAACGGCATTTTATTAAGTCCTGTTTCTGGTCAATATATGGCTGATTTAATAGAAGGAAAGCAGGAGAATCACTTGCTAGATTTATTGCTTTCTAAAACAGTTTAGAAAGGGGATGGAAGTTTGAATTTAAAAATTAATGGTAATCAAATTGAAGTGCCAGAGAGTGTGAAAACAGTAGCTGAGCTACTTACACATTTAGAGTTAGATAACAGAATTGTTGTAGTAGAGCGTAATAAAGATATTTTACAAAAAGATGATCATACAGATACATCTGTTTTTGATGGAGACCAAATTGAGATTGTAACTTTCGTAGGAGGCGGTTGATTATGTTAAACATTGGACCATTTTCATTTCATTCTAGACTTTTATTAGGAACAGGCAAATTCCCTGATTTTGATGTGCAGCAAAAGGCAATTGATGTATCTGAGGCAGAAATTTTAACGTTCGCAGTACGTCGTATGGATATATTTGATGCAAAGCAGCCTAATTTATTAGAGAAACTTGATGTAAAAAAATATACGTTATTACCGAATACAGCCGGAGCAAAAAATGCTGAAGAAGCTGTTCGTATTGCAAAATTAGCAAAAGCTTCAGGGCTGTGCGACATGATAAAGGTAGAAGTTATTGGTGATGATAGAACGTTATTACCTGATCCGGTAGAGACGTTAAAGGCATCTGAAATGTTACTAGAAGAAGGATTTATCGTACTTCCGTACACATCTGATGATGTTGTATTAGCACGTAAATTACAAGAACTTGGCGTGCATGCGATTATGCCAGGAGCATCTCCAATTGGATCAGGACTTGGTATTGTAAATCCATTGAATTTGAGCTTCATTATTGAACAAGCGACAGTACCAGTTATCGTTGATGCTGGTATCGGTAGCCCGGCTGATGCGGCATTTGCGATGGAATTAGGAGCAGATGGTGTGTTATTAAATACAGCTGTATCAGGAGCAAAAGATCCTATTAAAATGGCACAAGCAATGAAATTAAGTATTGAGGCAGGTCGTTTAGGCTTTGAAGCAGGTCGCATTGCACGTAAACGTTGTGCAACAGCAAGTAGTCCTTTAGAAGGAATGAGCGTAGTTGAATAATCGATATTCTCGCCAAGAACTATTTTCTCCGATTGGAGAAGAAGGACAGCAAAAGATAAGGGAAAAGCATGTGCTTATTATCGGTGCAGGCGCACTAGGTAGTGCAAATGCAGAAATGTTTGTAAGAGCTGGTGTTGGTACAGTAACGATTGTTGACCGGGATTATGTCGATTGGAGTAATTTACAAAGGCAGCAATTGTATGCAGAGAGTGATGTGAAAAATAATCTTCCGAAAGCTGTAGCAGCGAAGAAGCGTCTAGAAGAGATTAATAGTGAAGTAAGAGTAGAAGCGCTCGTTCAAGATGTAACAGCTGAGGAGTTAGAAGAGCTTGTTACAAACGTTAATGTAATGATTGATGCAACTGATAATTTCGAAACGCGTTTCATTGTGAATGATATAGCACAAAAATATTCTATTCCATGGATTTACGGAGCATGTGTAGGGAGTTACGGCCTTTCTTACACAATCCTTCCTAGTAAAACGCCATGTTTATCTTGTTTATTACAATCGATTCCGCTTGGCGGAGCGACATGTGATACAGCGGGGATTATATCGCCTGCTGTATCTCTCGTCGTTTCTCATCAAGTAACGGAAGCTCTTAAACTATTAGTAGAAGATTACGAATCGCTTCGAGATGGACTTGTATCGTTTGATGTATGGAAAAATGAATATTCATGTATGAATGTGCAAAAGCTTCGTAAGCACAATTGTCCTTCGTGCGGAGAGAATGCCTTGTATCCGTATTTAAATAAAGATAATACATCGAAAACAGCAGTTTTATGCGGGAGAAATACAGTTCAAATTAGACCACCTCATAAAGAGGAAATAGATTTTGAACGATACAAAGAGCTGCTGAATGATCGTGTGAATGATTTAAATGTAAATCCATATTTATTATCATTTTCTGTGGAAGAAAAGAGATTAGTTGCTTTTAAAGATGGTCGTGTACTTGTACATGGAACGAAAGATATAAGCGAAGCAAAAACGATTTATCATCGATATTTTGGATAGAAAAGGATGAGTGGGATGAAAGTAAATAAAGCTTTAACAATTGCAGGTTCTGATAGCGGAGGCGGTGCTGGCATTCAAGCAGATTTAAAAACATTTCAAGAGCTTGGCGTGTATGGGATGACGGCTATTACGGCAATTACTGCTCAAAATACGCTTGGCGTTCAAGGGGTATATCCAGTTTCGTTAGAAGGTATTACGGAACAGTTGAATTCAATTGGTACGGATTTAACACCAGATGCTGTAAAAATAGGTATGTTATTTAGCAACGAAATTATTCAAATTGTAGCAGAATATATTAATAAATTTGGCTGGAATAATATTGTACTAGATCCTGTTATGATTGCTAAGGGCGGTGCATCATTATTACAACAAGAAGCAGTACAAGCTTTAAAAGAATATTTATTGCCAGTAGCAACAGTTGTAACGCCGAATGTTCCTGAGGCAGAAGTGTTAACGGGGCTAGAAATTCATAACGTTGAAGATAGTAAAGAGGCTGCAAAAGTATTGCATGAATTAGGGGCGAAATATGTACTTATGAAGGGCGGACATGCAGAATATCAAGGTAATGAAGTAATTGATTTACTTTTTGATGGAGAAAAGTTTATTGAATTTAGAAGTGAGCGAATTCCTTCAAAGCAAACACATGGAAGCGGCTGTACATTTGCTTCAGCGGTTACAGCAGGGCTTGCGAAAGGCTACTCGATGGAAGAGGCAGTTCAAGAAGCAAAACGATTTATTAGTATAGCAATTGAAGAGCCGTTGCATATTGGAAGTGGTCATGGGCCGACGAATCATTTTGCATATAAAGTGAATAAAACGAGTGTGTAGGTAAGTAAAAAGTCAGTTTTATAACTGGCTTTTTTTTCTGTTTACTTTTTCTAAATACAGGAGTAATATATCAGCCAGAATATATTTTTTGTAATACGCTGAGTCCAATTATATGGAGCGGGGGAACCAATTTGTGCATTGTCACTTGGGGTGAATCTTTCAATTTTGAAAGTAGGGCTACTCTCAAAGTCCGAATCCGACAGCTAACTTCGTAAGCGTCTTGAGAGAGGACGGTGCCATGATGGATACATCACTTCATCGATCTGATTAGTATAAGGGAATATCAATCTATGTTTGAGTTCTTTTATACTAAGGAGGATGAGGTACATGGAACTAACACTTATTTGTGTTGGAGAAGAAAGCAAGGTAAATAGTTTAAGAAATTTAGTAGCATTTCAACATGAGTTAATTATTTTTACAGCAAATGAAGAGATAGCGGCTGAAGTGAGGAATTGTGGATTTGATTGGACGTATAGTTGTAGTAAGGAGCAAGATTTTACTAGTATTTGTGAGTGTATTAAGAAGGTAATTTTACTAGGGGATGAACTCCCAATCGTTAGTTTTTTCACAGAACACATTCGCTTTTCTTTTCAGGCACCTATTACTGTTGTTACAAGGAATAAACGATATCCAGCGAGGCTCTATGAAACAATTGGAGCTACATTTGTCGTGTTTACGAATTGTGATAATATTACTTTTTTATTTTTTGAATAGGGCGGGGGAAAAGAAGATGAAGGTTTTGTTACTAGGAGATATAGCGAATCGTTGGGCGGTATCGGTAGAGCGAGTTCAAGAATTGGTGGTGCTCGACCCCATTTTTCCAAAGCCCTATATCATACTGCCATCAAAAGACGCTTTATATTTAAAAACAGATATTATCGAATATGAGCAGCTACATGCAGAATTGTCACAAGTTTATATTCGCGGGAGAAATTTACGTACTTTTTTACGAGGAGAATAAATAGTGAATAAAAAAGAGCGAATGCTAAGTGCAACAAGCGATGCACTTCATGTCATTCGCTCTTTTTATTTCGTATTTAAAATATCATTTCTATGAAAAAGCAAGAAAAGACGAGAAAATAGATGGAATAATATTAATAACACTTAATGTAAGCGTTTAAATAGATGGATATTTTCTTATTTTCAGTAATTTAGCTCTTTACAAGTGAAATATAGAGGAGTATATTTACTCTCATAAATCATTCATAAAATTTCCAAAAAAACCTAAAATCGCTGAGTTCCAGAAATGGAGCGGGGGAACCAATTTTGTGCATCGTCACTTGGGGTGAATCTTTCAGTTTTGAAAGTAGGGCTACTCTTTAGGCCCGAATCCGACAGCTAACCTCGTAAGCGTTTAGAGAGGAGGTTTACTTTTTGTTGTTCATTTTTTGAACACTGAGTAGAGCTCAGTGTTCTTTTTTAATATTTTAATGGTAAAATTTAACAATTAGAAATGAGGGATAGCTATGTTAGATGTTGTAATGATCGGGATTTTTGTTGTGTTAGTTGCATCGATGGCAAGTCTTGCAAGTTGGTCAGATAAAGTTGTGAAAGAAGGGAAGCAATCATGACGATTGCCTTATCAATTATTGTTGCAGCAATTACGGTGTACTTAGTGTATGCATTATTAAATCCGGAAAAGTTTTAATTAGGGGGAGTCATTCATTATGATCTGGGTTGCAGTCGTTATTACAATGCTATTGTTTATTCTTGTGGCAAAGCCAACGGGAATTTATTTAGAGAAAGCCTTTCAAGGGAGTAAAAAGCTAGATAAAGTATTCGGGCCTTTTGAAAAACTTATTTTTAAAATTACGGGTGTAAAAGAATATAATCAAACGTGGAAACAGTACGCATTATCATTAGTTTTATTAAATGGATTTATGATTGTTGTCGTATATTTCATTTTCAGACTACAAGGAGTATTGCCATTAAATCCAGCACACATTGAAGGAATGGAGCCTACGCTCGCTTTTAATACAGCAATTAGTTTTATGGCTGATACGAACTTACAGCATTATAGCGGTGAAAATGGTTTATCTTATTTATCACAATTAATCGGAATTACATTCTTAATGTTTGCAGCACCGGCAACGACTTTAGCGCTCGTTATGGCATTTATAAGAGGGCTTGCTGGAAAAGAACTCGGTAACTTTTTCGTTGATTTTACGAGAGCACTAACGAGAGTATTTCTTCCTATCGCATTTATGGCGGCACTAGTCTTTGTTGCACTTGGCGTACCACAAACGTTAGACGGTGCCGTTACAGCACAAACAATTGATGGGGCAAAGCAAAGCATATTACGCGGGCCAGTTGCATCATTCGTTTCTATTAAGGAACTTGGAAATAACGGCGGTGGATTTTTCGGAGCAAACTCTACACATCCTTTCGAAAATCCAGGACAAATGAGTAATATTTTGCAAATGATGCTTATGATGTTATTGCCAACAGCACTTCCATTTACGTACGGACGAATGGTGGGCAATAAAAAGCAAGGTCGCATCCTTTTTGTTTCACTATTCATGGTCTTTTTACTAGGGTTTATAACGATTACGACATCTGAATTACATGGAAATCCAGCTTTAAATGGAATGGGTATCGAACATGTACAAGGAAGTACAGAAGGAAAAGAAGTAAGGTTCGGAACAGTATTTTCTTCACTATACGCAACAGTAACGACAGCTGCTGAAACTGGAGCGGTGAATACGATGCATGATACGTTAACACCAATTGGCGGGTTAGTACCACTCGTAAATATGATGTTAAATACAGTATACGGCGGCGTTGGAGCAGGCTTTGTGAACATTATTATGTATGCGATTATCGCAGTCTTTATATCTGGATTGATGGTTGGACGGACACCGGAATTTTTAGGTAAGAAAATTGAAGGTAAGGAAATGAAATTAATTGCGGTAACAATACTATTTCATCCACTGCTTATTTTAGGATTTTCAGCATTGGCTCTTTCTACACATTTAGGAACAGAAGCGATTTCTAACTCGGGCTTCCACGGTTTAACACAAGTTGTTTATGAGTATACGTCATCAGCTGCGAATAACGGATCTGGATTTGAAGGGTTAGCAGATAATACACCGTTTTGGAATATTACAACTGGTTTAGTTATGTTTTTAGGACGCTATTTCAGTTTAATTACGATGCTAGCTGTTGCAGCTTCATTGAAAGAGAAGACGGTTGTGCCAGAAACAGTCGGAACGTTCCGTACGGATAATAGTTTATTTGGCGGCATTTTCATCGGAACAATTGTAATTGTCGGTGCATTAACATTCTTCCCGATGTTAGTACTCGGCCCAATTGCAGAATTTCTTACATTGAAGTAATGGAGGGTAAATGATGAGACCGGTAGTAGTAAAAGAAAAAAGAGTAAATGAGTCACACATACATGCAGTAGAAGATGAGGTTAGACAAGCGAAAACGATGGATCGTGATATCGTGAAACATGCGATGAAACAATCCTTTGCGAAATTGAATCCGAAAGTTATGATAAAAAATCCGATTATGTTCGTTGTGGAGATTGGATTTATCATTACGTTCATTTTATCGTTTCTTCCAAGTCGTTCTAGTAGTGTACCAGGATGGTTTAATATAACAGTTTCCCTCATTCTATTATTTACAGTTTTATTTGCTAACTTTGCAGAAGCATTAGCGGAAGGACGGGGGAAAGCGCAAGCTGATTCTTTAAAACAGTCGAAGAAAGATGTGTTTGCCAATGTTGTAAAAGAAAACGGGAACATTGTTCAAGTTTCAGCAACGGATCTGAGAAAAGGTGATGTTGTTATTGTAAAACAAGGAGAAATGATTCCAAGTGATGGAGAAGTAATAAAAGGGTTAGCATCTGTTGATGAATCTGCGATTACAGGGGAATCAGCTCCTGTAATAAAAGAAGCTGGCGGTGATTTTTGTTCCGTAACAGGCGGTACGATGGTTGTAAGTGATGAGATTACAATTATCATTACGAGTAATCCTGGTGAATCATTTATTGATAAAATGATCTCTTTAGTAGAAGGGGCTGCTCGTCAAAAAACACCGAATGAAATTGCTTTAAATACAGTATTAACGAGTTTAACGCTTATTTTCTTAATCGTTGTTGTGACGCTGCCGATTTTCACAAATTATTTAGGGTTTCAAATTGATACAGCTGTACTTGTAGCATTGTTAGTATGTTTAATTCCAACGACAATTGGTGGTTTGCTATCAGCGATTGGTATTGCTGGGATGGACCGAGTGACAAAATTTAACGTGTTAGCGATGTCAGGGAAAGCAGTAGAAGCTGCGGGTGATATTAATACAATTATTTTAGATAAAACAGGTACGATTACTTTTGGGAACCGAATGGCTCATACATTATTACCTGTAGGAAATGAAACGATTGAGCAAGTTGGAAAGTGGGCTGCTATTAGCTCAGTTTTAGATGAAACACCAGAAGGTCGATCTGTTATCGAGTATGTGCAAGCGAAATCTATATCATATAATAGAGAACTTGCAGAACAAGGTGAGTTTGTTCCATTTAAAGCAGAAACGAGAATGAGTGGTGTTGATTTACAGGACGGAACGAAAGTGAGAAAAGGTGCTGTCGGTAGCGTGATTGAATGGGTTCAGTCACAAGGTGGAACAATTCCGAAAGATGTAAATCAAAAAGCAGATTTCATTTCAAAAGAGGGCGGAACACCACTTGTAGTTGCAGTGAATAATCGTATTTACGGTTTAATCTATTTAAAAGATACAGTAAAACCTGGTATGCGTGAACGTTTTGAACAGTTGCGTCAAATGGGGATTAAAACGGTTATGTGTACAGGGGATAACCCATTAACAGCAGCAACCATTGCAAAAGAAGCAGGAGTAGATGAGTTTGTTGCTGAGTGCAAACCAGAAGATAAAATTGCAGTTATTAAAGCAGAGCAAGATAAAGGAAAACTCGTAGCGATGACAGGTGATGGTACAAATGATGCGCCGGCATTAGCACAGGCTGATGTTGGATTAGCGATGAATAGTGGTACAACAGCTGCGAAAGAAGCAGCCAATATGATTGATTTAGATTCGAACCCGACAAAAATTATTGAGGTTGTAGGAATCGGTAAGCAATTGTTAATGACACGTGGTGCGTTAACGACGTTTAGTATTGCAAATGATATAGCGAAATATTTTGCAATCATTCCAGCAATGTTTACACTTGCGATTCCGCAAATGGAAGCATTGAACATTATGAAACTAACATCACCACTGTCAGCGATTTTATCAGCATTACTATTTAATGCGGTTATTATTCCATTACTCATTCCATTGGCGATGAAAGGTATCGCATATAAACCGATGAGTTCGAATGCACTACTTGGCCGAAACCTACTTATTTATGGGCTTGGCGGAGTGATTGTACCGTTCATTGGAATTAAAGTAATTGATATGATTGTCGGCTTGTTTATATAAGGAAGAGGGGAAAGAGATGGCGAAGAAACAAAGTATACTATCACCAATCATCCGTATTACTTTTACATTTTTAGTGTTGTGCGGACTTGTATATCCGCTTATTGTTACTGGTATTGCACAAGCAGTAATGAAGGATAATGCGGATGGAAGTCTAATATATAATGATAAAAATGAAGTGATTGGTTCTAAATTAATCGGTCAAAATTTCACAGATCCACGTTATTTTCATGGGCGTGTCTCTAGTATTGAATATAAAGCAGAAGCGTCAGGTTCAAATAACTATGCACCGTCTAATCCAGATTTAGAGAAACGAGTAGAGAAAAGTATTGAAGAGTGGAAGAAACAAAATCCGAGCGTTCCAGTTACAGAAGTACCAATCGATTTAGTGACAAATTCAGGTTCAGGGCTTGATCCTGATATTAGTCCGAAGGCGGCTTCCGTACAGGTAGAGCGTATCTCAAAATTAACGAAAATTCCGAAAGAAACACTAGAGCAATTGATTAAAGATCAAACAGAAGGTGCGGCACTTGGTTTATTTGGAGAGACCCGCGTAAACGTCTTAAAGTTAAATTTAGAATTACAGAAACTAATGAAATAGTAACGGTGCTACCTCAATCTAACGGATTGAGGTAGCGTTGTTTCAAAAGAAAGGTTGTGAATGTTTTGTATGCGGATGACTATAAACCCACTTTTCAAAGGCGAACACCAGAAGAGTATTTAGAATATATTCGTCAGCAAAACCGTGGGAAGTTAAAGCTATATGTAGGAGCAGCTCCAGGAGTAGGGAAAAGTTATAAAATGCTCTTTGATGCTAGAGAGATGAAAAAGGACGGTACGGATATTGTAATTGGTTTAATTGAAACGCATGGGAGAAAAGAGACGGAAGACGCAATTGCTGATTTAGAAAAGGTTCCTTTAAAAGAAATAGAGTATAAAGGGAAAGTGTTTTATGAACTTGATGTGGAAGGAATTATAAAGCGTGCACCTGGGGTCGTTGTTGTGGATGAACTTGCACATAGTAATATTCCCAGCTCTAAAAACAAGAAGCGTTATATGGATGTACAAGAATTGTTAGAGGCTGGTATATCCGTATTGTCAGCGTTTAATATTCAACATTTAGAAAGCGTTCATGACATTGTAGCTCAAATTACAAATGTAAAAGTAAGAGAACGTATTCCGGATTTTATTTTACAAAAAGCAAATGAAATTCAGCTCGTCGATGCAACGCCGGAAGTACTTCGGAAGAGATTAATAGACGGGAAAATATATAAGGAGGAAAAAATTCAGCAAAGCTTACAAAATTTCTTTACGCTTAATAATTTAGGAGCACTCAGGGAATTATCGCTTCGTGAAGTCGCTGACGATATGGACGAGAAAATTAGTCAAACAGTGATAGAACCAATTGGCGTGAAAGAAAAAATTCTCGTTTGTGTACAGTACAGTTCAACAGCAGAGAAATTAATAAGACGGGGCTGGCGCATGGCTGATCGGTTAAACGCTGAATTGTATGTATTAAATGTTGAAAGAGAAAATATAGATTCTCTTTCAGCTGGAAAAAAGCAGACGATTGAAGAGTGGAAGGCGCTCACGAATCAATTTGATGCAAGTTTTGTATTAGAAGAAGCAAAAGGAAGAAAGCCAGCGGATGTTATTATTGAAGTTGCAAAAAGATTACAAGTAACGCAAATTTTACTTGGGCAATCAGCGAGAACGCGATGGGAAGAAATTCGAAAAGGTTCGATTGTGAATGAAATTATGAGACAGACGAAGCATATTGATATTCATATTGTTGCGGATCAACGAGTTTAAAATAGAGACCATCTGTAGGTCTCTATTTTGCTTTTTGTGTGGCAGGGAATCGTAGCATTTTCATTGCATATAAGATTACAAGTAAAAACATAATTGCGCCTAGGAAGAAAATCCAAAAGTAATTTTGGTTAAATAAAAGAAATCCACCTATAAGTGGGCCTGTGCCCATACCAAGATAGCGGATGAAGTTGTACATACCGATAGCAGTTGCGCGTTCTTGTACGAATTCTTCCGTTAATAAAGTAGTGTGAGTTGGCATAGAAAGTCCCATACTAAAACCGTACAAAGATGTAACGATAATGATGAATGGGATATTAATGCTATATGTGAAAGAGAATAAAACGACACATATAATATTGAAGAAACTCGTAATAAATAAAGTTTGCTTTGTTGTCAGGCGTTTTTGCAAAAACTTGTAGCAAAAACTTCCCAGCATGATAGAAAGAGACATTGGTACAAACATAAGACCAATTTCATTTACAGTTAAATGAAATGAATTTGTTAAAATACTCGGTAAAAAAACGAGAAAGCAAAAGTAAATACAAAATTGAATGAAGCCAATAAGAGTAATAGAAAATCCAGTTTTATTTTTTAAGATAAACCAGTAATTCTTTTTTGATTGCGGTTGCTTACTTACAGTTGGTTTTGTTTCTGGAAGTAGTGAAAGGTTTATCATTAATAAAAGAATGCCAAGTATAGATAAAAATAGAAATACGGATAAGTGGCCATTTATACTGCCGAGATAACCACCAATGAGAGGACCAATCGCAGGTGCGAGGGCAAGTAACATTTGGTATAGGCTCATCGCTTCTCCGCGTTCTTTTCCTTCAAACAAATCACCAATAATCGTTGCTGAAACTACAGGTATAGCCGCTATTCCTATAGCTTGAATAACTCTAAAAAAGAGAAATAAATAAATGTTTGCCGAAAAAGCACATCCGATTGAACCAATTGTACTAATGACTAAACTAGGGATAAGGACGGATTTTCTCCCTTTTGTATCAATTAAAGGTCCATATACGAGCTGCATAATTGCAAGAATGAATGTGAAAAGTGAAACTGTGACATTTACAAGATAAGGAGAAGTATGAAAAGAACCTTGAATCATGGGCAAGATAGGTGTGTAAATATTTTGAGCGAAGGAACTGAGTAAGGCACTAATACAGACAACATATAAAATGAAATGTAGTTTGGATTTTTTCATTATGTTAACCTCCTTCTTTTTAGTTTCCTAGGAAACTAAATTTATTTTAACATGTTTTTCTAACTTGTAAATATGAAAAAATGATTTTAAAATGGTATATAGCTAAATTGTTTCTTTGGAAACTTAGGGGGTGAACAGATTGGATTATACAACGAAACAAATGGAAATACTTTCGAACATTCGTACACTTTTGCATAAAAGAGAAGAACATTTGAAAGGACAAAATGAGAAGTTTCTTCGTGAGACAGGTGTAAGTGGTATGTCTTTATCTGAGTTACATGTAATCGAGTGTATCGGGAAAAATGGTCTGATGAATGTAACGGCAATTACGATAGAAATGGGAATGACGAAGGGTGCAATCTCTAAAGTTTGTACAAAGTTGTTCCAAAAGAAATTCGTTGAGAAGATGCAAATGTTAGACAATCAAAAAGAAATTTTCTTTCGCTTAACGGAAAGCGGAAATGAAATATATAAAGCTCATGAGAAATTGCATAAACAAGCTGAAGAAAAGTGGCTGTTACTCTTAGATAGATATACGAAAGAAGAACAAGATTTTATTCAAAGGTTTATAAAGGATGTCTCGGATCATTTGGAAATATAATTGGAAGAAAAAATTCCGTTTTCTCAAGTCTTTTAAATATAATTTCTGAAAGAACTCATATATAATAGAAAAAGATACTTAACATGGTGAATAATTAAAGAGTCAATATATATAGAGGAGAGAGTAACATGCTTGAAAATACAGGGTTAGTATTAGAAGGCGGCGGTATGCGTGGTGTATATACGGGCGGGATATTAGAATACTTTATGGAACAAGATTTATATTTTCCATATGTAATTGGTGTATCAGCTGGTGCTTGTCATGCAGCGTCGTATCTTTCCAGACAAAGAAATAGAAATAAAACAGTAAATATTGATTATGCATCACATCCGAAATATTTATCGTATAAAAACTTATGGAGAAAACGTCAGCTATTTGATATGGATTTTATTTTTCATGAAATTCCAGAAAAGCATGTGCCGTTTGATTTTGAAACATACTTTAATAGCCCAGAGCGTTTCCTTGTAGGAACGACGGATTGTGAAACAGGACAGTCTGTTTATTTTGAAAAAGAGGGAACGAATGATGATGCACTAAATTTATTACAAGCTTCTAGTTCATTACCTTTCATTGCACCAGTAGTAAATTACCGTGGTAAACAATTATTAGATGGCGGGATTTCAGATCCGATTCCAGTTCGTAAAGCACAGGAAGATGGATTTAAAAAATCAGTCGTAATTTTAACAAGAAATCACGGTTACACAAAGAAAAAATCAAGATTTGGTTGGGTTGCTGCGAAAGCTTATAAAAAATATCCGAATCTTGTTAACACGATGCTAAATCGCTATGAAGTATATAATGAAACACTGCACTACATTGAAAAAGAAGAACAAGCTGGGAATTTATTTGTTATTCGCCCAGAAGTGCCGCTTCAAGTAGATCGTATGGAAAAAGATACAACAAAACTACAAAATCTATATGAGCAAGGCTATGAAGATGCAAAGAGACAGTTTGCAGATTTGCAGGCGTTTTTGCAAAAATAAGTATGAGGCTGTGGAGAAGAATTTCTCTGCAGCCTTTTTATATTGCTACTTATACGTTACTTTTGAAAAATGTATGAATGTTTAAGTGTTTAAAGAGTTTGTAAAACATAGGGGTGTCTTATTGAGGAGAATTTATTTGAAGGATATTATGATGAGGTAGCGCTACAAAACTATTTAATTTATGAGGTGATTGTTAATGAAGGGAAAGGTTTTTTCGATTGCGACTTTAATGTTATTAGCAACATCCATCTCAACAAGTGCATTCTATCCAACTTTAAGTGGTCACAAAAGTGGTAACCTACTATCTTACAGAGCTCAAACAACTACGAATCAAAATGCATCTCGCTGTTCAGTAGCAATTTCTTTTATTAATTCAAAAGGAAGTTATTCATATATTGAAAGTGCTTCGGATAAATTAGGATCACATGAATCTGGAAGGGCATTAAATGCCACGGTTAGTAATGGCGCATATAACGCCTTTGGTGCAAAGGGGCTATACTCTGAGCATTATGCTAATGAGAATAATGACTATCAAGAAGATACACACAAAGGAACTTTTGATAGTAACGGTAACTTACGATTACAGTGGTAAAAAATATTCAATAGTTGTCTTTATAAATATTTGGATAAGGAGAAGGGGATGTTCATCATCTCCTTCTTATCTAAAAGGAGCAGAGACATGTATTTAGCTTTTAAAAATATAAAAAACAATAAACTATTTTCCATAATTCTTCTTATGGCATTTTTTATTTCTTTTCTTTCTATATCAGTAGCCGCACTTTTAACAGAGTCTAAACGGAATTTTATATCTGCTTTTCAAATCGGTTTCCCAGAAAAAAATCAAGTTTTAAATGTTCCGATAGCAAATGCAACTGAATTGGATGAGATAATTCCTTTCATACAAGATACTTTTGTGAAAAGTGATATTTACGTAGAGCATTTAAAAGCATTAAATAGTTCAGGTGCAATAAAAATCGTAGCTGTGAACTTAAAAGATGATTATTATTGGACGCCATATATTTCTGAGGGTCAATATTTTCATCGTGAAAATGTAAATGATATGGTTGTTGGTGATCAAACGAATGTAAAGGAGTTATATGAATTTGATAATACATATAAAAAAATAGGCACTATATCAAGAAAAGACAGTGACGTCGGTGTATCAGACATATACATTCCACTTCAAAATTTACCTACTATATCTAAAAAAGGTATTATCGCGAGTAAACAATTACAATTAACAGTTGTTAACCCTACATCATCTATCCATAAAGAAATAAAAACATTTATGAATAAGAGCAAAGAAGTAATCTCAGGTGAGGTTCAAATACTGAATAAAAGAGATTTTCAGGAACTAAATGTAACATATGTAGATCCAGCCAATAAGTATTATTATAAATTTATTCTTGTTGCAGTAGTTTCTGGTATTTCAGCAGTGTTGTTTTGGATTTATAAAAAAGAAAGAGAGATTTCATTAAAAAAAGCAGTAGGTGCTTCTAATATATCTATTTATTGTGAACTATATGTTCAAATTTTGTTTATTTCTCTAGTGGCGATGTTGTTGGTTTTTCTTGTGTTAGAAATGTTTTCTGGAACAATTCATACGTATTTTCAGACATACTTATTAAAACCGTTAACACCATATGTATTCGTATGTAATATTGTTTTTATTATTTTTCTTACAATGTTTGTTACTGTAATTCCAATCAAGCACATTATAAATATATATCCTGGAAAACATTTAAGAGCGTAGGTGATCTTCATGTTTTTTATATTTGATTCTATACGGTCTATGAAAAAACGGTTGTTACCAAGTTTGATTATAGTAATTTCTTTAATTATTTCATTTTCTTCAGCTATAGAATTTATTAGTAATCTGTCGGGATATCGAAAAATGATGACAGTAGCAAATAATTTATCGACTCATAAAAGTTTCTATGAACTTTATGCGACGCAAGATATAACATTGTTTAGCGAAGAAAAAGCGAAAAGTGATTATCAACAATTCATGCAAGGGTTATCTAATACGATACCAATAACAAATACAACAAATTATTTGTTCCGTAACTATTCATTTAGCTTAAAAAAAGAAAGTGAAACGATAAAGACTCTTATTATTGATAAAGATATTAATAAGTACTTTCATATCCGACTTTCACAAGGAAGGTATTTTGAGGAATCAGAATTTCATAAATCCGTATTTGATATTAGACCTGTTATATTAGGTGCTAATTATAAAGAAAAAGTATCCATTGGTGATGTTATACCATCTGGAAAAATGAAGCTAAAAGTAATTGGCTTTTTAGAAAAAAATTCACCATTTACATATCCTCGGAGCGGCGAAATATCGGATAATCGTATTACATTGTTAGATGACATGGCGATTTTACCAATTGGAACAGAAGAAATAGAGTTCTATAGTATAGACCTGTTATACAATGGGTTAATTATAGAAACAAATGAGAAGATAAATATAAATGAATTTCAAAAGAAAGTATTAAAGGTAACAGAAGGTAAGGGGTATTCGTATTACGTTACAAATCCGAATAAATTGTTAGAAAACGAAAAGCAGGGTATTGATAATATGTCATACCCATTATTATTAAGCGGTATAGTCTTATTTTTTTCATTTCTATCTATTGTATTAATATCAATGGCAGCACTTTATATGGAGCGTAAAAATATTTCTATTAAATCAGCGTTAGGTGCAAGTGCTTTTCAAATATGTCTTCCATTTATTATTGAGTATATATTGTTATTTATTTTATCGATATGTATAGGAATTACGTATTTTCAATGGGAGAATAGCGGGACGATTGAACTTCAAAAAGAGATAGAAAATAGTACTGTATCTTTTTTTGGAACGTTACAAGTTTCTGAAGAATCATTGATTGTTATAAGTATGTTATCAATTGTAATGCTCTTCATTATATATACAATCATTTATTTCAATGTATTAAAAATAAAAAATACATATATGAAAGAGGTGTTGTAGATGATTCAACTCGTAAATGTGGCTAAAGGCTTTGGAAAGAATAATTTTAGTGCGTTAAAGGATATTAATCTTACAATAGAAAAAGGCGAAATGATAGCTATTATGGGGCCCTCTGGTTCGGGGAAATCTACTCTTCTTAACATTATTGGCTTAATCGATAGTCCCTCTGCTGGAAAGTATTTTTTAGATGGAATGGATACGAGTACATTCAAGTCAAACTATCATAAGTATAGAAACACGGAAGTTGGATTTGTGTTTCAGAACTTTTCGCTATTAGGTGATTATACAGTTGTTGAAAATGTGATGCTTCCGCTTGTATATAGAAGAATTTCTCATAAGAAACGTATGCAAATATCAAAAGAAATGCTGAAAATGGTAGGGCTGGAGAGGCATATTAACAAATATCCTTACGAGTTATCAGGCGGAGAACAGCAAAGAACAGCAATAGCAAGGGCTTTAGCACAAGATACAAAGATTATACTTGCTGATGAACCGACTGGTGCTCTTGATCAAGAAAATGGGAAAAAAATTATGAGTATTTTAAAAGAAATTAATAAACAAGGAAAAACGGTTCTAGTTGTCACGCACGATCAAAAGGTAGCTACATACTGCCAGAGGACGATATGTTTGCTCGATGGATGCGTGGTATAATATGGATAAAAGTATATGGAGAGGTGATACATATGGAAAATGTATATAAAGGACTTCGACATACTGGATTTACTATGATGCTTATTTTTGGTGGGGTATTTCTACTACGTTGGTTCATTCAGGATGAAATGCTACTGGATCAGCTTATTGGATTTAGTGTAGGGATGGTAATGGTTGTTTCGTCAGTTTTCATTCAAAAGTATAGTAAAGAATTACAGGTAGAAGAGAAGTATTAAATGGTTATAAGCTCCTTCATATTTTGGAGGGACTGTTATAGTTTGAATGATTGTTATAAAAGAAAAGTAGAGCATCGAATTTCGATGCTCTACTTTTTTAATGTGGTAAGAAAATTAATTGATAAGCGAACAAGATTCCAAATACATACACAAGCGGGTGAACAGCACGGAACTTACCTTTTGCCACTTTCATAAGTGGGTATGAAATAAATCCAAGTGCGATACCTGTTGCGATACTTGATGTAAGTGGCATGCTTAAGATTACTAAGAATGCTGGGAATGCTTCATCAAATGCGTCCCAATCGATGTGGCGAACTGAACCCATCATAAGACTACCAACGATAATTAATGATGGTGCAGTAATAGCTGATACACCAGAAACGGCACTTACTAATGGTCCGAAGAATGCTGCTAGTGCGAATAAAACAGCTACTGTAACAGTTGTTAAACCAGTACGACCACCAGCTGCAACACCAGCAGATGATTCAATGTAAGCTGTTGATGGTGTTGTTCCGAACATAGAACCGATTGTTGCTGAGAATGAGTCAGATAGAAGAGCTCGTCCAGCTTTTGGAAGCTTTCCATCTTTCATAAATCCACCTTGTTGAGCAACGCCAAGTAATGTACCTGTTGTATCGAATAATGTAACAAGGAAGAATGAGAATACAACGCCGTATAATCCGTAGTTAATTACATCAGATACAGCAGTAATTGGGTTTGAAACGATAATTCCTTCTGGTAATCCAGGCATTGATGTAACACCGTTTGAGAATGATAATTGTCCCGTGAAGAAAGCGATAATACCAGTTAATAGCATACCGATAAATAGTGCGCCATTTACATTTAAAGACATAAGGACAATTGTAATTCCAAGTCCAGCTAATGCGAGTAGTACTGGAGCAGAGTGAAGGTCACCAAGTCCAACTAAATTTGCTTCATTTTTTGTAACGATACCTGTTAAACGTAAACCGATAAAGGCGATGAAAAGACCGATACCAGCAGTAATTGCATGTTTTAAGTTTTCAGGAATTGCTTCCATTAATTTTGTACGGAAAGATGTGAATGATAACAAAATTAAAATCATACCTGCTACGAATACAGCAGAGAATGCAATTGCGAAAGTCATGCCTTCATGAGCTTTTACAACAGAGTAAGAGAAGTAAGCATTTAATCCCATACCTGGTGCAATTGCGATTGGTAAGTTTGTAAAGATCGCCATAAATAATGTTCCGACAACAGCAGCGATAATTGTTGCTGTAAATGCTTGTTCAAATGGAACACCTGCATCCCCAAGGATAACTGGGTTTACGACAATGATATATGCCATTGTTAAGAAGGTAATAATACCTGCCATAATTTCAGTTTTAATAGAAGTTTTATGTTTTGAAAGGTTAAACATATAAACATCCTTTCTGTTTACGAATAATTTTCACAACAGTTATATATAATATTCGCTTTTTATCTATTTTGCAATAGTTTTGCATAAAAAGTTTACAACAATTCATATTTTGTGTCTTAAATTCGAATATTAATCGTAACTTGATGTGTGAATTTCAGTTTTTATTATGCACATTATAAGGAAAAGGAGTTGAAAGAAGCTATGCCACAGCAAAAAAACTTTATAACAATGCCAGCGCAACATCAAAATAAACAACCTGGTATTGAATCATTAATGAATCCTCTACCACAGTTTGAAGATCCAAATTATAAAGGTAGCGAAAAGTTAAAAGGAAAGAATGTATTAATTACAGGGGGAGATAGTGGGATTGGACGAGCTGTTTCCATCGCTTTTGCGAAAGAGGGAGCAAATATTGCGATTGCTTATTTAGATGAGGAAGAAGATGCTAATGAGACGAAGCAGTATGTTGAGAAAGAAGGTGTAAAGTGTGTATTGTTGCCGGGTGATTTAAGTGATGAACAGCATTGTAAAGATGTTGTTCAAGAGACCGTCCAGCAGCTAGGTAGTTTACAGGTTTTGGTAAATAATGTCGCACAGCAATATCCGCAGCAAGGACTAGAGTATATTACAGCAGAACAGCTAGAAAAGACTTTTCGTATTAATATTTTTTCTTATTTTCACGTTGCGAAAGCCGCACTTTCTCATTTAAAGCAAGGGGATGTCATTATAAATACCGCGTCTATCGTTGCATACGAAGGAAATGAAACGTTAATTGATTATTCCGCAACGAAAGGGGCAATCGTTGCTTTCACAAGATCACTTTCTCAGTCATTAGTGCAAAAAGGGATTCGTGTAAATGGTGTTGCGCCAGGACCGATTTGGACACCACTTATTCCATCGAGCTTTGATGAGAAAAAAGTATCACAGTTTGGAAGCAATGTTCCGATGCAAAGACCGGGCCAACCATATGAATTAGCACCAGCATACGTATATTTAGCGTCTGATGATTCATCCTATGTTACCGGGCAAATGATACACGTAAATGGGGGCGTTATTGTAAATGGATAGTTTTCATTTATAAGAGCAAAGTAAAGTTAATTCCACTTATTATAGTGAGCGCTAGGGGGGATATAAATGAAAAAGTTATGTTTCATCATACTATTATTTTTCATCCTACCGGTTAGTGCCTTGGCTAATACAGATCATCTAATATTAGTGAACCTTACGACAAACCAATTGTCTTTTTTTGAAAATGGAAATTATACAAAAACATTCCCCGTAACAACTGGAAGAGATCGTACTCCTACACCTGAAGGTAATTTTTGTATTATAACTAAATTTAAAAATAAAGAATATCATCGAAAAAAAATAGCTGGTGGTGCACCGAATAATCCTCTTGGTACGAGATGGCTTGGACTAGATAAAAATGAATATGCGATTCATGGGACAAATCGGGAATGGACAATTGGAAGTAGGGAATCAAATGGCTGTATTCGTATGCATGACAGGGATATACAGTGGTTATATGACCGAGTTCAATTACAGACGAAAGTAATCATTTCTCGGTTTCATACGAGCCCGGAATATGAAGCGAATAAGCTTGGTTATCGTGTTGTGAGCTGGAATGGTCGTAAAGTAGAAGAAGAGCAAATTGGTATGCTTACGTTAGTAGATCGCGTGGATATATATTGGCAAGAACCGAATGGACAGCTAACGAAAGTGAAAATGGTATTGCCAAACGAAAGATATGCAGTGTACTCAAAACGAAAAGATGGAATATATTATATAGGAAACAATTTGTATATTGTCGATGAAACAGGAGAAAAAATTCGTTATGAGCAAATTCCTTCTTCGATTTTAAGTAATATATATAAAAGGAAATATAATGTTCCGTAATGGCTACCGTATTATAGAC
The DNA here is from genome assembly GCF_006349665.1 of Bacillus sp. CD3-5. Taxonomy (NCBI): domain Bacteria; kingdom Bacillati; phylum Bacillota; class Bacilli; order Caryophanales; family Bacillaceae; genus Bacillus; species Bacillus sp. CD3-5. The sequence continues at coordinate 321,646 of NZ_VEPX01000004.1, read as the reverse complement.
GGTAGCTTATTTCTACTTCCAGTTTAACTGCAACTATTGTACTTTGCTGAATATAATACAGTACAGATAGGGGGCGGTTACATTATGAAAAGTGAATTTGCGTTTAAAGTTTTCTTAGTAACGACCTGTTTATTTATCGTGTATTTGTATGCGTTTCTCGTCTTTTCGTTTTATGTTCCATATGTTGATTTAATATTGTTCTTCGGATTTATTTGGGCGTTTGTTAAGGCGAGAGAAGGGGAGAAGAGTATATATCGGCGCATTACGTTATGCGGGACGGCCGTTCTCGTTATTTTATACTTTTTTATTATGCATGATTTTTGGAGGGGGATGTAAAAAAGCATACGATTAGTCGTATGCTTTTATATCTGTTAATGATGGAAGGGAGGCAATTGCACCGTAATTTGTACATGTGATAGCGCCTACTTTATTTGCAAAGGAGATAAACGCTGTTAAGTCTTTGAAATGATACGAAAGTGTATGTTCACTTTGGGCAATCTGATATAACATTGCTCCGACGAAAGCATCACCAGCACCAGTTGTATCGACTTGTTGAATAGAAATAGAAGAGACAATGGTTTGACCTTCATTTGTCGCTAGAAGGGTACCGTCTTTTCCAAGTGTAATAGCTACTACTTTTGCGCCATAATTTAATAATTTGAGAGCAGCTTGTTGTAAATCACTCTCTTTAGAGAGCATAGTAGCCTCCTCTTGACTTACTTTTACGAAGTGTGCATGTTTTATAAAGGTTAGACAATCTTGAGAGAATTGTTCTGTATTTGTAATGAGTGCACTTCGATAATTTGGATCAAAAGAAATAAAATGGCCGTTATCTTTCGCATATTGTAACAACTGGAAATACGTTTCTTTTAATGGGCTTGATAGTAAAGCTGTCGCTGAACCAAAATGTATTAAATCATTCGTTTGTATTTTTGATAAATCAATGCTATTGAATTGATATTCACCATCTGCACCACGCATAAAAGTAAAATCACGTTCGCCATCTTGATCTATGGATACGAATGCAAGTGTTGTTTGTTTATCTTTTATGAGCATGGAAGTGTCGACTTGCGCACGCTGTAAAGTTTGTTCAAGAAAATCACCAAATGGGTCGTTTCCTACTTGGCCCATAAATGTAGCGTGTCCACCTAATTTTGTAATTGCAGCAGCAACGTTAGCGGGTGCTCCACCAGCTTTTTTTTCGAAATCTGAACCGTTTACTAAAGAAACGTTAGTATTTCGGCACACAAAATCAATTAATAGTTCACCTATACAAAAGACATTTCTCATATAATTCCTCTTTTCAGCTTATATTGTGTGATGGTAAAGTTTAGTTTTGCATCTGAAAAGATTGCGATATGATGTTTCATGTCTTTTCGAGGAAAAACTCGGGAAGTAAAGACTGTTGAACCATCATATAAGAAAATTTCCACGATGCTTTTATCTACAAATATTTGTAGTTCTATCGTATCTTGAATATCGATTTTTTTACAGCGTTCAAATCCATATTCTCCGCCAAATTGATGGTAGAAGTTGCCCCTGTCTATAGAAATAGTACCTTGTTCCCGATTAAATGTAATTGGAAAACATTCCTCCTCATTGTGGAAGAGAGAAAGCCCAAAACACTTTGCATCTTCTGTTTTAAGGGAAGCAATTAATTCGTAGGAGCCTTCATCATCAAGCGTTGATAATACATTTAATCCAGCTGTTATATCTCCTGAGATTTCTTTTTTTGTTGTTCGTAGTTTTGTTAATTCTGAAACTGGTTTTTGTTTTAAGATGTTATCTTCTAATGTTAATTCACGTGGAATTGTTAGGCAATGAGCCCACATATAACCATCAGAAGGATATGTGATTTCACTTGATCCTGCCCAAGCAAACAATAGGCGACGACTAGTAAAGTCTTCTAAAGTTTGAGGAGCATAAAAATCGAATCCTTTATCAACTTCGTAATAGGAATCAACATGGAAATATAAATTTTTAATATCGAAATGGCCTATAGCATAAACGACATTGTATACATTGTGAAAGTTTTCTCCGTCTTTTTCAATTCCTTGCGGTGAAAAGAGAAGTACATCTTTCCCTGATAATTGGAAGTAATCGGGGCATTCCCACATAAATCCAAATTCTTTTAAATTTGTTGTAATTTCGCCTTGGAAATGCCAATTGTATAGGTCTTGTGATTTGTATAGTAATAGAGTTCCTGTTTTATTTTCACGTTGGGCACCGAGTAACATATAGTACATATCATTATGTTTCCAGACTTTTGGATCACGTACATGTTTTGTATATCCGTCAGGAATTATATCAATAACGGGATTATTACTATATTTCGTCATCGTATATTGTGAATCCATTGTTGCCATACATTGTTTTGCATCACGGGAATCATCAGGATTTTTTATATTCCCTGTATAAAGTAAATGAAGAAAGCCATCTTTTACGATAGCACTACCAGAATATGCACCGTGTGATTCATAGCTTTCAGTAGGGATGATGGCTACAGGCATACGCTCCCAGTTAATAAGGTCTTTTGACTTCACATGCCCCCAATGCTTCATTCCATGAATGGGACCAAATGGATACCATTGATAAAAAACGTGATATTCATCATTGTAGTATGATACACCGTTAGGATCATTCATTAATCCAAATGGTGGATGGATATGATAAATTGGTTTCCATGAATCTTGGTTTGCAATTTCATATAAAGAATGTAATTCGTCTTTATTAGATTGCAGTATTGTTTTATATTTTGACATAGTTTTTACCCCGTTATTATTTACTTTCTTTATATAAAATGAATGTGGCAACAAAAGCAGTGATAACTGCAATAGTGAAGCCAATTATATAGTGAATCATGTTCATCATGCCAAGAGGTGCAACAATTGTAAGCATCGGAATACCTGTTAAACCGTATGCATTAGCCGCCACTTGCATCCAAACAACGTAAGCGCCTCCAATTGCGCCGCCAATAGCGGCTGCAATAAATGGTTTACCAAGTTTTAAATTGACCCCAAAAATAGCTGGTTCCGTAATTCCTAAAAATGCTGAGGCTGCTGCGGGAATTGCAATTTCTTTCGTTTTTTTGTTTTTTGTTTTGAAATAAACTGCTAAAATAGCACCGCCCTGTGCAACGTTCGCCATTGACCAAATAGGGAGTAAGAAATTGACACCGATATCTTTATTTGCAAGTAAGCCCGCTTCAATAGCGTGGAAGCTATGATGTAAGCCAGTAAGAACGATTGTTGAATACAATCCGCCGAATATAAGTCCAGCTACTGGTCCTGCAAATTGATAAATTGTATTTAAAAGGTACGTAATGCCGTCACCGATTTTATATCCAATTGGTCCGATAATAATAAGTGATAAAAAGCCAGTTATAATAATTGTTAAGAATGGTGTAACTAATAAATCTAAAGAGTTCGGAACACGTTTTCGAAGTTCTTTTTCAATTGTACTCATAACATATACGCATAATAAAATAGGTAAAACAGTACCTTGATAGCCAATCATATCAATATCCATACCAAGGAAATGTAAAACAGTTGGTTTTGCATTTGAAAGAGTCCAAGGGTTTGTTAAGCTTGGATGAGTTAATATACCACCAACAACTGCACCTAAGAAAATATTTCCACCAAATTCTTTAGCGGCACTCACTCCAATTAAAATAGGTAAAATAATGAAAGCTGCACTTGAGAACATATCAAGTAATTGGATAAGTGAGTGATCTCCAGGAACTAATTTAAACGCTTTCAACATTCCGAGTAGACCCATAAGTAAACCGCTTGCGACGATAGCTGGAATAATTGGAACAAAAATATTGGATAGTGTCTTTGCTAGGCGGGCGATAGGATTCATTTTTTTCTTAGGTATATCGTTTGATGTTGTAGAATCTAGTTCGGCTATCCCAATTAGTTTTGAGAATTCATCATATACTTTGTTTACTATGCCAGTTCCAAAAATAATTTGATATTGCTCGGTCGTTGCGAAAGCACCTTTTACTCCATCGATGTTTTCGATTTCTGCAGCGTTTATTTTCGTATCATCCTTTAATATAAGACGAAGGCGAGTCGCGCAATGTGTGGCACGAACAATGTTTTCCTTTCCACCAATGTTCTGTAATACTTGAGTTGCAATTTGTTTCATATCCATAAAAATTCCCCCTTACTATAAATTCTCTTTTATGGAACCGGTTCCGTAATAAGTTAAAATAAAAAACAGGGAAATGATGTTGAAAATCCTGTTTTTAAAATATGGAACCGGTTTTAATTTTATTATAGAGCGCCTTTATATTTTGTCAACGCTTTCTTGGATTTTTAATGTATAACGAGAGTGTAATATTTTTGGTATAGTTTTGTTTTCAACAAGCTGTGAAAGAGAAGTGGCAGCAAGCTTTCCAGCATACTCATAGTCAAACGCAATTGTCGTTAAGCTAGGGTGTACCATTTCTGAAATATCATATCCCCCAAATCCTGTTACAGAAATATCACCTGGTACAGAAAGGGAGTGGGAGTGAATAACTTTCATTGCGCCAAGAGCGATATTATCTGTAGCACATACGATAAGAGTTGGGCGATTATTATCTAAAATATGTTGTACTTGTTTCATGGCATCTTCTATTTGGAAAGATGTTTCGTAATAACAAACACTGCAAGTTGGTTCTAAATTTTCAATGGCTTTTTGAAAACCGTTTTTTCGATTTATACCAACAGAAATATCATCTTTTTCTACTCCTAAATAGGCGATATTTCTATGACCTTGTGATAATACGTATGCTCCTAACTCATAAGCTGCATCATAATCATCATGAACGAGGCAATATTGATCTTTATATTCTTGCCCAACGAATAAAATAGGGATATTTGAATTAGCAATAATTTGTTGATGCTTATTTGTTAAAGTTTTGGTTAATAAAATAATGCCAGCTACTCTTTGTTTTATAAAGTTTTCCATTGCTTGTATTTCAGTTTCAATTGTTTGATTTGCATTTGCTACAAGCATTTGATAGTTATTTTCCTGTAACGTATTATCAATCCCGATAAGTGTTTTCATTGTAGCGAAGGAGTCTAATCGGGGGATAATAACACCAATTAAATTTGTTGTTTTTGCTTTTAAGCTTTGAGCAAATGTATTGGGAGAAAAATTTGTTTCTTGAATAATACTTTCGATTTTAAGTTTTGTTTTATCACTTACATATCCACCGTTTAAGTAACGAGAAACTGTGCTTTTTGCAACTCCAGCCAATTTGGCGATATCTGCAATTGTTTTAGCCATAGTATTTCACCTTCGTATTCATAAAAATGTTAACTTTATTATAGGGAGAATTAGAGAAGACGTAAATAAGAAGGGGGAAAGAAAAAACCACCTCACGTATATGAGGTGGAATAATTGTTAATATTTTGGTTTAAAAGTATGGCAACAAGTTTCAACACTTGTTGTTACAGAACTTTCTAGCGTCTCGTTTGTTAAAACTGCGCTTGTATACGAATCATTTGTATTCGAACCCGTTTCTTCAGCATCTGGTTGAACAATGATTGCACTTGCTTGACAAAAGTTACCTTGTCCCCAAAATGAGCAATTGGAAACAGAACATTTTACTTCTGGCATAAAACCCCCTCCTTATACATTAGTTTGGAATTTTACGTCCATTTCATGTGTAGAAGGAGTTTCCTTTTCTCGTTATTTTTTCGTTTGTTCAAACCATTCTTTGAACTTTTCTTTTGATTGTTCGCCGCTAATACGGCTTACTTCTTTACCATCTTTAAAATGAATAATTGTTGGTGTTCCTTGGATATTGTATTTATCCCAAGGCTCGTTTAAATTTTCAATATCAATTACTTTCATATCAACATTTAAATCTTTTGCTAAAGGTACAACAGTAGGAGAGACCTTTTGACAATGAACACAAGACGTTTGATAAAAGTAAATCGTTTGTGCTTTTTTATCTTCTATATTTTTATTGAGATCCTCAAGAGAAATTTTATTTGAGTAGTAATCTTTTTCATTTGTCGATGCGTTTTTCTTTTCCATTTGTGCTACAGCAAACATTGCCGCAAATAAAACGATAATAATACCGCCAAATATAAGTATTTTTTTCATTCTTTCATCTCCTTATTTGTTTTTAATGACAATAAAGCTACAAACAGCGATTGTAATAAAGCCGATAAGTGCTAAAAACGGGATTGTCACAAAGCCGAACCAGTTTATGTATTCTCCCGTACATGGTACACGGCCGCAAGCTGCCCCAGCAGCTGAAAATGCTGCGATCTTTTGAATTGCATAGTGATATAAAGAAATACAAGCACCAATACTTGCGATTGGTAAAGAATAATTTGCGATGCGATAGTCTTTTTTTACTACAGCGATACCGAGCCATAAAACGAATGGATACATAAAAATACGTTGATACCAACAAAGGACACAAGGCTCAAATTTCATGATTTCGGAAAAGTATAGACTTCCTAGTGTAGCAATAAAAGAAGCTCCCCACGCGGTAAATAAAGCATATTCTTGCTTTTTTTCTCGTCCCATATTTTATACCTCTCTTATAATAGTTACATACTAAATTATAGTATGAAGTGGTACAGAAAAGAAAGAAAAAATATGTTTATCAATAAAAGTTTTATAAGGGGAAACTTTTATTGATATGAACATTTTAAAAAAGCGCTATTCTCCAGAAGAGAATAGCGCTATAGTTTACATTTGAATTTGCTCTACTTCTTCTATATGTGACTTTTGGGATGCGTGGTCAATATATTGAAATAGGAGCTGCAATTGTTTATCAACTTCTGGCAGTTCTTTACTGTATTGATAAGCGTGTAAAAAATGCTCAATACGCTTAGAAAATAATTGATCGTTCGTTTGAACCATGAGAACGAGTAATTTATCCCAATTACAGCAATACGTGTAATAGAGAGCTTTATCATAGTCGTTATATGTTTGCACTGTGTACCCTCCTTACCGAGAGTTATATATAGTGTGTGATAAGTAAGGAGAAATACACTTGAAAGAATTTGTTAAGAAAAAAAGTGAATGAAAAAAAACGAGGTGTTTCCTCGTTTTTTAAGCTTTTGGCATTGGCGTAGGTGTTGGTTTTCCATAGCCTTCTTTGTATTTATTGTCGATATAGTTACGAATTTCAAGCGTTGATTTTCCTTTTTGTTTCATCGAAGCAGATTCAACTGCAATTTCTAGGCAATTGACGCAAGTCGTTGCATGGGAATCCCAAACAACTTCACCATTTTTTTTAATTTCACGAATAAAGCAATTTTTATTGTTTTTATGTCCTACACTTTCACCGCAACCACAGTAACATGGAATCCAATCTAATAGCTCTGCATTTTGTCCAGCGACAGTGTAGATATCTTTCATTTGTGGATCAAGCTTGTCTAGGAAGGTAGGAAGTGTGTCGACTCCTTTTGTTTTCTCTTGAATGTCAGCTTGCTGAGTATGCGATGCATGGTCGTGCTCTTCTTTTGATTCAGATGATTTTTTTTCATTTGTACTAGTAGCTCCGCATCCAGCAAGAATTAAACTCAGTACTGCAAGTAAAGAAAATACATATTTCTTCATACGCTTGTCCCCTTTACAAATGTATTAATCAAATTGTATCAGAGATTATGGTGTGTCGGGTGAAGATTTTTTCGACTGATTTTTGAAGCGCCATCTTAGCGAATGGAATAGAAATAAAACCGGGATATAAGCGTATACAATATATAAACCAGCTTGAGATAGGACTGTATTTAATGTATTGATACTTTCACGGTTTTTAAAAAATAAAGAAGCTGTAAAAACGATGAAAATAAAAAACGGTAATGTAAATTTAAATGAAATATGAAATGAACGCTTCATCGTTTGGCATGATGACCAAATGGTTAAACAAAGGTTCGGCAAAATAATTAAAAACCAAACAAAAATAATAATATATTCAAACCGTTGAATAAAAGGAACTTTAATTATTTTTAACATCGTTAAAGTAGGCCAAATAGTATGATTTAATTGTCCTTCACTATAATACATAAAAGATACAATAGCTAAAACTACATAAATCAAAGTGCTAAAAAAAATTCCTGCATGAGCCCATCTTTTTAAAGACTTACCTTTTTCAATAAATGGATAGAAGATAAGGATTGTTTCAAAGCCGAGAAACTCTAATGCAGATTGTTTTGCAGATATAAGCATGTCAAAAGGTGAATGTGTAAAAATAGGTAAAATATTACGGAAATGAGCGTATTTCATTGGATAGACTAAAAAGAATACAACGAAAATAGGAAGTACAATACCCCAAAAACATATCCCTGTCACAGAACGGAACCCACCTTTTATAATGTAGTAAGTGACTAATAAAAACATAAGGGTAAGTTTCCATAACTTAATGGTAGGGAAAATCCAAACTTGTATCACTTCCATATATGTACGAAGAACAGTAAGGCAGAATAATAAGCAATAAAGAGTGAAAATGACAGAAAATATAGAGCCAAACCATTTTCCAAAACTTGTTGTATGAATGCTAATTAAATCTCCATCTTTTTCTAACATTTTTAACATACAAAACAGCACAATATGGGTTGCAATCCCCGCAATAATAAGAGAAATCCAGGCATCATAACCAGCGTTTTTTAAAATTACACGTTGATACCCAAGAACTCCTATTCCGATTTGAAGCGAATGTAATAATATAAAGGCAAAGTATGGAGAGACTGTCTTTGATTTATTCATTGTATTCATTGCTTATTTCACCTCACTATTCCCCGATTCCAGATTGTACAATATTAAGATCTAAATTTATATCTACGGCGACGTTCTTATACATATTTCGAATCTGTTTTATATTCCATTTTCTCGTATGACTTCTAATTTCATCGCGTATGCCTAAAGGATCAATTTCCTTTTTTTGAAATTGTTTTATTAAATCTTCACAGTCTTTTTCAACATTGCGTTCAATTTGTTTCTTTATATAGTTGATATTTGTTTCTTTTCTCAAATCAATCCAATTAGGAGAGTTTTTAATTAAACCATTTAATTTTAAATGGATTTTTACTTTTGGTATGTCGCCAGTTTGATCTATATCATATTTATTTTTCCCAGCTAAGTTTTGTATAACAACCATACCTTTATGTTTATCCTTTGTTATCGCTGCTTCGTAACGCCCATTTTTGGTAGGATTAATTAGCAGTTTTGCTAAAACAGAATGTCTTTTATCCGTATACATGACGACTTTATCGCCTTTTAAAAAGGCAAGTCCTTTGACAGCGACGGAATGATTATCGCCCATTTTTATATAAGGAACGTAGGCATCACATACAGAAGAGTAGTAATTATATAAAAAAACATTTAATTCAGTTTGTGGAATGTTCTCATTTCTTATATTTTGCTCGAGTAAATCAGCAATATATAAAGAACCATTTTTTTTTCCGTAATTTAAAAGCTCTTCAGCTGATCCATCTACAATTGCTAGTTGTACATCACGTCCTATATTTGGATCACGTTGTAAGTTAGTAATAATTTCTCCCATTCCACGTTCTCCTAGAGTCTTTCCAAATAAGACGACACGCATTTGACCTACAACAACATTGTGAGGAGATTTAGCATTCAATCGTGAAGCGATTGTTTCAAGTGAACGAGCAGATGTTGATTGTGTCTCAGGCTTAGACTTTACACCATGCGTGTATTCTGGGAATAAGATCGTCCCTTGGAATTGTTTGTTTTTTGTAATATCAAATCCAGCAATATGAATAATGCGCTGTGTATCCACTATATACGTTTGTGTACAGCCAGTTTGTAGAACAAAAAAGATTATAATAAGGGACAAGAAAAGTTTTTTCATTCATTATCACCATCACGTTTTTGCTTCACTTTGTTCGGATTATAGCGCCATTTTGATTTTGGTCTAAGGAAAGAAGGCCTTTGTGCTGTTTGACTAAATGGTAATCGAAGAAAACCTTCTGCTGTACCTAAACCACGAAATGGATATAAAGGTAATAAATAAGGTGATCCAAGTGATTTTAATTTAATTAAATGAGCTAAAATAAATACAAATCCGACAATAAGGCCTAATCCTCCGAATGCGCCGGCTAAAAGAATAAGCGGAAATCGTAACAACCGGATAGTAGAAGACATTTTTACAGTCGGTGTTGTGAAAGATGCAAGAGCGGATAAAGCAACTGCAATTAATAAAATTGTACTTGTTAAAGCGGCTTCAACAGATGCTTGCCCAATTACAATCCCGCCAACAATACCAATTGTTTGTCCTACTTTCGTCGGTAAACGTGCTCCCGCTTCACGAAGCAATTCAATTGTAATTTCTAAAAAGAGTGCTTCTAGAATAGGAGGGAAAGGTACGTTAGCTCTCGAGAAAATAATAGGACCTAGTAAATCGGCAGGAATCATTTGATAATGATATGTTAAAGCCGCTGTATAAATAGCGGAGGAAAAAAGAGAAAATATAGCCCCGAAAAAACGAATAACACGAAAGAACGATCCAATCATCCACGGTAAATAATAATCTTCTGGTGAAATGAAAAAATCTAGTAACGTTGTTGGTCCTGATAAAGCATATGGAGAGCCATCTGTTAAAATTAAAACTTCCCCGTTAATTAAAGCAAATACAGCTCGATCTAATCGTTCTGTAGGTAATAGAACAGGAAAAGGTGAATTGCTATTATCACTAATAAATTGCTCAATCATAGTTGCATCAAATGGGACATCGAAGTCAATGTCTTCTAGCCGTTGTATTGCGGTGTTGATAAATTGTTCATTTGTAACGCCTTCTATATAAGCAACAGCTACTTTCGTTTTTGACATAGATCCGACGGTAACTTCTTTAAAAATGAGTTGCTCTGTTACAATATTTCGGCGTAATAAGTGTATATTTGTATCAAGGTTTTCAACGAAACCGATTTTAGGCCCGATTACGCTATATTCATTTTCTGTATCGTTATATAATCGTGTTCCTAAAACAGTACTTTCGGCGCGAATTAAAGCATATTGATCGGGATTCGAATTATTTTTTAAGCGTATTAAAATATATCCACCTAATAATTTCTCACGAATATCATCAATAGAAGGGGAGGTAATAATATCTTCAATAGAGACAATATTGCATAAATCAGAGATGTTTTGGATTTGTTCAGATTCCTTTTTTAGAGGAGTTAAAATAAATTGTTTAATAATAAGTGCTTCCACGACAGATTTATAATAAAACAAGCATAACGTGTCATCGTCAAGTACGTTATAGGAGACAAAATCGCTAGATTCTTTCATGCTTTTTATAAATTCTGGAATAGAACAAATTGTTTTTGTACTATTCTTTTTGGATTTCTTAGATGATAAACCGAACATTTTCTCACCCCTAACATATATCATTTACTTGTGTTAGTTTTTGGGAAAGACGGGAATTTATACTTGAAAATTGAAAGTTCATAAACAAAAGGAAGAGTATTAAAAAACTCTTCCTTTTGTTGTATTAATTTGTTTTCTTTTCTTTAATCGACTTTACTAATTTAATTATTTCTACTCGTATATCTTCTTTCTTTACATTTAATTTTTCAGCAATTTGTTTCATATCCATTCCGTCTTTTTTCATTTTTAGCACATCATCAAGGGGAGTATTACTTTTTTGAGAGATGATTGTTAATACCGTGAGCTGACGTAATCCGATATTATATTCTTTCATTTTTTGTTTTAGCCCGTCTGGTGTAGATTTTTGCATATTTGCTAATTCTTGCAGCAGCGCCTTTTTCGTTTCTTTATTCATATGATGCTTTTTCAACTTACTTGGATCTACCCCGAAATGTTCAGCTGTTTTCTCCCAAGATTTATTTTGCTTATAGTAAGCTAAAACGTCCTTAATTTCTTTTTTACTCATTCTTGCAATGTGGGCAGCTTTCCAAATTTCATGTTTGTTATAGCCGAGTTTTTCGAACGATTGCATTTCTTCTTCTGAAATTGGCTTATGATGATGCAATGTTACTTCTTTTGGCGTAGCAGCGGAGGCAGGGAAAGTAGCTATCCCGCATAATAATGCTGCCATAGTCATACTTACTACGATTTTTTTGTACATGTAAACTCCTCCTAGATGGATAATGTGGAAAACTTTACACATATCATTTCCATAAAATGTGAAAAACTTGTGAACGAGCTAAGTTTTTTTATTCACAGTAGAAAAAGAAGTTTTTACAAGTTTTCCAACATAAAACATTGATTAATAGTAAAAAACTAGGTTATAATCGAAATTGAAAATCAATATCAATAACAAACATATACATATAGATAAAAATAAGGGAGAGAAAAATATGACTACATATACTTCCATCGCAAATGTGATTAAAGAAAGACGTTCTGTTCGTACATTTACAGATAAAGCAGTAGACAAAGAGCTATTAATTGAACTATTAAACGACGCAACATGGGCACCGAATCATAAACACCGTGAACCATGGAATTGTAAATTATACATTGGAGAAGGCCGTAAGAAATTGGTAGATGCAGTATTAAACTCTTTCACAGAAGAAGAAAGAGCGAAACGTGGTAAAATTTTATCTGATCGTTTCTTAAGCACGCCAGCACAAATCGTTGTATATATAAATGAAGACCCACGTCAAATTCAACGTGACGAAGATTACGCTGCAACATGTGCATTTATGCAAAACTTCCAACTTCTTGCTTGGGAACGTGGATTAGGTTGTGTTTGGAAATCAGGCGGATTGAACTACAATCCATTATTTATAGAAGGACTCGGTTTAACTAGAGGTCAACGCATCGTTGGAATTCTTCACCTTGGCTACTTCGATAAAGCTCCAGAAGGAAAAGCTCGTACACCGATTACGGAGAAGATGGAGATTATTGAGGGGTAATAGATGAGACATTCTCGTTTTTATGAGGGTGTCTTTTTATTATGCAATCAATCCTCATGAAAGCTTGTTCCTCATCATACACTTTCTTAAGGGAAAGTGTAAGGAGGGAAAATAATGAGAGCAAGTGATGATAAAGCACTGCAATATGCGATTGCGGAAATTACGGAAATTGCGACTGGATTTGGGCTTGATTTTTATCCGATGCGTTATGAAATATGTCCAGCGGAAATTATTTATACATTTGGTGCATATGGGATGCCGACGCGGTTTTCACATTGGAGTTTTGGAAAACAGTTTTTCAGAATGAAATTACAATACGATTTAGGTCTTAGTAAAATATACGAACTCGTTATTAACTCTGATCCATGTTATGCCTTTTTATTAGATACGAACTCGTTAATTCAAAATAAATTAATTGTGGCGCACGTGTTAGCGCACTGTGATTTCTTTAAAAATAATATTCGTTTTTCAAATACGAAGCGAGATATGGTAGAAAGTATGTCAGCAACAGCTGAACGGGTGAAAGCATATGAGCATAAGTACGGAAAAGAAGAGGTAGAAACATTTTTAGATGCCGTACTTGCCATTCAAGAGCATATTGACCCGTCGCTTATGCGTCCGAAACTAGCGTGGAGTATTGATGATTTAGAAGAGGAAGAAGTAGAGAAGAAAAAGGCATCACAGTACGATGACCTATGGAATTTAGATAATCGAAATAAAAAACAGGAACGCTCCAACGTGCGTAAAAAGAAAAAGATTCCACCGCAACCAGAGAAAGATTTACTCCTTTTTATTGAAGAATATAGCCGTGAGCTAGAAGATTGGCAGCGAGACATATTAACGATGATGCGTGAGGAAATGCTATATTTCTGGCCACAGCTTGAAACGAAGATCATGAACGAAGGCTGGGCATCCTTCTGGCATCAACGCATACTTCGCGAAATGGACTTAACATCGGATGAAGCAATTGAATTTGCGAAACTAAATGCAGGTGTCGTCCAGCCATCAAAAACGAGTATTAACCCATACTACCTCGGTATTAAAATGTTTGAAGATATTGAGGAGCGCTACAACAACCCGACAGAAGAAATGAAACGACGCGGCGTCAAACCAGGATCTGGTCGAGACAAAATCTTTGAAGTACGCGAAATCGAATGGGACGTATCGTTCTTAAGAAACTACTTAAATAAAGATCTCGTAATGAGAGAAGATATGTACTTATTCCAGCGTCAAGGAAAAGAATATAAGGTAATAGATAAAGAGTGGGAACATGTGCGTGATCAACTCGTAAATATGCGGACAAATGGTGGCTTCCCGTACTTAGTAGTAGAAGACGGGGACTACTTAAAGAATGGAGAATTGTACATTAAACATAGTTACGAAGGAATCGAGCTCGATTTAAAATACTTAGAAAAAGTATTGCCATATCTTCATCAGCTATGGGGAAGAACGGTGCATATGGAGTCGATTGTGGAGAGTAAGGGTGTTGTGTTTTCTTATGATGGGAAGATGGTGCATCGGAAGTATGTGTGAAGCCATCTAAAGGGAAGTATTAATTAAAGTAAAATAGGTAACTTGAAAAATAACGGGGGAACTTCCCCCGTTATTTTTATCTATTCAATGTTATATTGAGAGTCGAATATCCAAACTTATTAAACAAGTATAAAAGATTTTGACCATCAATCAGTGTAATTGGCTTATCTTTTATAAATGTGACAGAGTCTTTTCCGAAAGAGCTTGTTGTTACTAAAATTCCTTTTGTTGCTCCTTCGTGAAGCATAGTTCCATACAAATCACGTACTGCGGATACAGGAACCGTCATATTATATCGTTTTGCTTGGATGATAAACTTTCCGCCTTTAATTGGATCGGGGTCAAACGCAATAGCATCTACTCCGCCATCACGACTAGCTTGTGTTACTTTGACTTCGGCACCATCCTCATTAAACATTCTTTCAAACAATTCTCTTACTAGATGTTCAAAGTCTTCCCAATGCATAGTAGCTAAGTTGTCCGCAGAAGTAAGGTTAGCTAAAACCTTTTTGGATTCCACAAACCGTTTATCATTTGTTTGTAGAGTCATGATAGGTTTAACAGGAGATAAGGTTGTAAGCTTACCTGCAAATAATCCTTTTAGACTTTGAATACATTTTTTATAGTCTATTCTGTCTAATTTTATAGGTTCAAATTCTTCACGAGACGCTTGGACGGAAATAATACATGAAGTAGAATCATTGCCAGTTGCTTCGTCTATATAACTAATCCATCCATTAAAGACAACGATATTTACATCGTTGTTATATACAGCTTCAAAAATTTCGTGAATTGTTCTTAATGTTATTTGAAATATTATAGATTCATAAAATTCCTCGAAATCCTTCTTTTTCATTTCGACTGATTTTACTTCTTTTCTTGTGGCAATATATTTATATTCAGTGATATTTGGAATTAAGGTTGGATTAGGTAGTTTATATGATATAACTAGTGTATTTAAATCTTTTCGAAACTGTACATCATACTCTTTCTCAATCCCATCAGGGTAAAGAGAGTTTTCTAATACCACATTTACATACTTCTCAACTGCTTCAGGTTCCCCTAATTCAAATTGCTTTTTCCAGTTCGTAATATTGTCATTGTATTGTTGTTGTTCCAATTCAAATGTTTCTTTTTGCTGAAGGTGTTTATTGAGAGCATCTTCTTTCTGTTTTTCGTATGTATCATAAGTTTGATTATATTCTTCCAATGCTTGTTCATAAGCGTTGTTTGCCTGATTTTCTAGTTGAATTCTTTTACGTTTGAGGGGAGATATGAATTTTTCTAATATTCCTTCGGTTGGAACTTTATATGTATGTTTAAAAGTATCTAAGGTAGGTTTTTGTGTATTAAAAGGTTCATAGAAAAATGGTGGATAACTGTCGTATTTCTTTTGAGATTCCCAATCTAAGGTGTCGTCAATTTCGAGGGTAGCATTTAACAGGTTTTCATATTCATGGATTATATCTTGGGCAGCAATTGTATCAAATTCTGCTTGCATTTTTATATCTTGAATCTTGTCTCGTTCACGTTGCTTCACTTCAGCTTGTGCCCATTTTTGTTCTTGTTCTTGTATTTTTAGATTCAATTCCCATGGAGATGCAGCTTTAATCAGTTTGCTTTTTCCTAAATAGTCATTACTAATAGTTTTTTGATAATGGTATCGACTTGCCATGCATACACACCCTTTACAAGTTCAAATTATCTTCTTCTATATTTTACCTATACAATAAGTTAGAGTAAAGAGATGGAAGATATGAATTTTGAAAGGTTCTAGATGCAGTATTTGTGATTTCAATAACAAATTAATCCCTAATGAGTGTGAAATTAGGGATTAATAGATGATAAGGATGCAGAAGGACAAGTAGAAAGAAGGAAAATAGTTTACGAGAACTTGTTGGGATTAGAAAATAGGGATAAAAAAGGAGGTTGGGAGAATTTTATGTAAAAATACGGAAAGATCCTGTTCATTCAAGAGTACAGCCAGGAAATAGAAGAAGATGTGATAAGTATTTTACAAGATTTAATGAAAAGAATTAAAGAAAATTAGCGATGAAGTGATAGTTGGAAATAAAGAAATAGATATAGTAAGACAAACGTTTTCTAATTATGATTTAGATGTTCAGACTAATGAGGATGTAAAGATTATTGGTAAACTATATAATACTTCAACTATTATTAAAATATTTAATAACAACTATTTAAGCGCTGAAGCTATTTCAAGAAGTAGACTTTGAGAAAGTATGAATATGTTTATTAATCACAGAAAAAAGTGAAAGTAGAGGGTGGATTTTGAAATTAGATGCAATCATTGAGGTATTAAAATAGACTGTGAACCAAGGGCTTACAGTCTATTTTAGTAAAAATTCTATTTAGAGAATAATGTATAGGGCTTCATTCAATTGGTTTTGGCCCTGTCGTGTCTCCTTTGTCTAACATTGAGGAAATTTGAATCTTATTATCAAGTATCTTTATTTTATATAATCTGTTTTTTACCTTTTCTCTATACTTGCTTTTTCCGGTGGTAAAAATATATTCTTCAGAGGTTGTAATTTTGTATTCTGAACTCGTAATCTCTTCTGGTTTTGCAGAAAGTTGAAATTCAACGACATGATACTGGTGCCCCTCAGAGAATTCATTGTGTATATAATTGTTCATACCTGTATAATATTGACCATCTTTTTCAATAAAATCTTCAATGTAACTGCTAGTGTTTTTATTAAAAGCAAGTAAGCTTTGTTTGCTATAATTGTTTAAAAAGATTTGAATATCTTCAGAGGTTTTCTGCTTTTGATTGTTTTCCGTTTTAGTTTCTATATAGCTAATTATTCCTATACATGTTCCAATAGTTGTGATGACGCCAGCTATAAAAGCAACTATCTTTTTTTTATTACTAGTGGATTCGATGGATGACGGATTCATATTAAATTCCCCTTATGATAATTGAATGTATTTTAAAACAAGAATTTTCTACCATTCCATATAATACATAAATGATGGGCATAAAAGCAATAGATTTTGTGAAAAATATCATATTATCTAGATTATAAATTTTTAATTAGTTTTGGGTGATTAAAGCACCTTATCAATACGAGGGCTGGGTGCTCTTCAGCTATCAAAAACGAGCATTAATCCATACTACCTCGGTATTAAAATGTTTGAAGATATTGAAGAACGCTACAACAACCCGACAGAAGAAATAAAACAATAGGATCTGGTCGAGACAAAATCTTTGAAGTATGCGAAATTGAATGGAACGTATCTTTCTTAAGAAACTACTTAAATAAAGATTTTGTAATGCGACAGATTTTTGAACGCAGAGTAAAGAATATGACTCATTGTTTGATTTTGTGAAGTCAATGTAATTAATAATGATACTCATTATTAATTACATTGACTTCTGAAAAAAGAAAAACTAGAATTTATAAAGGGATCTTCAATTGTTCGCTATCATTTGTATAGCAGGTAAGTTATGTTGGATAGCTTTATTTCTATAAGATGTAGGTTGGCTCTTTATAGTTTTGGTGTTCTTTTTATCTTTTTTTGTACAGTATTTTTGGTGAATCAAAAGGTGTATGCAGAAGATGTACCGTGGACATCAGTTTCCAATGAGGGAGAACGTGTACTTTTTCAAGAACAATCTTTGTATAGTAATGATCGAAGGAGAGAAGATCTTGTTTCACCTTCATTTGAAGGGCGTAAACATGGTGGGGAAGATTGGGGATACTTATTAAGAGACAGTAATTTTAATTATCCATCTCGTACGGGTGTAACAATAATAGCTACCCATACAGTAGGAAGTAGTTCTTGGAATTCTGGAAACCGGGTGACAGACGATGTTTTTAATAATCTTAAAAAATGGTCTGAATAAATATAATAACCTTATATGGATTTTATGTTGTATATTGGTCATTATCATAATGTCTAGTTCTATAGCAAATAATGAAAAGAAGTTTAGTAA
Source organism: Bacillus sp. CD3-5 (assembly GCF_006349665.1). Classification (NCBI taxonomy): domain Bacteria; kingdom Bacillati; phylum Bacillota; class Bacilli; order Caryophanales; family Bacillaceae; genus Bacillus; species Bacillus sp. CD3-5. The sequence goes on along the minus strand of NZ_VEPX01000004.1, from coordinate 303,295 downwards.
GGTTGTTAATTATGTAACTTTTCACGTGAAAAATAAAGAAAAACAGCCAATAAAAGGTTTTGAAATTATACTTATGAAAGACGAATCACCTGAGCCGAGTAAAGAAATTGGGATTTCAATAGGGAGAACGGATGAAGAAGGAAAAGTTATTTGGAGGAATGTGAGGAAGGGAAATTATATCATATTTTTGCCAAATGGTGAGACGCAAATAGTTAGGGTTAACGATAGAGATGAAACGAGAGTAATAAATATATTATTGTAGAAAACGAATCCATTTTGAAAAAGAATACTCAAAATGGATTCGTTTTTTTATGGAGTTTTTAGTTACCAAACAGGACGTATATTTGATGATAATTTCTCTGTATTTTCTTTAGTAACGAATGTTGTTAAATCTTCTTTTAGCATTTGCATTCGTTCAGCACCTATGTTTTCAATCCATCGTTGCTCTATTTCAGCTACTATTTTTTCTTTTGCCTTCAATACTGACAAACCACGTTCGGTTAAAACAATGATTTTCCCTCTTTTATCAGTAGGATGTGTTTTGCGTGTAACGTAGCCACTCTTCTCAAGAGAATCCACCATTTTACTTACAGCTTGTTTTGAAACCCCTAAATATTCAGCTAGTTCTATACCCGTTGCTCCATTAGGTAGAATGCGTTTGAACATAAAACCATGTGCTGGCCTAATATCTTCAAATCCCAATTCATTTAATTTGTCATGTAGTTCAGTAATTAATGTGCTAAATGATAATGATAAAAGCGATGTAAGATCGAACTCGTTAAATGTTTGATCCATGTATATAACCTCCGTATCTGTAGTCAATTAAGTTGACTATACATGATACTTATTGTACTATGCATAATATAGTCAATCAAATTGACTATATTATGTTGTAGAACAAATAATGATTTATATAATATACAATCAATGGAGGTTTCACATGGTTAATATCGTAAAAATTAGAGGGAGTGTATTTGCACCGTATGCGTTGCTGAAGCCTATTAAGGACGCTGCAACAGGAAGAATTTTTGAATACGCCGGAGATGCACGTGAATTTACACCGTACGCTGTAAATTCAAAGCGTTCAAGATTAGAACAAGAAGTGATTGTTGATTTTTATAAAAGAGAAATTTTCACATATGCAGATGCTTGCATCGTTACTGTAAAAATTACAAATCCAGACGGCTCAATTGAATATCAAAAGGGAGAAACAAGTACAGAAAACATCGCATGTACAAATATTGTATGGAGTGAAGATGAAGTTTCATTTGAAATGAGAGCAAGTGCAAGTAATCCGTTAAATGCGGCGGCACCTGCAGCAGATTATTTTTTGGTTATAAGAGTTAATACAAGTGGCATTGTGCATATTGAAGGTTTACATGATGGTTTCCCTTGCTATGAATTTTATAAACAAATAGATTTTGGTTCATTTGAAAAAATATATACACATGATTTCAGAGAAACGAATGATACCCCAGCAGCACTAGCTGGAGAAATGGAATATAACTTTAAAAGGAAAATATAGCACCATTTTTATGAAGGAAGTAGCCAACATAAAATGAACTGCACCCCAATTGTTAGACACAGTCTAACAATTGGAGGTGCAGTTTTTTTATGACAAAATTTACGAAGGATTCAAAGTTAACGCTTGTTCAAGGATTTAATCCAAAAACAAGTTCTCAAGCAGAATATGCAAAACAGATGCATATTACAAAGGCACAATTTCAATACTGGTTGCGCTTATACGAACTTCATGGAGAAGAAGGTTTACACGAGGTCTATACAAATTACACCGTAGAGTTTAAACTAAACGTACTAAATTTTATGGCTCAATCGGGTATGTCGTTAATGGATACGGCAGCTACATTCATGATTCCTTCTTTTTCAACGTTTTATCAATGGAAGAAGCAATTTGAAGTAGGTGGTTTAGATGCCCTTGAACCAAAGAAAAATGGGCGTCCATCCATGAAAAATAAAAACACAAAACAGGATACGAAAAAGATTCCGGTAGAAGGTTCAGTTGAAGCGTTACAAGCTGAATTAGAACGCTTACGTATGGAAAATGCGTATTTAAAAAAGTTGAATGCCTTAGTTCAAAACAAGGAAAAATCACGAAACAAGACAAGGCACAAGTAGTCTATGAATTAAGGCATGAGTTTCAAGTGAAAGAATTAGTAAGGTTAGCGGGTATCCCTCGAAGCACATATTACTTTTATGTAAAACAAATGGATAGAATCGATCCAGATGCGGATTTAAAAGTAGAAATTAAAGCGATTTATGATGAACACGAAGGTCGTTATGGATATCGCCGTATTCGTGATGAATTAGTTAACCGTAATCGAATAGTGAATCATAAAAAAGTGCAACGGATTATGAAAGAGTTAGGTTTAAAATGCCTTATACGTATGAAAAAATATAAATCTTATAAAGGAACAGTTGGTAAAATTGCACCCCATATTTTAGAACGTAATTTTACTGCATATGCGCCAAATGAAAAATGGGTAACCGATATTACGGAATTTAAATTATTTGGTGAGAAACTTTATTTATCACCTGTATTAGACTTGTATAATGGTGAAATTATTACCTATACAATTGGCTCTAGACCGACTTATTCACTTGTTTCAGAAATGTTAGAGACAGCATTAGAACGTTTACCTGAAAGTCACCAATTATTGATGCATTCAGATCAAGGTTGGCATTATCAAATGAAACAGTACCGTCACGCATTACAAGAAAGAGGTATCGTACAAAGTATGTCTCGTAAAGGCAACTGTTACGACAACGCAGTAATGGAGAATTTCTTTGGCATCATGAAGTCTGAATTTCTCTACATAAAAGAATTTGAAAGTGTAGAGCATTTCAAAATAGAATTAGAAAAATATATAGATTATTATAATACGAAACGGATTAAGGCAAAATTAAAAATGAGCCCGGTACAATACCGGACTCACTTTTATCAAGCTGCCTAATGAAATAACCGTGTCTAACTTTTAGGGGTCACTTCACAATCAGTGGCTTTTGCATTTTTACTATCCGTTAGAAATGTCCAAAAAACAAAACGCTTTACAATATACCCTTAAGGGTATATGATATTATACAAAGTTACAAAGTAATGTATAATATAGTTATAATTACGGAGGTGGTCTATAGTGGAATACAATCAAGATATGAAAAATAGATTAAAACGTATTGAAGGCCAAGTTCGTGGTGTGCTTCGTATGATGGAAGAAGGAAAAGATTGCCGAGAGGTTATTACACAGTTAACGGCATCTCGTTCTGCACTTGATCGTACAATTGGACTTGTTGTTGGAACAAATCTAGAGCAATGTTTACGTGAGCAGTTTGAAAAAGGTAACGGTTCAAATGAAGAGTTAATTAAAGAAGCTGTTCAATTACTTGTAAAAAGCCGATAATCTGTCAAACGTAAGAGTTGACAGATTTTCAAAAACATTTTAATATACCCCTACAGGTATATGTATATAAATTGTGGAGGAATCGACTATGAGTATAAAAGTGGATATGAGTTTAGATTGTAAAGGTTTGGCTTGTCCGATGCCGATTGTGAAAACGAAGAAGGCGATAGAAGGATTGGCATCAGGACAAGTGATTGAAATTAAGGCAACAGATAAAGGGTCTACAGTAGACATACAAAGCTGGGCGAATAAAGTAGGGCATCAATATATCGGGACGAAACAAGAGGGCGATGTTTTGATGCATTACGTTAGGAAAGCGCATGAGCATGAAGTGAATGAAGTAGCAAAGTATCCTCATACAATTACGAATGAAGAGTTGGAAGAGATATTATTAAGTGATGAAGAGTGTATTGTATTAGATGTTCGAGAAGCGGCGGAATTCGCTTTTGGTCATATTCCATCGGCTGTTTCCGTGCCGTTAGGAGAGTTAGACAGTGCAGCTTTAGATCAGACGAAGCAAATTTATGTTGTTTGCCGAACGGGTAACCGTAGTGATGTAGCTTGCCATATGTTGAAAGAGAAAGGTTATGTAAATGTGAAGAATGTCATTCCAGGCATGTTAGAGTGGCAAGGGAATATAAAGAATTAAAATTTTTTAAATAAAAATATACCTATGGGGGTAATTAAATGAATGTTAAACCGTTACAAGCAAAAGATGTTGCAGAGAAAGTTTTATTCGGAGAGTTGTTTATTTTAGATGTTCGTAATGAGACGGATTATGAAGATTGGAAAATTGAAGGGAAACAAATCTCATCTATAAATAAACCGTATTTTGATTTGTTAGATGGTGTAGATCATATTGTAAGTGAATTACCTAAAGATAAAGATGTTTTAGTAGTATGCGCAAAAGAAGGGTCTTCTATATTTGTGGCAGAGCAATTAACAGAGGCTGGATTAGAAAATATTTATTATTTAGCTGGTGGTATGAAGGCATGGAGTGAATATGTAAAGCCTGTAAAAGTTGGAGATTTAAAAAATGGCGGAAGTATGTATCAGTTTAACCGTCTTGGAAAAGGCTGTTTATCTTATATGGTCGTTTCAAACGGTGAAGCAGCAGTTATTGATGCAGTAAGAACAGTTGAAGCGTATGAAGAATTTGCGAAAGAGCATGCTGTTACGATTACGAATGTAATGGATACACATTTACATGCAGACCATATTTCTGGAGGACGTAAGTTAGCGGAACAAGTAGGTGGTACGTATTGGTTATCGCCAAAAGATGCGGAGGAAGTTGTTTTCTCATACGAACCGCTTGTTGAAGGATCTGTTATTACGGTGGGGGGTACTAAAATTGAAATTGACGCATTATACTCACCAGGGCATACGATTGGAAGTACGTCATTTATTGTAGATGATTCCTATTTATTATCAGGCGATATTTTATTTGTAGATTCCATCGGGCGTCCAGATCTTGCTGGGAAAGCTGAAGATTGGGTAAGTGATTTACGTAATACTTTGTATAGCCGATATAAAGAACTATCTCAAAGTTTAATTGTGTTACCGGCTCATTATTCAAAAATAAGTGAAATGGACGAAAGTGGTATTGTTAGTGCAAAATTAAAAGATTTATTTGAGCATAATGCAGGTTTAAATATTGAGGATGAGGGAGAGTTCCGTAAAGTTGTAACAGAGAATTTACCACCTCAACCGAATGCATATGAAGAAATCCGTCAAACGAATATGGGTAAAATTCACCCGAGTTTGGATGAAGAGCGTGAAATGGAGATTGGTCCAAATCGTTGTGCAGTTCACAAATAAATAAATAAATAAACGAATGAATGAAAAATGGAGGAATAGATGATGAATGTAAAACAAGTATTAGATGCAAAAGATTTAGCATGTCCAATGCCGATTGTAAGAACGAAGAGAGCGATGGATACTTTGCAAACTGGAGAAGTGTTAGAAGTACAGGTAACTGATAAAGGGTCAGTTAAGGATATTCCAGCTTGGGCAAATAAAAGTGGCCATGACATCGTAAAGCATGAAGAGGAAGGCGATGTGCTGAAGTTTTGGATTAAGAAGGCATAGTATTTTTATAAATGTAGAGAGGTTGATTATATGAACACAATATTAAGTACGCTTTTCATTGTACTTGCTGCATGGTTTGTTATTTCACGCTTTTTACCTGTGAAAGGTGTTCAAAATATAAACGGAAAAGAATTAAAAAGTATAGTAGGAAAACAGGGAAAGTACTTTATCGATGTTCGTACAGTAGGTGAATATAGAGGAAATCATATGAAAGGATTTCAAAATATCCCGCTAAATGACTTAGCGAGTAAGACAAATCAATTAGATAAGAATAGGGAAGTAATCGTTATTTGTCAGAGTGGAATGAGAAGTAAACAAGCAGCGAAAATGTTAAAAAAATTAGGATTTCAGCACGTTATCAATGTTTCAGGCGGAATGAATGGTTTGTGAGGAGGAAATGTAAAATGAAAGAAATGACAGCAAAAGAATTAGAAGAAAAATTGGTACGTAAAGAAGCAGTAAATATCGTAGATGTACGTGAAGTAGAAGAAGTAGCTGAAGGGAAAATTCCAGAAGCGTGTAATATTCCACTAGGACTGTTAGAATTTCGTATGCATGAGTTGGATAAAAAGAAAGAGTATATTATCGTTTGTCGTTCTGGCGGAAGAAGTGCAAGAGCAGTTCAGTTTTTAGAAAGTTACGGTTTTCAAGTGATCAATATGGTAGGTGGTATGTTAGCTTGGGAAGGTAAAGGAGAATAGGGCGAAACGATTTTTTATAAAAATGAAAATACCCCTATAGGTAATTGGAGGAAGGACAACATGGAACAACAAAAGAAAACAACAATCGTTTTGTTTAGCGGAGATTATGATAAAGCGATGGCTGCTTATATTATTGCAAATGGTGCAGCTGCTTATGATCAAGAGGTAACGATTTTTCATACTTTCTGGGGATTAAATGCTTTAAGAAAAGATGAACCTGTGAAGGTAAAGAAAAATTTCATCGAAAAAGTGTTTGGAAAAATGATGCCACGTGGCGCTGATAAGATGGGGTTATCTAAAATGAATTTTGCTGGTATGGGACCAAAGATGATTAAAGGTATTATGAAAAAACATAATGCGATGCCGTTACCAGATTTAATAGATTTGGCGAAAGAGCAGGGGATTAAACTTGTCGCTTGTCAAATGACAGTAGATTTATTAGGGTTAAAAGAGGAAGAGATTATGGAAGGGGTAGAGTTTGCAGGAGTAGGAGCATATTTAGCAGATGCTTCGGATGGGAATGTGAACTTATTCATTTAATTCATCTTCTTTCTAGAAGGGAGGGGATGTAAGATGAGCTTAGTCGTATTACTTTTTATAATTGGGTTTATAGGATCGTTTATATCAGGAATGGTTGGAATTGGCGGTGCGATTATTAATTATCCGATGATCTTATACATTCCGGTATTGCTAGGATTTACTGGCTATACTGCACATGAAGTGAGTGGTATTACAGCGGTGCAAGTATTCTTTGCAACTTTTGCAGGGGCATGGGCTTATCGGAAAAGTAATGATATGGATAAAACGCTCGTTGTGTATATGGGAGCTAGTATATTAATAGGAAGTTTTATAGGTAGTTTTGGTGCTAATGCATTAGCGGAACATACGGTCAATGTTGTTTATGCAGCGTTAGCAACAATTGCTGCTATTATGATGTTCGTACCGAAACGAAATAATGGTGATGAACTGAAATATAATAAATGGTTAGCAAGCTTGTTAGCGTTTAGTGTAGGCGGAGCATCAGGTATTATAGGTGCTGGAGGTTCGTTCCTTTTAGTTCCGATTATGCTAGTCATTTTAAATTTGCCAATACGTACAACGATAGCAACCTCTATCGCTATTACGTTCATTTCCTCAGTAGGGATTACGACTGGAAAAGTGATAACTGGGCAAGTAGTTGTAATGCCAGCTCTTATTATTGCGATTGCAAGCATCTTTGCTGCGCCGCTTGGAGCGCGAGTTGGGAAAAAGATCAATCAAAAAGCACTGCAATATATGTTATCGATTTTGATTGTAGGAACAGCTATTAAGATGTGGATTGATATGATATCGAAATAAAAGGATGGCGCTGCTTGCAGCCCATCCTTTTATTTACGCCCAAATCACTTTCATTAAGTTCTTATATTCGTCATTAGCTAATTTATATAGCATTCTCGTATGTTCAAATACAAGTGCTGGATTAAAGTTTGGTTCTGAGAATGCAAGAGATGTTGAAATGTCAATTGCATTTTGCTTGTTTAATGTGAATTTTGCAAATCGGTAAGATGTGTTTAATTCATTGATAACGTGCAAAATGTCATTTGTTGCTGTTGCATCCGGTACGTGAGCAACATTGAAGCAGTATATATCTACAGTAGGATGTTCGTTTTGGAAAGCAGCGATCAGTTGAATTTTTGCGCCAGCTTCTGTCTCTAATCCTACTGAAAAGTGAACAGAGCCATCATTTTCATCTATATTTTCTTCCATGTATATATCGTTTGATTTTAAGTAGTCTTTAAAATCTGAGATGTTATGTTTTACTGCAGCTTTCATATGTATGAGCCTCCTGATAATTGGAATAGATTGCTACTATTTATTATAATTTAAAAATATTAAAAAAGATAGTTAGAAAGTTCTGATTTTTAATTGTGACGGAATAAAAAGAAGCAGTACTCTACCTCCATAGAGAACTGCTTCTTTATTATTCATTGTCGTTAGACGATGTTTCTGTATCTTCATTGCTATTTTTATTTTTCACTTCATTGTTACTTGATTCGCGTTCACTTGAATTTTCAGACTTAGATTCTTTTATTTTCTCTGTACTTGTTTTTTTCGAATCAGAGTCTGTTTTTGTATATGCAGGTAATCCGAGATGAGAACGAAGATCATTTGTAACTTTTGCTAATTCTTTTTTATCTGGATTGTAGTAATACGTTCGGCCGCCACCAGCGGATTTGCTACATGTATCGTCACCTTTTTCCATATAGCAGTCGTCACCTTGAATTTGTAATTTCTCGATTTCTGAATCCGATCCGTACTTATAGAATGAAAGCATATCATCAAATGTTAAGTTTGTAACGAATTGTCCGTTAATATCATCAATGATGTTGCCAACTTTTGTTACAGAACCAACACTTGTTAGTTTCTTTAAAATAGCCTCGATAACGAGTTGTTGACGTTGTCCACGCATTGCATCACTATCGATGTGTCTTGTTCTAGCAAGAGCAAGAGCTTCTTCGCCATTTAACTTTTGAACACCTTTTTCTAGGTGAATTGCCTCTGCATTATCATTGCTATCTTGCTCAGTAAATTCAACTGGTACATCAACTTCAATACCGCCCAAGTCATCGACGATTTTTATAAATGATTTAAAGTTAAATTTCACAAAATAATCGACAGGAACATTCATTAATTTTTCAACTGCATCAATGCTTGCTTGTGGTCCACCATTTTTTCCGTTTTTAGCAGAACCGAATGCATGAGCGTGTGTAATTTTATCTTTTTTCTTTTCTATTGGAATATAAGTATATGTGTCACGTGGGATACTTAATAGTTTTACAGTTTTGCTATCTTTATTAAACGTTGCAAGTAATAGTGCATCCGTTCTTATAGCTTCACCATATTCTTTTCCCCGGACATCACTTTCATCAACACCCATTATTAAAACAGAGACATTGTTTGTAATAGGTTTTACAGCTTTATCACGTAAATCAGATTTATCACCGCGCGCTAAATCATGTGCGGCATTTCGAACAGCAGAAGATGCTTTATTTACTAAAAACCAAGTATAACCGCCACCTACTATTAAAAAGAATAGTATAACGCTTATAATAATTTTTATTTTTTTCTTACTTTTTTTCGGTTTACTGCGTGTATTTTCTTGCAAAGATGGGTTTTGCTCCATTTCCTGTACTCCTTCATTTGGATTGAAATACGACACTCATATCCACTTATTATAATGAAATTTAGCGAAAAAAAACATTACAAATCATTTACATTTCGTAAAAATTCAATTTATTTATAAAAAGTCAGATTTTATATATTTTATTTTTTAGATGTAGAATAAGTATAAGGTTTTTTAGTAGAAATGAAAATATGTATTATGAGAAAGTAATAGAGAAGTAAGATTTGTTGAAATATAGCCAAGAAGAAATGAGTAGGTTTACTAGTTTCTTCTATATAATAAAGAAGAATTTGACGGATAAAGGAGAGAACATAATGAATCATACATCATTCCGAGCAATCGTTGTGAACGAAACAGAAAATAAGCAGTTTGTAAGAAACGTTGTCGAGAGAGAAGTAAGTAGTTTACCTGAGGGGGACGTATTCATACAGGTTCATTATTCTTCATTAAATTATAAAGATGCTCTTTCAGCCACAGGCAATAAAGGTGTTACGAGAACATATCCTCATACGCCAGGAATTGATGCAGCAGGAGTGGTTGTGAGTAGTAAAGATGAAACCATTAAGTCAGGAGATCAAGTCATTGTAACGGGATATGATTTAGGTATGAATACTTCTGGTGGTTTCGGAGAATATATTCGCGTGCCGGCGTCTTGGGTTGTCCCGTTACCAGAGGGAATGTCATTAAAGGAAAGTATGATGTACGGGACAGCCGGTTTTACCGCCGCTTTATCAGTATATAAGCTTATTAGAGCAGGAGTAACGCCTAGTATGGGCGATGTTTTAGTAACGGGTGCTACAGGTGGCGTAGGAAGTGTAGCTGTTAGTATTTTAAGTAAGTTAGGGTTTAGCGTAGTAGGAGCGACAGGAAAAATGGAAGAGGAACAGATGCTACTACGTCTAGGAGCGAAAAAGGTGATTCATCGCGCAGAATTGAATGATGAATCAGGAAGACCAATGCTTAAAGGAATATACGCCGGAGTTATCGATACTGTAGGTGGGCACATGTTAGAAACAGCTTTAAAAACGGTAAAGTATGGCGGATGCATAACGACATGCGGTAATGTGGCAGGCCATGAATTACAAACAACGGTATATCCGTTTATTTTGCGAGGCATAAGCCTTTTAGGGGTAGATTCTGTGCAATGTCCAGTAGATGTGAGAAGTGATGTGTGGACGCTCTTAGCAAATGAATGGGGAAATAAAGAGTTACAATCTTATACAGAAGAATGTACATTAGAAGAGCTAGATGAGAAGTTTACACTTATATTGCAAGGAAAATTAAAGGGAAGAACTGTTGTAAATATGAAATAAGAAAAGAGACGCTTACATTAGCGTCTCTTTTCTTATTATAATGATTGTTTTAAATGGACTTTACTCTGTTCACCTAAAACACCATCAGCGATATTTACAGCGTGATCGCCAATGCGCTCTAAGTTACTTACCATATCAACGAAGATGATACTTGCATCACCTGAACAGCTACGTTCATTCAGACGTAATACGTGACGTTTACGAAGAACACGTTCCATTTGATCGATTTTACGTTCTTTTGCAATAACTGTTTGAGCTAGTTCAGTATCGAAGTTTGTTAAAGCTTCAACTGCGTCTTGTAATGTTGAAATCGTTAACTCAAGCATTTCATTTAATTCAGCTAGTGCTTCGTTTGATAGGGAAACACGGTTTGAAATTTGGAAATCTACAAGTTCTACAAGGTTTTCTACATGATCACCGACACGTTCAATATCGCCAACGACACCTGCTAGGACTGAATGCTTCTCAGAGTCTGTCGGTGAAAGTGGTTTTTCTGATAGTAAAACTAAATACTCGGTAATTTTTTTATCTAAGTTGTTAATAGCTCCTTCTAATTGAGTAGCCATGTCAGCGTGTTTTTTATCTTGTGTGTTTAAAAATTGGTTTGCTTCTTTTAACCCATGTAATGAAAACTCAGCCATACGAATAATCTCTTTTTGTGCTTCAGTTAAAGCAATAGCTGGAGATTGTTCAATAAAGATTGGATTTAAATGTTGCGGTTTGAAATCAATAGCAGCATCTTCCCCGCGAATAATTTTCGTTACAATCCATGCTAATACAGCAATGAATGGGAACTGAATAATTGTATTCGTTACGTTAAATGTTCCGTGTGCAAATGCAATTGTCATCTCTGGATTTAAGTTTAATGACGTTTGGAAGTATTGAATTAAATTTGTAAAAGGTATTAATAAAATTGTAAAGATGATTGTACCGACAATATTAAAGATAACGTGAACTAATGCTGCGCGTCTTGCAGCAATTGAAGTACCGATTGCTGCTAATACAGCTGTAATTGTTGTACCGATGTTATCACCAAACAATACAGGAAGGGCAGCTTGTAAATCGATTGCACCTTGACCGAATAGTTCTTGTAAAATACCGATTGTTGCACTTGAGCTTTGTACAATTAAAGTGAAGACTGTACCAACAACAATACCTAAAATTGCATTATCACTCATGCTAACCGTTAATTCTTGGAATGATTCTAAAGAGCGAAGAGGCTTCATACCTGTGCTCATTAGTTCTAAACCGAAGAATAACATACCAAAACCGAATATAACTTGACCTAAAGAATGTACTTTTTTATTTTTAAAGAAGAATAGTAAGATAGCTCCAACTGCCATAATTGGAAGAGCATATTCTCCGATTTTAATTCCAATAATAAATGCAGTAACTGTCGTACCGATGTTCGCACCCATAATAACACCGATTGCTTGTCTTAATGTCATAAACCCAGCACTTACAAGTCCGACTGTTAAAGCGGTTGTTCCTGAACTTGATTGGATTAATACGGTAACTAACATACCTGCTAGTACACCCATCAGTGGGTTTGTTGTAAAGCGATCTAGAATATCACGAAGACGATCTCCAGCAGCTTGTTGCAGTCCATCGCCCATGTATTTAATTCCGAATAAGAAAATACCTAATCCACCAATGAACTGGAAGATCATATCTTGAACATTGTATTCCACGCATTCCACTCCTTAAATTTCATGTACGATGTAATTATTAACTAAACCGTGAGACACTGTAAACGATTTATCAGTAAAATTTACACTAAATTTACAAAGGGATAAAAAGTTTACAATTCTTTAAAGAAACAGCTGTATTTTATTGGTTTTTATCTTTTGTAAATCGTATTTTTGTAAAGAAATCACACTCTTTAGAATAGTGTTTTTCATTTGTATATGAAGGAAAGCGTCTGTGAGTTCATCGTATATTTTTTGATGAAAGGTAAAAAAATATGTAGGAAAATGCATGTAGTTTTATAAAATCAAAAATACGTAAAAAAGCCACTGGAATTATCCAGCAGCTTTTTCCGTATTTTTGTCACCATGCTTTTGTTTTTTTACACTTGTAATGTAAATGAACAGGAAAGCAATAAGTAGTAGAGAGGAATAACGATATACAGTTGCGTAGTTTGTAAAATGTGCAATGAATCCAAAAATAATCGCGCCAGCACCAATTCCAAGGTCAAATGCTGAGAAGAATGTAGCTGTTGCGACTCCTCGTCGGTGCGGTGCTACTCGGTCAATCATCCACGCTTGTAGTGCAGGTTGAATCGCTCCGAAACCACTTCCGTAGCATGCTGCTGCAATAATTAAGCTTGGAATGGTAGTTGTATACGACAATAAAATAATCCCTGTAAACGTAATAATAACTCCTGGAATAATTACGAAGGAATGACCTTTCGCATCATATAACTTTCCGGAAAATGGACGAGTAACAGCGATTGCAAGTGCATTAAATAAGAAGAAGAGGCTTATATCAGCAATGCCGACTTCCGTAGCAAATAACGTAATAAAGCTTCCGATTCCCCCGTACATTAATGTAATACATAATATTAATAATGAAGGAAGTAAAGCTTTACGTTCAATAAATCCATCAAGGAAGGTACCAGATGTTTGCTGTGGTGATTGCGGCGATTTTTTGATTTGAAGTAGTTTCGTTAATATTAATGAAACAATTGTACAGGAAAGTGCACATAAAAAAAGAATCGTGAAGTTATATGTTTGCATAAGCCAAAGTCCGATAAGTGGACCGAGCGCCATTGCAATCGTTCCAGAAAGACCGAAATATCCCATGCCTTCACCGCGGCGAGCTTGCGGAATTAAATCTGAAACGACAGTTCCATATGTAGTCGTTGTAATACCAAAACCAGCTCCGTGTAAAATTCGAACGGCAAGCAATAGGAAAACAGTTGAAGCGAAAAGATAACTACCCATAGCGAGTAAACAAATAGCAGTACCGATCATTAAAATGATTTTTTTGCTGAATTTTTGCAAGGCATTTCCAGTTAGCGGTCTAACAAAAAGTGCCGCAACAGTAAACATACCGACAACAAATCCAATATTGGAACTTGTACCTCCAATTTCTTTCACATAAACAGGTAAAGTCGGAATTAACATTTGAAATCCTAAAAACATACATAAGTTTGCTAGAATTAGCGCAACAAATTCTTTCGTCCATAACGGTTCTCGTTTTACGAGTATTGCTTCTCCCATATATTCATCCCCTATATAAAAATTTCTGTTTTCTTTCGAGTATATGTATTGGCCAATGAAACAGTCAAGGAAGGTGCCTTGAAAACGTACAACAATTTTCGAGGTAAAAAACTGACAAATTTGTGGAAAGACTACACAACTATGAAAAAAAGATGTAAAGTATAGATGTATAGACTGGTAGTTGTTATGAATGATAGAAATTGTTTTTTCTTTAAAGAAAGCGGATTCAAAAAGTAGTGAATGAGAAGGGGATATATACTTTTTCACTACATATATTTGAAAAGGTTTACAAAACAATGAAGAAAGAGGCGTGTACATATGAGACGATTAGGTATTTCTATTTATCCAGAACATTCAACAGTAGAGAAAGATAAGGAATATTTAACATTAGCAAGTAAATACGGATTTACACGTGTATTCACATGCTTATTGTCTGTAGATGGAGAAAAAGAGAAAATTATAGAAGAGTTTAAAGAAACGATCTCTCATGCAAATGCATTAGGGTTCCAAGTATTAGTTGATATTAGTCCAGCTGTTTTTGAACAACTAGGTATTTCGTATAATGATTTATCATTCTTCCATGAACTAGGTGCGTACGGTATTCGTTTAGATGTTGGTTTCTCAGGATTAGAAGAATCAATTATGACGTACAATCCGTATGGCTTAAAAATTGAGATTAATATGAGTAACGGTACGAAGTATGTAGATAATATTATGAGCCATAGACCAAATCGTGAAAATTTAATTGGTTGCCATAATTTTTATCCGCATCGTTATTCTGGATTATCATACGATCATTTCATTAAATGCTCGAAACAATTTAAAGATTACGGTATGAGAACGGCTGCTTTTATTTCATCATTTGATGCAACATATGGACCTTGGCCCGTAACAGAAGGATTATGTACGTTAGAACAGCATCGTGAACTGCCAATGACAACACAGGCGAAGCATTTATTTGCGACAGAATTAATTGATGATGTTATTATTGCGAACGCTTATGCATCAGAAGAAGAATTACAAGCACTAGGTGCATTAAATAAAGAGAAACAAACATTTGATATAGAGTTATATGATACAACGACAGAACTAGAAAGAATTATCGTATTAGATGAACCTCATTTTTATCGCGGGGATGTATCTGAATATATGATTCGCTCGACACAAAGCCGTGTGAAATATAAAAAAGAAGAGTTTAAACCTCATCATACACGTGAAATTAAGCGTGGCGATCTTTTAATTGATAATGAGCAATATGGCCAATATAAAGGTGAATTGCAAATTGCATTAAAAGATATGGTGAATACAGGAAAAACAAATGTAGTTGGTCGAATTGTAGAAGAAGAGATTTTCTTACTAGACTATTTACAAGCATGGGATAAATTCGGATTTACATTAAAGAAATAGATAAATTTAAAAAAGGAAAAAACTACTGACCTCAGCAGCTTTTTCCTTTTTATATAAGTGCGAGAGGAAGAGCTATGACAAAGGTGCATCAGCGATTAGTTTCTATTTTAGAGGAGTTTTTAGAAGAGAAATCGATGTTAAATCGAGCTTTTTTAGCGAGCCGTTTACATGTATCAACGAAGACGATTCAAAAAGATATAAAATTATTAAATAATATATTGGAAGAAAATGGAGCGAAAATTGAATCGCAAAGAGGGACTGGATACGAACTAGAAATTATACAAGCGAAGAAGTTTGAAGAGTTTTGCGTGAGTCTATTTCAAAAACAGACAGAAAAAATCCCGACTTCTTATGAAGAAAGGGTAGCTTACATTCTGCAACGTATTTTAACGACTGAGGGATATGTGAAGCTTTCACAGTTAGCAGAGGAGATTTATGTCAGTAAATCGACAGTAAATTTAATTATGAAAGATGTTACAGATATATGTGGTCGCTATCAATTACAAATTGAAAAGAGACCGTATTATGGTATACGTATTGTCGGAGAGGAGTTTCATATTCGTTCTTGTTTATCACAATATGGTTTACCGCGTTATGACCATACTCCGTTTCATGAGCAATTTGAGCAGAGTGATACATACTTATCGTTACCTCATATACCGCTTATCCGTTCGGTTATACTAAAGTATATCGAAGGAGGAGCGATATATTTATCAGATATAGAAATTGATAATTTAGTCATTCATATTGCAATTGCATTAAAGCGTTGTGAAGATCAACATTATATGAAAGGACTACATGTAGAGCAAGCTGAACTTATCATAAAGAAAGAATATACAATTGCGAAAGAGATTTTAGAGGATTTAGAGAAAGAGTTGCATCTTTCATTTCCAGAAGAAGAAGTTTTATATGTGACGATGCATTTATTAAGCACTGCTGTTACAACGAAAGATCGTTATGAAAATGTGGAAGAACTATTAGGAAAAGATCTATATGCATTCATGCAACATATTCTTTTTAAAGTAGCGGAAGAACGGAATCTTATTTTTTATTATGATGAAGAATTATTATTTGGGTTTGGTGTTCATTTAAAAACGTTATTAAACCGTTTGAAGTATAAGTTAAATACGAGAAATCCTCTTTTGGCAGAAGTGAAAAAGAATTATCCGTATGCTTTTGAAATTGCGGTTCTCGTTGGAGATATAATTGGTGAATACACGGGAGAATCGATTCCGGAAAGTGAGATTGGTTATATTGCGATTCACTTCGGCGGAGCGATGAGCCGTTTACAGGAACAGAATCAAAAGAAAAGATGTTTATTAGTTTGTGCGACTGGTCAAGGAAGTGCTCAACTATTGAAATATAAAATTCTATCACAGTTCCGAGATAAATTAGAGATTGTAGGGATTACAGGTTATTATCAATTGAAAGTAGAAGATCTCTACAAAGAAAAGATAGATTGTATTATTAGTACGATTCATATACCAAGTGGTTTACCTGTGCCTGTTATAAAAGTAAACTCAATATTTGATGATAAAGAGATTAAGTCAATTGGTCAGCAGTTATTTACGCATGTGAATACTAGTGTGCAGCAATATATGAAGGAAGATTTAATCTTTTTAAATTACAGTGCTTCTACGAAGGAAGAGGTTATCCAATTTTTATGTGAGAAAGCTGCTGAAAAAAATTATGTACCAGAAAACTTTTATGACTCTGTTATGGAAAGAGAGAATACATCCCCTACAGCGGTTGGGAATTTAGTTGCGATTCCACATCCGATGCAGTTATTAAGTGAGAAAACATTTTTGATGTTTTGTACACTTGATAAAGCGGTTGACTGGGGAGATAAGAAAGTACAAGTTATTATTTTATTTAGTGTAAAGCGCAATAATAATGAAGATTTACAAAAGCTTTATGATTTTTTATATGATATTATGTCTAATCAAAATACGATAGAGAAATTAGCTCAGGCTGAAGTGGTTGAAGATTTTCAAGAGATATTATTATCGTTATAAGAGAAGTATATAAAAACTTCCGTTACATAACGGAAGTTTTTTATGTTTAATTGTATGCGTTTTCATAATAAGATAACAATATAGAAAAAAGATGGCTTGGGGGAATTTAAAATGACTGATATGCAAACTCCATTTGCGTTAATTTTACATGGTGGCAACGCGAGAAGCGCGTCACTTGAAGCAATTGCTTTTGCAAGACAAGGAGATTTTGAGAATGCGAGTGAAAAGATGAAACTTGCTAGGGAAGAAATTTCAGCAGCTCATCGTATTCAAACAGACTTAATTCAAGAAGAAGCAAGAGGAAATCATGCAGAAATCAGTTTACTGTTAGTGCATGCACAAGATCATTTAATGAATGCAATTACAGTGAAAGAACTTGCGGAAGAATTTATCACTCTTCATAAACGAATAGAAGAGAAAGTGACAGTATAAGATGTACATTTTATTATGTTGTGCAGCAGGCATGTCAACGAGTATGGTTGTAAGAAAAATGCAAGAAGAGGCAATGAAACAAGGGAAGGATTATAAAATTAAAGCAGTTGATTCAGAACTTGTGAAACTGGAAATAAAAAATGCTGATGTTGTTTTAATTGGTCCGCAAGTGAAATATTTATTTCCAGCCGTAGAGTTTCTTGCAAATTCATACAATATACCAGTTGCGATTATAGACCAACGAGATTATGGCATGTGTGATGGTTTGAAAGTATTGAAACAAGCAGAACAATTAGTTTTAGCATAATTATATTTTTTTAAATACAAACATTATAATGTTATAACTTTATTTCATTCTTTCATAGAAAAGAGAAAGAGGAGGGGTTTTGATGAATGGTTTTATGAGTTTTATGGAACAAAAGATTATGCCAACAACACAAAAGATTGCCGGACAGCGACATTTATTAGCAATTCGAAACGGGGTTATTTCTACATTACCGTTAACGATTGTCGGATCATTTTTCGTTATCTTTTTAAACTTACCAATTGATGCATATATGGAGTGGATTGCACCGTTTCGCCATATTTTAGATATTCCATTCCGATTTACAGTAGGACTAATGGCATTATATGCAGCATTTGGGGTAGGGGCTTCGCTCGCGAACTTTTATCAGCTCAATCAGTTAAGTGCAGGGTTATTATCTGTACTCGCCTTTTTACTAGCATCAGTTGAACCCATTCAAATTACGAAAGCCGTACCAGGTGTTATTGATGCAGGTAGATACATTTCAGTAGGAACATTAAGTGCAACATCTTTATTCGGCGCAATTGTTACAGCTTTAATTGCAGTAGAAATTTATCACTTTATGATTAAGCATAATATCTCAATTAAATTACCAGATAGTGTACCACCAGCAGTTTCAAATTCGTTTGCAGCATTAATTCCAACGTTAGCAGTTATTCTTTTATTCTGGGGCATTCGCTACGGTTTAAAATTTGATGTAAATACAACAATCACATATTTAATCGCACCACTAAAATCAGTATTAGTAGGAAATAATTTATTCGGCGGTTTATTAACAGTATTCTTAATCGTATTCTTCTGGTCATTCGGTATACATGGCCCTGCGATTTTAGGACCGATCATTCGTCCAATGTGGGATTCTGCAATTCTTGAAAATATGGAAGTATTCACAGCTACAGGAAATGCACATCAATTACCAAACTTATTTACAGAGCAATTTATTCAATGGTTCGTATGGATTGGTGGATCAGGCTCAACGTTAGCTTTAGTAATTATGTTTATGTTCTCTAAATCTAAGTTCTTAAAAGAGTTAGGTAGATTATCATTCGTGCCAGGCTTATTCAATATTAATGAACCAATTATTTTCGGGGCACCAATTGTAATGAACCCAATCTTAATTATTCCGTTCGTAATTACACCGTTAGTTACAACGACAGTATCATATTTCGCAGTTGTTTCAGGTATGATTCCGATGATGATGGCGAAATTGCCATTTACGATGTTAGCGCCAATTGCAGCGGTTATTAGTACGGACTGGACAATTATGGCTGGTGTACTTGTACTTGTTAACTTTGTTATCTCATTCGTTATTTACTATCCGTTCTTCAAAATGTATGAGAAACAACAATTAGCAGGAGAGGAGAAAGAAAAATGCTCGGAGCAATTATCATCTTAATTACATTTGTAGCGGGGCAGTGTATTGCACATTATTCAAAATGGGTACAAAGTAAATCTTTATTAGTTTTACTACTAGTATCAATTGTATTTATCGGTAGTTCAATGGGTGCCTATGTAATGCTAAGCTTACAATCACCGTACGTAATTATTGTACCAACGATTTTATGTGCAACATGTTTATCTGCAAAATATAGATTTACGAGCATGGCATTAATACAACGTGTGAAGGAGATGCAAAAGCATGGAGCGTAAATTAGGAATTTCACTTTATCCAGAGCATTCAACGAAGGAAAAAGATATGGCATATATTTCGGTAGCGGCACGCCACGGTTTTTCAAGAATATTCACATGCCTATTGTCTGTGAATCGTCCGAAAGAAGAAATTGTAGCTGAATTTAAAGAAATTATTCATCATGCAAAAGATAATAATATGGAAGTTATTTTAGATGTAGCTCCGGCTGTCTTTGATCAGCTTGATATTAGTTATAGTGATCTATCATTTTTCGCAGAGTTAGGTGCAGACGGTATTCGATTAGATTTAGGGTTTGACGGATTAACTGAAGCGAAAATGACGAATAACCCGTATGGCTTAAAAATTGAGCTAAACGTAAGTAACGATATTGCGTACTTAGAAAATATTCTTTCGCATCAGGCGAATAAACCAGCTTTAATTGGTTGTCATAACTTCTATCCGCAAAAATTCACTGGTCTTCCGTATGATTATTTCATTCGCTGTAGTGAACGTTTTAAAAAACACGGTATTCGTACGGCAGCATTTATTACGTCACATGCAGCTAACATCGGTCCATGGGATATTAACGACGGATTATGTACGTTAGAACAACACCGTAACTTACCGATTGAAGTACAAGCGAAACATTTATGGGCGACAGGGCTTATTGATGATGTGATTATCGGAAATGCTTATGCGAGTGAAGAAGAGTTAGAGAAACTAGGAAACTTAAATCGTTACATGTTACAGCTAAAGGTACACTTTGTAGACGAAGCGACTGAAGTAGAGAAGAAAGCGACGCTGCAAGAATTACACGTAAGACGCGGTGACATAACAGAATATATGGTACGTTCTACAGAAGTGCGTAAAAAGTACAAAGACTATGACTTCCCAGTACGCGAAAGTGTATTACAGGAAAGAGGGCAAGTTGTAATTGGGAACAACTCATTCGGAAAGTATAAAGGTGAACTGCAAATTATTCTAAAAGAAATGCCGATAGATGAACGGAAAAATATTGTCGGTACAATTGTAGAAGAGGAGTTATTCTTACTAGATTATGTAGGAGCTTGGACGCAGTTTACTTGTGTGGAATAGGGGAGAGAAGGAGAGGATGCTGTGGCATCCTCTTTTTTCTGTTGAAATGGTAGTCTATCGTATATAGAATGCAAAGAGATAGACTTAATTTGGACGGGAGAGAAGGAGATGGAAGAGTATATAGATGATTTATTAAGGCGGATGGATGATGAAGAAGCAGGTATTCGGCAATGTGCGTATGAAGAAGCGAGGGAGTTAAATGATTTATCGCTTTTTTCTTGTTTCCAAGAGAAAGTAACGGAAGCACGAAAAGTATATATAAAAACGAGCCTTTATTTTTTAATTACACAACTTGCAATAAATACTAGAGAGATGTATATTGCAGATTATTTGATAAATCGGTTAGAAAGTGAAGAAAGCAGGGTAGTGTTGGATAGTATGCTTATAGATTTAAGTAAATTATCTGAAGCGAGCAATGCACATAAAATTATTCCTTACATATATCATAAAAATAGTGGAGTTCGTTATTCCGCTGTCATTGCTTTAAAGTTGTGTAAATCGTTAGAAGCAGAAGATGCCTTATTGAAGTTACTTACAGTGGAAGAGAATCGAGATGATATTGTAAATATATGTGCTACTTTACATGAGATTGGAACAAAGCGATCAATTTTATCTTTAACGAAACTTTTACACAGCGATAGTGCTTATATTCGTTCGGCAGCCATTGAGACTTTGGCAGAAATCGGAAGAACAGACTTACAAATAGTTTATATTGATTCTTTATCTGATAGAAGTGTCATGGTGAAATATGAGGCCATTCGAGCTATTTATGCATATGGAGATGAAATGGCGATTAAGCCAATTTGCGAACGTGTAACGAAAGTTGTTTCTAGAAGACGTAAAAATCAAGTAGAGTCTATTGATGAATCAGAAATCCTCATCGCTCTTCGTTTCTTACATAAGTTTGCTAATCATGAAGAAGTTCTAAAGACATTTGATAAAGTGTACAAAAAACGTGGAAACTTGTTTATGTCGGAGAGGAAATGGCTTCGAGATAATATTACTTACTTTCAAGAGAAAGAAAGAATGTAAGAATCATAAAAAAAGAGTCAGCCTCAATGAGACTGCCCCTTTTTTTACAAACTAGTTTAATACTTTAACTGTAACTGTTTTACGTCCCCAGTTACTTGATGTACCTTTATCAGGCATTAAAACATCGATTTTGTTTCCTTTAATAGCTCCACCAGTATCACCAGCGATTGCTACTCCGTAACCTTCAACCCATACTTTTGAACCTAATGGAATGACACTTGGATCAACCGCGATTAGTTTCATGTTTGGATTAGCTGTTAAGTTGTGACCTAAAGCTGATTTTACTTGGTCGCCTGCTTTATAACCATTTTCAAGTGGATCTGCTGTATAAGCTGTTGCTACAACGCGTAATTCACGAGAAGATGATGGTGCACTTGTTTCAGTTTCTTTTGCAACAGGTTGTTGTGTAGCTGGTTTTTGAGCTTTAGCCGCTTCACGAGCTTTAGCTGCTTCTTGAGCCTCAGCTGCTTCTTGAGCTTTAGCTGCTTCACGAGCTTCAGCTGCTTCTTGAGCTTTAGCTGCTTCACGAGCTTTAGCTGCCTCTTGAGCTTTAGCCGCTGCTTGAGCTTCAGCTACTTCTTGAGCTTTAGCTGCTTCACGAGCTTTAGCTGCTTCTTGAGCCTTAGCTTCTGCTTGAGCTTCAGCTGCTTCTTGAGCTTTAGCTTCTGCCTGAGCTTTAGCTGCCTCTTGAGCCTTAGCTGCCTCTTGAGCCTTAGCTGCTTCACGAGCTTTAGCCGCTGCTTGAGCTTCAGCTGCTTCGCGAGCTTTAGTTGCTTCCTCCGCTTTAGCTTTTGCTTGCGTTTCAGCTACTTCACGAGCTTTAGTTGTTGCCACGGCTTTAGCTGTATCTTGAACTGTAGTTGTTTTTGCAGCTTTAACTACTGGTTGAACTTTAACTGGAGCTTTACCTGTTAAGTAAGGAACGTGAACATAAGCTGTTTTTCCGTTATATTCAAATTGGATCCAACCATTTTCAACTTGGTGTGTTGTTTCGATTACGTCATCTTGTTTCAATTTACCAAGAATCTCTGAGTCTGTGTTTGCACCAGCACGTACGTTTAATACGTTAGCTGTTACGTAGTAAGTGTCTTTTGTGTAGTCAGCACTAATGAAAGCTTCTTTACCGCTGTTTAATTTCACTTTTGACCATCCGTTTTCTGTATGTAAAACGTTAACTTTATATCCATCTAATAATTTTCCTACAACTTTTGATTCAGTAGTTGGGTTTTCTCGTACATTTAGTACATCAGTCGTTACGATTGTTTCTGCTTTAGCAGATGTTGTGAAAATCCCAAGACCAAAAACCGCTGCTGTTGCTATACCCATAAATTTTTTCATAATAGCCTCCATTGCATTTGTTTTCGTTGACCTCATTATAGCAACCATTATTTTCTTATTTGCGAAAAACATAAAATTACAAAGCTTTCGTAACGGGTCATTAATATTCTGTAATAATTCCAGTAATATCCTAAAAGCGCTTTCTTATAGTTTATAGGGGAGGTTAGAGCATAGGATGCATAAAAAAGGTAATATTTCAATTGCTGATAGGTTAATAGTATGTCTGTAGTATTACGTAATTGTTTCGTAATCGTTACAAAAATGGCGTATTTTGCTGTCGGAACAGAAAAGTAGTTATACAAAAATAACTATTTTAGTTGTGGAGAAATAGAAATGAGGTGAAATTTAATAAAATATCGCTATAATTGTTACAAAATAAGTCGAGGTATGGAAAAAATTACGCCTTGATTTTTGTCTGTCACATATTATTTTTGCAATAATAGGATTCTATAATAGCTGTAGTACTTTGAAATAGTTAAAGGTATGTATAGCATGAAACATATATAATAGAAGAAACACGATTTAATAGATAAATAAAAAAACGTAGGAGTGTAAATTCCTACGTTTTTGTTTATTCATATCGTAAACATTCAATTGGATCCAGTTTGGCAGCTTTATTAGCTGGCAGTAAACCGAATATAATACCGATTAACATTGAGATACCTACTGCAAGAAGTCCAAGTTCTTTTGAGACAACGAGTGGCCATCCAGCAAAGATTGAGACGATCCAAGCGAAGAAGATACCGAGCATGAATCCGATGAAACCACCGAGTCCTGTTAAAATACAAGATTCAATTAAGAATTGTGTTAATACTTTACCGCGCGTTGCACCAAGTGCTTTACGAATACCAATCTCACGTGTACGTTCTGTTACAGATACGAGCATGATATTCATTACACCGATACCACCGACAAGTAAGGAAATAGCAGCGATACCACCGAATACCATCTTCATCATACCGATTGATTCATCTAATTGCTTCGTAAATTCACCTAAGTCTTGTGCTTTGAATTTATTTTCAAATTTAGGAGCTTTCATTTCGTTTAAAACGGAAACGGCTTGTTTTTCTACACTTTTACGTTCTGTTGGTGAGGTCATTGTTAATTTTACAGAGTCATACTCAGTTACTCCTGAAATGACAGGGACATTTTCAAGTGACGTATAGCCTTCAGACATAGGCATTCCAAAGTCATTTTTCGTTTCGTACACACCGACTACCTTATACGGCTTTCCTTTTATATCTGTGTATAAATTTGATTCCCAACCATTAAATAATTTATTGAAAGCTTCTTCATTTAATATAACAGCAGGAATTGCTTGTTTTAATTCGCTTTCGTTTAATTCGCGACCGTGAACTAATTTTATTTTCGAATCTGTCATGAAGTCGCCTGTTCCACCTATTAAATCAAGAGAGACATCTTTTGAACCAGAAGCTGCTTTTACTTTCATACGTACATCTGGATACACATCCTTAACGCCTGGAACAGTTTGAAGGCGTTTTAACATATCAGCTGTAATTTTGGCAACATCTGTTCCATAGTCAGAGTTGTCGTAGTAAATCGTTATTTCATTATCTTTTCCTTGGCCTAATTCTTCTTTAAACTTTGCGTTTGTACCATCACCCATTGAAATGATAGTAATAATGGCACTAATACCGATAATAATTCCTAGCATCGTTAAAATAGAACGCATTTTATGAGCAAAGATAGAGGAAAGGGCCATGCGTATATTTTCACTCGTGTTCAAAATTAACCTCTCCAATCTTGGACGATATTTCCGTCACGAATTACAATTTGGCGTGCTGCTGCTTCCCCAATTTCACGATCGTGGGTAATCATAATGATTGTTGAGCCTTGTTTATTTAATTCGTAAAAGAGGTCCATAATTTGTGTACTTGTTTTCGTATCAAGTGCCCCCGTCGGTTCATCGGCTAAGATAAATTTCGGGTTATTTACGATTGCGCGTGCAACAGCGACACGCTGCTTTTGTCCACCTGATAGTTCGTTCGGTAGGTGAGTAGCACGATCGGCTAAACCGACTTTTGTTAAAGCAGCTAATGAGCGCTCACGTCTTTCTTTTTTATCAACTCCAGCGTAAATAAGAGGCAGCTCTACATTTTGAAGTGCTGTAAGTCTCGGTAATAACATGAAGTTTTGGAATACGAATCCGATCTCTTTATTACGTACGTGTGCAAGTTCTGTTTCAGTCATGTTTGAAATATTTTGACCGGCTAGTTCGTACGTACCTGTCGTCGGTTTATCTAAGCAACCGATAATGTTCATTAATGTTGATTTACCAGAACCAGAAGGTCCCATAATAGAAGTGAATTCTCCTTGGTTCAGTGTTACGTCAATTCCGTGTAATATTTGAACGGATTCTGCACCGTTTTGGAAGGATTTCGTGATGCCTTTTAAGTTAATCACTGGGCGACAACCTCCATACCATCTTTTAAGTCTTTTTCAGGTTTAGAAATAATTTCCTCTCCTTTTTTTACTCCAGAAACTTTTGCTTCGCTATCAGTCTCGAATTCAACAGTAACTGCTTGTTCTTTCGCTTTACCATCTTTTACGACGAAGACAACATTTTTGTCACCTTTTTTCACGATGCTGCTTTTTGGAACAATTGTCCCAGTTGCTTCGCCAGATTTACTCGTTACGTATACGTGGAAGCCGTTTTGTAATTCTTCACTATTATCTAATGTGACAGTGAATTGATAGTTAGAAACTGTTTTGTTTTCATCCATGCTCTTTAATGGTGTAGAACCGATTTCTGTTACTTTTCCTGTCCAAGTCTTACCAGCGACCGTTTTTGAGGAAACAGTTACTTCTTGCCCAACTTTCATACTAGCAAGCTCATATTCAGAAAGTTGACCTTTTACTTTAAATGGACCAGCGTGACGAAGTGTAATGCCGCTCATACCTGTTTTTTCATCAGCAGTTTTTACGATGTCATCAATTACGCCATCAGTAGGGCTCGTTACAGAAAGTGTGTTTACTTTCTCTTTTGCTGCTTTAATCATCTCATCAGCCTTTTCAACTTCAAACTTCTTCATTTCAAGTTGTGATTCTAATTGCTGTACTTCAATTTCTGATGCTTTTAATGCTTCAGCAGGAAGGCCTGCATTTTTATCTTTTTGTAATTTTTGTTTCGCTGCATCAATTTGTTTTTGGAACAATGTTACTTCTTTTTGTGCAATTTTCTTTTGCATTTCTGCTTCTGTTACACCTTGTTTAGCAGTAGGGTCATTGTATTTAAATAGAAGCTGCCCTTTTTTCACTTCATCGCCTTTTTTTACAGCTAATTCATACGTTCCTTTTGTTGGATCAAATGAAATTGTTTCGATGCCGTTTGGAATAACTTCACCGCCAAATTTTTGCGCGTTTTCAATTTGTTTTTCTGTTACTTTATATCCGCTATATGCCATTGCTACTTCTGAACCACCACCACCAGCAAATGCAAAGTATGATCCAGCTGCAATTCCGATTGCTACTACACTAGTAATTAACACTTTATTTTTCTTCTTCATCTATTTATCACCTTTTCGTTCGTTTTAGTATCTACATTCAGTATAGAAGAGGTGAAGAATCTGACAAATCGTTTTAGCTTACAATAACCTTACAGTTTTGTAAGGTATGAATATGTAAATGTAAGGTAGAGGTTGTCTTAGTTTAAGCAAATGAATTGACGCGTGTTTTTTTTCTTACAATAATATTCTATGAAGGAGAGGAGGAAGGAAGATGGAAGCTTATTTTAGTGCGCATCCATTAAAACCGTTTATTCCCTACTCAAGGCAACATGCCATTATATTATTTATTATGTTGGTGGGAATCGTTTTTTTATATCAATACCAAGATGTATTACGTCAAAATGAGTGGAATATAACGGTTCGATATGCGATTGCAATTTTATTTATAGGGAGTGAAATTGGACTGCATATGTGGGAGTGGAAAGCAGGGATTTTTGAGCTAGCCACTTCATTACCGTTTGAGTTATGTACGATTAGTTTATTATTAGCGTCGATTATGATCGTAACGAAAAGTTACCGCATATATGAGATTGTATTTTTCACGGGAATTATTGGTGCATCACAAGCTATTTTAACGCCAAACTTGCAGTATGCTTTTCCGCATTTTCGTTTCATTGAATATTTTATCGCGCATATATTGCTCATTTGGGCACCACTCTTTATGACTTGGGTGGAAGGATATCGTCCGACAGTACAATCTATTAAACGCACAATGATATTTTTAAACATATTGATTCCAATTGTTTCGTTTGTAAATTATAAAACAGGCGGTAATTATATGTTTTTAGCTCATAAGCCAGAAACAGCTTCATTACTTGATATGTTAGGACCGCATCCTTACTATATTATTTCATTAGAACTCGCAGCGCTTATTGGATGTTTTATTTTGTATATGCCGTTTGCGAAAAGAGAAGGGCATACGCATAAAGAATCACTAGGATCATAACCTAGTGATTTTTTATATGTGAATATTTACAATTCAGAAAATTAAGAATAAAATTAGAGAGTAAATTATATAAAGAGAGAAGGGAAAACGTGGTCAAAAAAGTTTTTCTGAATGGGATGGAAGTGACGTTTCAATTTCTTATTTCGATTTTGGGTATTATTTGTTTAGGGACATTGCCGAAACTATTTTATGGATTTGAGCTGCATGCATCACAGTACATACAGAGTTTACAAGAAGTGTTTGTGAATTTAATGGACATCTCCAATTTTAAATATGTGGGAGATAAATTTTTATTTCCGCAGTTGTTCGTCCATTATAAAGAAACAATTGTTATATTTTTAGCTGCTTTTTTTATTTCATTATTTGTAGCATTTTGTATTGTTTATGTAATTATGAGTAGTTCACCGCGTATACAACATCGAATTAAATCATTTCTTATCTTCCTAGAATCCATTCCAGATATCCTTCTTATTTTAGTATCACAAATTTTAGTTGTATGGTTTTTTAAACAAACAGGTTTTTTACCTTTTCAAATTGCTTCAATTGGAGGCGAGTCGATTAGGGGGTTGCCAATATTGTGTTTGAGCATCCCGACTACGATTATGTTTGTAAAAATGGTCGTGCTTCGTTTTGAAAATGAACTAGAAAAAGATTATGTACTATTTGCTAAGGCGAAAGGGCTGGGGCGCTTTCATATTTTAAATCGTCATATTTTACGAAATGTGTTGCTTAGTACATTATTCTTTGCGAAAACGAATATCTTTTTTATGTTATCTAATTTATATATTATAGAATGGATTTTTAATACGGGTGGTATTTTTATGTTTTTGAAATCGTATGAGGGTATTAGAGTTGAAGTTTTTATTGTGAGTGTACTGCTTATTTATATTCCGATTTTTATTTTATTTAAATTGTTTCATTATCTCATTCCGGCTGCGATGAAGGAGAGATTATAATATGTGGACGTATATAAAACGTGATAAAAGATTTTGGATAAGCATTGGGTTTCTTCTCCTATTAGTTCTTTTGAGCATCGGAAATACGTTATGGAATGATGGACATATTAGACAAGTTACATTGCAATATGATGCGGATGAAAACCCACAAGTGCCACCTTTTTCACCTTCATTACAATTTTTACTTGGGACAGATCGGAAAGGGTATGACCTGTTACATTTAGTCATTGAAGGCGCGAAATGGACGATTGGTATATCTATTTTAATTGCGGCACTTAGAATGGTAATAGGTGTATTTTTCGGTGTCGTGCTCGGAACGTACATAAAAAGAGGATTTTCAAAAATTGAAGCTTTCTTTGATAGTTTTACAGTTATTCCGACAGTTATGATTGCGTATTTTTTTCTTCAATTTGCAAGTACATTTGGAAGTGGGGAGGAAACAACAACCTTTTTTGAAAGGGCTTCGTTTCAAGTTATCTTACTTGTAATGCTTGTAATGCCAGTTATTGCACTGTATGTTGCGAAGGAAGTTCGTAAATTGCGAACGGAGGAATTTGTTGATGCCGCGCGCATATTAGGTGGATCGAGAAGACATATTGTTATAAAGCATCTTTTCCCGCATCTTTATATGACGTTTATACTTGTATTTTTTCAGCAGTTTACGCAGACTCTTACTATTTTACTGCACTTAGGGTTACTAGAAATATTCTTTGGCGGAACGGTTAAGTTTTTAGGGCCGATAGAAGAAATAGAATCTTACACACATGAATGGTCAGGGCTAATTGGAGTCTATTTTAGATCATTAACAGTGAATCCATGGATCCCTCTCGTTCCAATTACATTTTTTGGATTTACTATTTTTTCAGGAAATATGATTGTAAAAAGTATCGAAGAGGCGATGATGAAAGTAAGATTAGGAGGAGTGATAAAGAAGGATGTTGTAGAAGAGGAACAATCTGCTGTGCAGTCAAAGGAAGAGCTGTTTACGTTTAAACATACGATGTAAAGAATCTAGGAAACTAGGTTCTTTTTATTTTGTTATATTACAATATCGTAAGAGAGATGTAATGAAAATCGATAGGGGAGAAATACAATTTCGTATACACTTTATGTATAGAGAAATGCGAGAGCAGGTGAAGGTATACGATGGATTTTTTAGAAGTATCAAAACGTAGTATAAAACGAAATATGAAAGATTATTTTCTATACTTTATTTCATTAGTAGGCAGCATTATTATTTATTTTACATTCGTATCGATTAAACGAAATGAAAGTGTAGTAGCTCTTTTAAAAGAATCGGATAAGGTGGAAACGACATTTACGTTTGCACAAATATTGTTGATTATCTTTTTAACGATATTTATTTTTTATTGCAATAGCTTCTTTTTACGAAAGAAGAAAAAAGAAATTGCACTATACAGTTTATTAGGTATCCGTAAAGAGGAGATTGCGAAGTTACTCTTTTATGAAACATTATTAGTTGGTGCTGCGGCAAGTGTGTTAGGTATTCTTGCTGGTTTATTTATAGCGAATATGTGCGCAGGGTTTCTCGTAAAGTTAATGGGAAGTGCATTTACTTTTACATTTACGATTTCATTTTTATCTATAGTAGAAGTTCTTATAACGATAGGTGCAATTTTCTTTATTGCATCATGGAAAAGTAAAAAGTTAATTTATGAGCATCGTTTAGTTGAATTACTATATGGTGAAAATCAAAAAGAAGAGGCACCTACGTATGCAAGTAAGAAGGCAAAACGAGCAATTGTTTTATTAATTACAGGTTATATCATTGCGCTACTTACACAAGTTTTTGGATTTGGAGCAATTTTTATTACAGGTCTACTTATTTTTGGTTGTATTGTAAAAGGTACGTTTTTACTATTTGAGCAATATACAGTGAAATCACTCCATAAAATAAAGGAAGATAAAACGAAATATTGGAATGGAACGAACATTTTATCCATTTCTTCATTGTTCTTCAGAATAAAAGGAAACGTAAAGATGCTCGCGCTATTATCTTTATTAAGTGCGGTAACATTATGTACCATTGGAATTAGTTCTAGTATGTATTATGGAGCGCAGAAGACAGCGGCATTAATGAATCCAGTTAGTTATGAGTATGTAACGACTGGAAAGGAATTAGATAAGAAAGTTAGAGAAGAAATTCAAAAACATGAGCTAGCAATTAAAAATGAAACATCTGTAGCTATGCTCTCTATGCAAGGAAAGATAGATGGAGAACAAATATTAACTGGGTACTTAATAGGTAATGGTAATGTGCAAATGATAAAAGTGACAGATTATAATAAAGTAGCTTCTATGTTAGGTAAGAAACAAGTTATTCTCGGTTCTGAAAAGGAAGTTATTTTATTAGATCCGTATAAGTCGTATAACATCGAAAGCAATTCACTTGAAGGAAATAATGTATCCTTTGAAGGGATGAAGGATGATATTACAATCGTTGACCATCGAGAGGAAACAGTTGTGAGTGCGAAACTTGCACCAGTTGGACTTGTTGTTCAAGATTCATTATTTAATAAGTTGCAGCAAGGACATGCTGTTTCTACAGTTAGAGGATTTATCGTCGAAGGAAATGGTAATGCAGAGGTAACGAAAAATTTAGCGAATATCCTTTCCAAAGAAGCGAAATTCCAATCATTTGAAGAGGCCAGCCAATCTGAATTGCAAGATGGTGCAGTATTATTATTTGCTAGTGTATTTTTAGGGATTGTCTTTATTCTTGCAACAGGTTGTATTTTATACTTTAAACAAATAACAGAAGCGATGGCAGAGCGTCCAGCGTACGGAATGTTAAAGAAAATTGGACTAACGAAAAAGGAAGCAACAGAGTCTGTAAGAAAGCAAGTAGGTGCAATATTTTTAGTACCATTACTTCTTGCGATTTGTCATACATTCTTTGCATTTTTAAGTTTGATGGGCTTTACAGGAATGTTTGAATATAGTCTTCCTTTATTAGGAAGTATAGGTGTGTATATCATCATTTACTTTGGTTACTATATGTTAACGGTCCGTTCGTACACAAATACAGTATGTAGCGATAGAAAATAAAAAAGAAGCAAGCATGAAATCCATGCTTGCTTCTTTTTATTTTGTAGAAACTTCACCTTCAGCTTCTGCTTGGGGAATATAGTAACCGATTATACCACCGATAATTGCTGGAATAATCCAGCCAATTCCTAAGTTGTAAAAAGGAATGGTGTGTACGATATTAGCGATAAAGTTTGGTATCATTTCCACATTATCAAGTGCGTGAATACAGCTAATAATGAATGCTGCGATCATTGCTCCGATGTAGACAGAAGGTTTGCGTTTCGTATATTTATCTATAAATGATACGAAAATTAAAATAATCGTAATTGGATATAAAATAATTAATACAGGTAAAGTAATTTTGATTAATAAACTTAAACCTAAGTTTGAAATCACGAAGCTAAAGATACAAACGTATAGTACGAGCTTTTTGTAAGAAACGTTCGTTAATACTGTTGCAAAATAGTTGGCGAATGCACTTACAACGCCGATTGCTGTCGTTAAACAAGCGAAGATGATTGCGATACTTAATAAAACATTACCGCTTGTCCCAAAGAATTGGTACATAACAGTAGCTAATAGTTGACCACCGTTCTCGAATTGACCTAAGTTGCCGTTTGAAGCACCGATATAACCGAGTAAGAAATAAACAATTGTTAAAAATAGAGCTGCAATGCTTCCGCAAATAATTGTATATTTCGCAATTGATTTCTTCTCTTGTATACCGTTTTGGCGAATTGCATTTACAACAATCGTTGATAATACAAGTGCTCCAATTGCATCTAACGTTAAAAATCCTTCAAGAAATCCTTTGAAAAATGGGATTTCTTTATAGTCACCAATAGGTTCTGCAAACGTTCCTGGTGAAAGAATCGCTTTTGTTGCCATAATTGCAATAATTCCAAGTAAAATTGGTGTTAATATTTTTCCGATATGATCTACTAATTTTGATGGATTTAATGATAAGAAGTAGACGACTGTAAAGAAAATTGCACTAAAGATTAACATAGAGTACCATTGGTCCGGGAAAAGTGGTGCAATCCCAATTTCGTAAGATACAGATCCAGTTCGTGGAATAACAAATAGTGGGCCGATTGAAAGATAAATAATGATAGCGAATATTGCTGCAAATTTTGGATGAACACGGCTTGCTAAAGTGTTAAAACTACCACCGGCAAGAGCAACAGCGACGATAGCTAGTAAAGATAAACCGACGTCTGTAATAATAAATCCTGTAATGGAGACCCACATATTTTCTCCGGAAGAAAGACCGAGAAGGGGCGGGAAAATCATATTACCAGCACCGAAGAAAACTGCGAATAGTAATAAACTAATCGAAAGTATTTGCGCTGGCTTTAAAGTTGTACGCATATAAAGAAAATCCTCCTAATGAGTATTTTTGTCGAAAATTCAAACAATTTGTCGAGTAACTGTTACTATTTTAAAGGTCTGATGACTAGAAAGCAATAGGGAATTTTGAAAAAATTAAAAAATAATGCATTAAATCGAATAAATATACTATTTATATCTTCAATAGGAAGGATTTAACTTTGAACGTAAAAAAACACATATCGCTAGGATATGTGTTTTAAAAAAATATTTTTTTATCACGTTCTTCTTTTAAAATTTCAACTGCTTCTCGGAAACGTTGTGAATGGACAATTTCACGTTCACGTAAGAAGCGTAGACTATCATTTATATCTGGATCATCGGATAAATTAATGAGCCATTGATATGTTGCTCGTGCTTTTTCTTCGGCTGCAATATCCTCGTATAGATCGGCAATTGGATCACCTTTAGCTTGTATATAGGTTGCAGTAAATGGAACACCAGCAGCGTTATGGTAGTGAAGTGCACTATCATGATCAGCGTAATGAGGGTCAAGACCAGCAGCTTTCATTTGTTCAGGAGTCGCATCTTTCGTCAGCTTATAAACCATCGTAGCAATCATTTCAAGATGCGCAAATTCTTCTGTACCAATATCGGTAAGGAGGCCAATGACTTTATCAGGAATTGTATAACGCTGATTTAAGTAACGGAGTGCAGCAGCTAATTCTCCATCTGCACCGCCATATTGCTCAATTAATAATTTTGCAAGTGCTGGATTGCAAGTTCCCACTTTAACGGGGTATTGTAATTTCTTTTCATAAATCCACATAGTTTCTCTCCTTTATATTTGCCATGGCCAAGGACCTTTGCTCCATTCCCAAGGGGCATTCGAATAACTGTTTCCAAACTGTTGGAGTGGTCCGTATTTTTCTTCCATCTTTTGTTTTAATACTCTCCGTTTATAGGAAAAGTCATTAAATTGATTAATTGCAGCGGTGTCATCTGGATGTGTATCTAAATAAAGAGTGAGTTCAACTAGTACAAAGTCTAGTTCTTGAAGCTCCAGTAAAAGTTGATAGTATTCTTCTGGTAGCGATTGATTCACGTCAGTAGTCACCGCCCTTTTTTATAAGGATTTTCATAATAGTCATAAAAAACAGGCCATAAAGTTCCTTTTTGGAGTGCTTCTTTTGGCGTGAATTGCGGTAAGTTTGGCGGTTGAAAGCCTAAAAATAAATTAGGAGGAGTAGAATAATATTTTTTTCCGATAGGAGGACAAGGATCGAGAGGACTATGATAGGGCACAAATAATCTCATATATTTATTCACGAATAAACCTCCTTACATGTTCATTACTACGTATTGTATTCAGACATAATGAGCATTTATGACACATATAAAAAAGTAATAGGTACGGGGGGAATGAATGTGGAGACTGTGAAACAATTCATTGTATTGGAAGTGAAAAACTTAAAGGAAACGTTGTATTTTTACGAAGGGATTTTAGGAATCAAACCTAGTTTAGAAAGACCGCAATTAGATACAACAGGAGTTTGGTATGATTCTGACTCAAAGAGAATTAGTTTTGTCATGAATCGCGTGTTAGGTGGACGGGAAAAAACTGTTACAGATTCATGTGAGGTTTTAACGTTTACGATTTCTAACATAGAGAAATTGAAAAAGAAGCTAGCGTTTTATGAGATTTTATATACAGAAAATGAATATGCGAAGAGTATTGTAGTACAAGACCCAGATGGATATAAACTTGAAGTGATAGAGAAGAATGAATAGATGGAGGGGATTTGGTGGAGAGAAATTATGAAGAAAGTGCGTTGTTTGAGCATCAATTTTGGCTAAAGGTACTTACTGATCATGCGCAGTTTTTACTTGATGCATTAGCTCCGAAGGAAAAAGAAGATATAAAAAAAGCTATTTATTTTGTTGAAACATTTACGAATCTGTTAAATAAAGTTCATAATGTGAATCTCGTGGCATTTTCCAAAGAGGCGGAACAAGCAGCTAAGGAAATACGAATGTTTAAATTAAATATTATACAGAAACAGTTGGAAGGAAAAATTACCATTCATTTTACGCCAACTTTTATCAATCATATGGTAAATGAAGTTGAGGAGTATATAACGGTTTTAGAGTTTTTAAAGAAAGGGGAAGTACCGCCTGTTTTTCATGAATTACATTATCATCTCGTTTGGCTAACGGATGCGGCTGGTCATGCGGGCTCTATTTCTGGTGGGCTAGATCTTGTTGAAAAAAGATTAAAAAAGAAAAGTGAAGAATTCGAGAAGCACTTTGAACAATTTTATTTGAAGGCAGTTGAAATGACGGGGTATTTAAGAACAGAGCTTCATCATTTTCCTGCATTAAAAAAGTTTACAAAAGATGTTTCACTTGAACTAAAATTATTTTCACATTTTTTACATGAAGTGGAAGAGCTCGAGTTATCGAATGAAGTATTAAGTGCATTATCAGCGAGAATGGCAGATCATATGGCAAGAGAGGAATGTTATTATTTATTAAAATTAGCTCAATCATCTGGACTTGAAATGCCGAAATGTAATCCGCTTTAAAGAAAAAGAGGTCAATTTTATTTGGCCTCTTTTTCTGTTTTATTGTCTCTTTTTATTTTTGCTTGTTCAATACTTGCCTGTAATGTCTCCATAATATTGATGATGTTTGGAGCAGGAGAGATGGTTTCCATTCTTTCCTGTTCTTCAATTTTATTTTCTATTAATTCGGTAAGAGCTTCTTTATATTCATCTGTATATAACTCTTGCTCGAAAGGGTTTGTAAGATGGTGGATTAAATTAATTGCTGCGGTGAGTTCTTGTTTTTGAATCGGATAATTTTCGTTACTTGGTAAGTTAGGTATATTTGTTATATCGCGAATTTCATTAGGATAGTGAATAGTTTGCAACATAAGCCCATCTTCAAAGTTACGGATAATAGCTAAATGTTGTTTTTTTCTAATGGAAATATGGATTAGACCAAGTTTATTCGTACGTTCAAGAGCTTCTTTTAATAATAAATACGATTTTTCATGTCCTGGGGTAGGGCCTATAAAATAAGAACGATCATAAAGAACAGAATCGATTTCGTTATTTTGGACAAAAGATATAATCCGAATGGATCGTGGTTCGTGAGCTTTTTGCAACGCAGATAATTCTTTTTCATCCATAATAATGTACTTATGAGGTGCGTATTCATAGGCTTTTACAATATCTTTATCATCGACTTCTTCATCTGTACAATCGGGAGCGAATTTTTTATATTTAATAGGTGTTAAGCATTCTTTATGGAGGCTTAAAAATTTTATATCGTTTTCATCTACGGCGCTATATAGTTTAATTCCTATATTTAATAGTCCAAGTGAAAGTGCACCTTTCCAGACGGTATGCAAATGAAACATCTCCTTTCGTTCAAAAATGGTTATGTATATTATGAGATAGTAGGAAATTTCCTATACGTGTATTTGTTTTTTACGGAAGGGATTGGAATATAAAAGATATTGACAAGCCCTCTGAAATATTTTAATGTGAGTGTATAAAATTGTGTATAAAGGGGAGTAACTTATTACAATAAAGTCGTCATTACAGGGAGAAACCCTCGGCTTTATTGGCAACGTTTCGTTGTTAGTGAGACCTTTACCAGCAATGGTAAAGGCCCCTTATTGTCTTTTTTAGGACCCTTACCATATTTGGTAGGGGCCTTTTTGTATACAAAGAGAGGAGAAATAAAAATGAAAAAACTGATTAGTAGATTAAGAGTTGTATTTCATGTTCGCCGATTTGTTCCATTCCTATTTGACTTTTTTACTTCAAAAGAGGTTTCAATAAAGAAGAAAATCTTATCCATTGCTTTTTTAGTTGGTTATGTAGCGATGCCGCTCGATTTAATTCCAGACTTCTTACCGTTCATCGGTATTTTAGATGATATTGGGATTGTGTTATTTATTTTGAACCGAATTGTAAAAATGGCGCCAGTTCAATTACAAGAAAAGCATAATGTAAACGTAGGATAGGAGTTAAAATATGGAGCAAATTATTTTAGATATAATTGAGTTTTTAAAGCAGTTTTCTTATTTTGGAGTTGTATTGGCTTTAACGTTTGAATTTATTCCAGCAGAAGTCGTTTTGCCTATGGTTGGATATTGGGTGTACGAGGGGGATATGAATTTTTGGCTAGCTGTATTAGCTGGAACACTTGGCGGAACGACAGGACCGTTAACGTTATACGCACTCGGTTATTACGGTGGTCGTCCTCTATTAATAAAGTACGGGAAATACTTCTTTATTAAAGAAGAACAAATTCAAAAAGCAGATGATTTCTTTGAGAAATATGGACCAGTTGTAGCATTTGTTGGACGCTTTGTACCGGGAGTTCGAACACTTATTTCTGTTCCATGTGGTATGGCAAAAATGAATATATGGAAATTTAGTATTTATACATTTGTAGCAATGTTCCCGTTAACAACTTTATATGTCTATTTTGGAATGAAATTAGGTCCGCATTGGGCAAAAGCGGCGGATGTTGTTGGACAATATATGCTACCGATATTACTAGTCGTAGTTATTGTTGTAGGTGGTATATTCATCTATAAATTTATGAAAAAAAGAAATAAAACTGAATCTATCTAGTCATATGAATATTTTTTGAAAATAGATGAATAGTACAGGCAAAAGACTCTGGGGGACATACACATATAGGGAATAACAAAGAGAGAGGGGAAAGGCTATGGCTTGTGAATGCTCAAGTACAGTATTAACATGCTGCTCAGATAATAGCAGTAACTTCGTCCAAGATAAAGTATGTAACCCGTGGTCTAGTGCTGAAGCTAGTACATTTACAGTTTACGCAAACAATGTGAATCAGAATATTGTTGGTACAGGATATTTAACTTATGATGTTGGTCCTGGCGTAAGTCCTGCGAACCAAATTACAGTAACGGTTTTAGACTCAGGTGGAGGGACAATCCAAACATTCCTAGTAAATGAAGGGACTAGCATTTCATTTACGTTTCGCCGCTTTAACATCATCCAAATTACAACTCCAGCAACGCCGATAGGTACGTATCAAGGGGAATTTTGTATTACAACTAGATATTTAATGGCATAGAGAGGGGAATTAGTATGGGGAATTGTAGTACAAATCTTTCATGTTGTGCAAATGGACAAAAAACAATTGTCCAAGATAAGGTGTGTATTGATTGGACAGCAGCTGCAACTGCAGCAATCATTTATGCTGATAATATTTCGCAAGATATTTATGCTTCAGGATATTTGAAAGTGGATACTGGAACAGGTCCTGTTACAATTGTATTTTATAGTGGAGGAGTAACGGGGACTGCAGTGGAAACAATTGTAGTTGCCACTGGAAGTAGCGCATCTTTTACAGTTCGCCGATTTGATACGGTTACAATTCTTGGAACAGCGGCTGCTGAAACAGGAGAATTTTGTATGACTATTCGCTACACTTTGTCTTAATATATAGTGATTTAAAGATTACTAAAAAACGTGCAAACGATTCATAAGTTTGCACGTTTTTTAGTAGACTTTTGATTAGATTCAAAAGCAATAGTTTTTTTGTTATA
Source organism: Bacillus sp. CD3-5 (assembly GCF_006349665.1). Taxonomy (NCBI): domain Bacteria; kingdom Bacillati; phylum Bacillota; class Bacilli; order Caryophanales; family Bacillaceae; genus Bacillus; species Bacillus sp. CD3-5. The sequence goes on along the minus strand of NZ_VEPX01000004.1, from coordinate 264,723 downwards.
GGCAATCTCGCTTTGATTTACAATAAGTTAATTGGAAGCAGTAACGCCCCTCGATATAAATAGAAGGATCTGATGGAATATCGATAACTGAAACGGATTGTAAATCAAAGCCTGTATATGAAATAGTGTTTCCAGGTAAAACTGTAAAAGTGTTTGTGGTAGAACTTATTATTTGGATAGATAGTGCATTGGTACTATTTCTATTGTTGTATATAGAGATAGTTCCAGATAATGAAATAATTCCATCTTTTTTCCAAATGTTTACTGTGGTGTTGGTTTGTTTTAGTTGTTTTTGAGAAATTGGAATAAAATCATTTGAGATAAGAATATCTCCAGCGAACTCATTGGTAACTAATTCGGCATCGCCTCTTTCAGGTGGGGAAATAGGAGGAGGACAGGGGCAAGTAGGTTGACAAATGATAGATAAAGGAGCAAAACAGCCGATATTTTTATGAGGTTTCAATGGGTTCCCTCCTTTTCATAAGATTGTTTACTATTATTAAATGTAACAGCATGGCCGATGTGTTAAGAATAGATAAAAAAAATAAAATCGTGATAGTTTCATAGGCCCATACCTCTTCACAGTTTTTATAGGAAAAAGTTAGTTAACTATTAGACAAAAGTGCTTGTTTTATGTAAATGTGGCATTTAATATAAAATTGACTGTATATTTACAAAATTTAAACAAAATAAATTTTTAGTTTAAATTAAGTTAATATATGTTCGATACAATAACCAATGTAATTAATTTATTATATGAGGGGGATTCATGTGGAAAGAACAGCTTTACGCAAAGTAAAAGGTCTTATTGGATTATTAATGGTTTTTGTATTAGCATTTGTATCATTTCCGTGGGGTACATCAGTTAAAGCGGAAGAGAAGAAGCAAGAAAAGGCACCGAGTGAGAAGAAGATCGTTTTCCCGGTTGTAAGTGATGTACATATTAAGAATAGTGGAACAGATGATACGTTTCGCTGGAAACGAGCAATCGAGCAACTGAATACACTTGCACCTAAACAAGATGCGTTTGTAATTGTGGGAGATTTTACTGATTCAGGATCACTGCAACAATATGATCGTTTCATGCAAGTGTATAATGAAAATGCAAATAAAGATGCTGTGCGAATGAATTCTCTTGGTAACCATGATTATTGGAACGGTTTATCTGTAGAGGGCGCACAGAAGCGTTTCTTAGAAAAAACAGGAATGGAATCGATTTACTATCATAAAGTGGTGAAAGGGTATCATTTCCTTGTTATGTCTCCAGAAGATGGGACAACTCATGGATATTATTCAGATAAGCAAATTAATTGGTTAAAAGAAGAAATGGCAAAGGCACAAAAAGATGATCCAGAAAAACCAATTTTCGTATTTTTACACCAGCATATTAAAGATACAGTATACGGTAGCCAAGAGTGGGGAACAAAAGATAGCGCGAAAATTAACGAGGTGTTAAAAGAATATCCACAAGTTATTACGTTTTCAGGTCATTCACATTATCCGTTAGATGACCCGAGATCGATTCATCAAAAAGACTTTACATCAGTTGGTACATCTTCAGTAAGTTATATGGAAGTTGAAGGTGGTAAAGTACAAGGGACGATCCCGCCAGGAGCTAGTACATTAAGCCAAGGCTTATTAGTAGAAGTAGACGATAAAGAAGTAACGATCAATCGCCGTGATTTCCATACAAATTCTTGGACAGGCGAGCCTTGGAAAATTAAATTACCAGCAAAGAAAGACACATTTACACATGTAGAAGATCGTGATAAAGAAAAACCTTACTTTGCAAAGGATGCAAAGCTTGCTGTATCAAATGTAACAGAAAATGCGGCAACGGTAACATTCCAGCAAGCGTTGGACAACCTTCTTGTTCATTCTTATCGTGTACAAGCTAGAGATAAGCAAACAGGAGAAATTAAAAACAAGCTGTTAGCATTCTCAGAGTTTTATCGTGATCCAGTGCCGAAAGATCTTACATTTACACTTGCAGGGTTAGATGGCGGGAAAACATATACACTTGAAGTAGTTGCAATTGATTCGTTTGGTAATGAAAGTGCGCAGCCTTTAACGGCAGAAATTACTACGAAAAAAGATGATATTGATCCGAATGTAAAAGTGCCAAAGGCTGATGTTTTCGATGTGAATTTTGCAGATGGTACATTTAAAGACAATTCACCATTTGGTACAAAAGGTGATGTGAAGGGCAATGTGACTATTGAATATGATAAAGCATTGAAAAAGAATGTGATGAAGCTAAACGGAAAAGCAAATACATTTGGATACCTTCCGTTTTCAGCAGCACAAAAAGAAAAAGTAGCAAATACGTTCACGCTAGAAACTGTATTTTCAATGAATGAAATTCGCGGACAAGGTATTTTGCAAAATACAGAGAGTGGCGGAATTGGTTTTGAATCTACAGGAAGTGGATATGTTGAATTATGGGCTCACATTGGCGGCAGTTATAAACGCGTTGGCGTTCAATTAGAAGCAAACAAAACATATCACTTAACAGGAACGTATAACGGAAGTGAAGTAGCTATTTATGTCGATGGTAAAAAAGTAAATAGCCAACCAGCTACAGGGAAAGTGTATCATCCAAATGTACCATTTGCACTTGGAGCGGATCCTGATAGCAATGGAAATGGTGGCATTCCGTTAAATGGACAAATCGCGCTTGCGAAATTATATAGTAAAGCGTTAAGTTCTTCAGAAGTATTAGCGGCGTACAATGAGTTTTCTAACCGTACGAAATTAGAGCAAGTAAATGCGTTATTTGAAGGGCTTGGAAAAGTGAAAGAAGTGTTAGCTGGTACGTATGAGTTTGGTGATAAGCCAGGTCAATATTCAAAGGAAGCATTTCAAGAATTAGAGAAAAGCTATAATCATGCAAAACAAGTGTTTGAAAATGTAGCGAGTACGGGAGAACAAATTGTTCAAGCGTATAATGAATTAAAAACTGCAAATCAAACATTTATACAATCTAAAGTAGTAGAACAACCGAAAACACCGAAAGAAAAATTACAAATCAATATTGAATCTGCAAAAGCAGTAGTGAAAAAAGCGCAAGATGTAAATGTAACGGACGGTTCAGTGAAAGCACTGAGTCAAAAAATTACAGTGGCCGAAGCTGTAGTGAAAGATGTAAAAGTAAAAGATGCACAGGTAGAAACGATCAATCGTACGTTAGAGTATACGATTTCACTCGTTGAAAAAAGCATAAACAAATAAGAATGAAGAAAAGAAGCTTATCATGATAGGCTTCTTTTTTGTTATACTAAAAATAGCATAGAAAGAGGGAGCGAATAATTTGGAAGAGAAAAAGCTAAAAAGAATTCTTGAATATGTATGGATCGCGGTTGTGCTCCTTGTAGGATATTATTTCTTAAAAGAAAAAAGCATATGGGTTCTATTTTTAATGACGTTTTTATTAGCGGGTTTAGGCACGTTATTTATTAACTTCTTCTTTGATAGTTTAAATGCATGGAAGAAGAAAAAGAAGGGAACGAAGTAAAGGAGGGAACATATGCAAAAGTGGAAGCTCATATATCAGGTGATTATTTTCCTATTACTTGTAGGTATTGGAATTGTGAAATACGCAACGCCAATAGGAAATTGGGCATCATTTACAGCTTGCATCGGCATATTTTTCATTTTACAATCGTTAACGAAAAAATATAATAGTACAGAAAAATAGCTCGCCGCTAAAACGGCGAGCTATTTTGTTATGCTTTTTTCTTTTCATCATTCGTTTTTTCGGTAGCTAAGTGACTATGCTTTCTAGAGTAGAAGAAATAGAAGCATAAGCCGACTATAAGCCAAACGGCAAAGCTAATCCATGTTGTTTTAGACAAATTGATCATTAAATATAAACAGCAAAGAATCGCGACAACTGGTAGTACAGGTACGAAAGGTGTACGGAATCCGCGTTTTAAGTCAGGGTGTGTTTTTCGTAAAATAAGTACTGCACAGCAAACGAATGTAAAGGCTGTTAATGTACCGATGTTTACTAAATTCGCTAATACGTGCAGATCTAAAAGTCCTGCTAATAAAGCGGCAACAACACCAGTAATCCACGTATTTAATAAAGGGATTTTCACTCTTTTATTTACACGTGCTAACGCTTTTGGAAGTAAACCGTCACGGCTCATCGCATACGAAACGCGAACTTGTCCATACATAACGACTAAGAGAACGGTTGTCATTCCAGTCATCGCTCCAACAGCGAGTAGTCCTGCAATTGTATCTTCGCCAACGAAATGTAAGGCAAACGCAACTGGATCAGAAACATCTAATTGTGTATAAGGAACCATACCTGTTAAAACGAAAGATACGATCATATATAAAACAGTGCAAATAAGAAGAGAGCCAATAATGCCGATTGGTAAATCACGCTGTGGTTTTTTCGTTTCTTCCGCAGCGGTTGCGATTGCATCAAATCCTAAGAAGGCGAAGAATACAGTAGCAGCCCCAGTAATAATACCGTCATATCCGAATGGGATGAACGGTGTCCAATTTTCAGGTTTTACATATTTTGCACCTGCTACGATAAAGGCGATAATAACGGCTAACTTAATAAGAACCATAATATTATTAATGCGTGCGCTTTCACGTATACCAAAACTTAAAAGGCCAGTAATGATGAGTAAAATACAAACAGCTGGTAAATCAATGAGACCACCTTTTCCTACGCCAGGGGCCGAGGCGATTATGGCGGGAAGATGGACGTTAAATCCTTGTAGTAAAGATTGTAAATAACCAGACCAACCGACAGCTACTGCTGCAACGGCAAGTAAATATTCGAGCATTAAACACCATCCGACGATGAAGGCGACGACTTCTCCGACTGTCATGTATGCGTAAGTATACACACTTCCTGAGACAGGAATAGAAGAAGCAAATTCAGCATAACAAAAGGCTACACAAGCACAAGTAAATGCAGCAATAAGAAATGATAGCATAATACCAGGACCAGAATGTTTCGCTGCAACAATACCTGTTAATACAAATATCCCTGTCCCAATTACGGCGCCAATTCCTAAAAACGTTAAATCAAGTGCGGTTAATGTTCTTTGTAGTTGCCGTGGTGATTCAGTACTAAGCGCTTTTTTTCGTAATAATGACTTCACTTTGGACTCTCCCCCCGTTTTTCATTTCCATAACCGCGAGTGTAGTATGAGCCCACTAGAAAAGAGTATGTAAGTAAATGGAGGTACAGTTATGGTATATAGTTTTTGGAATTGCTGGGTTCATTTTATTATAATTCAGAATATTTTGTCAAATGAAAATGTGACAAATAAAATGCGAATGAATAGGGGAAACTACTTGCAGGAATGGACGGGGATTACCAATCTATTCGGATGGAGAAAACCCGCTGATTAAAGTTAAAGTAGGAGAAGATGCTATGCTATTTTATTTTGAACTTGTCGTCATTTTACTTTGTACGAAATTAGCTGGTGATATTAGTGTGAGACTCGGCCAGCCTTCTGTACTTGGGAAATTAATTGTTGGTATTATTATCGGTCCAGCTGTACTCGGTATTATTAATAGTTCTGAACTTATTGATGAATTGAGTGAGATTGGTGTTTTACTACTTATGTTTATGGCGGGACTTGAAACAGATTTAGAAGAGTTAAATCGGAATTTGAAATCATCATTTGCAGTAGCGGCTGGTGGAATTATTTTTCCTTTCATCGGTGGTTATGTAACAGGATTGCTGTTTGGATTAATACAATCTCATGCCATTTTTTTAGGGTTATTACTTTGCGCAACGTCAGTTAGTATTACAGTGCAAACGCTAAGAGATTTAGGAAAAATGAATACGAGAGAAAGTACAACGATTTTAGGTGCTGCTGTATTTGATGATGTCATCGTCGTTATTTTATTAGCGTTTGTTATGAGCTTTTTAGGAACGCAAGATGTGAATATAACACTTGTTATCGTAAAGAAAATTATCTTCTTTGTTAGCATTGTTTTTATTGCATGGAAAGTTGTTCCTTGGATTATGAAAATGCTCGTGCCGCTTCGTGTAACAGAAGCGTTAATTAGCGCGGCTCTTATTATTTGCTTCTCTTTTTCTTATTACAGTGAAATGATGGGAATTGCAGGCATTATTGGAGCATTTGCAGCCGGAATTGCCATTTCTCAAACAGAGTATAAGCACGAAGTAGAACATAAAATTGAACCGATTGCGTATGCGATATTTGTGCCAGTGTTCTTCGTAAGTATCGGAATGGAAATTACATTTCAAGGTATCGGAAGCCAGCTTTGGTTCATTATCATTATGACGCTCATTGCGATTTTCACAAAGTTAATTGGATCAGGTTTAGGAGCAAGACTAACAGGATTCAACCTTCAATCTTCTATTAGTATTGGTGCGGGAATGGTATCGCGTGGTGAAGTAGCACTTATTATTGCTGCAAATGGACTGGCGGCGAATTTACTAGCGAAAGAAAATTTCACAGCGATTGTTATTGTTGTTATATTGACAACGATTATTACCCCGCCGCTTTTGAAGAAGTATTTTGTATAGAGAGGAAGGGCTTATCTGAAGTAGATAAGCTCTTTTTTTATAGTAAAAAGCAATAGTCATTAGCTTGAATAGGTTGTAATTATGGTAAAATCTATGTATGTAATATGACGAGGAGAGGGAAGGTTATCGGTATAATCATACTTATTGCAGTATGTACACCGTTTACTGCATGGAAAGAATCAAAAGCGAAAGATTTTCCGGTTTCTATTTTTTCTTCCTATGTAGAAGATGAAAACCCGAAAGACTATAAGTAGACTGCTTTTGTACCTGACTGTGCAGTTTGGATACATGGATGGGGAAAATACCGATTTGAAGGTGAAATAACGCTATATAAAAAAGGGATGGAACTGTAATTGTTCACCATCCACCTGGTAATGATGGTTTTTATCTATATGGTGTAAATGAGAGTAGAGAATATACGCAACCGTAAGAAGTGGAGGTTAAATAGTGAAAGCTTCAACATTACTATTTAAAATTGAAAGTAATATGGATCAATTTTCACCAGCTGAAAAGAAGGTTGCCATGTACATAACGGAGAATGCAGAGATTGTTCCGAACTTAACGACGAAAGAAGTGTCAACGAATGCAGGCGCAAGTGAGGCGAGTGTCGTTCGCTTTTGTAAATCGATTGGGATTGGGAGCTTTAAAGCATTTAAAATCGCGCTCGTTCGTGAATTAACGATTGCTGATTATAATATTAACGATTTTTCAGTGATGAATACGGAAGATGGACCGTATGACTTGTTTAATAAAGTTACATATGTGAATAAAGCTGCAATTGAGGCGAGCGTTACGGCGATAGATAAGAAGGAGCTTGAGAAAGCAGCAGATCGTATTGTAAATGCGGATAAAATTATATTTTACGGAGTAGGCGGATCAGCTACTCCAGCGATGGACGGGGCTTATAAATTTACACGGCTCGGATTTACGGCAATGATGCTGTCTGATTTTCATATGATGTTGCCGCTTGTGACGAATTTAAAAGAAGGCGATATATTTGTGGCGATTTCAACATCTGGTCGTACGAAAGATGTACTTGAAATGGCGCAATATGCGAAGAGACAGGGTGCAACAGTTATTGCGATTACGAAGCTTGATCAATCATCACCGTTATATAAAGAGGCGGATATTCGTCTTTGTATGCCAGATGTAGAACAAGATCATCGTATTGCAAGTATTGCTTCAAGAATGACGCAATTGAACATGATAGATGCTCTATATGTGATTACCTTTAATCGCATTGGTAATAAAGTGCTAGATCAATTTATGGAAACAAGAGAAGAAGCTTTGCGATTACGGAAGCTGAAATGAGAAGATGGGGAAACCCATCTTTTTTGCATACGGACGGACATAAATTCGTCATGAAAAGAAATTAAATTTCATAAAATAATAAAGTAATATTGATTTTAAATTTCTTGAAGTTATAATGAAAGTATGAAATTAAATTTCAAAGTAGGTGGGAATATGTTAGAAAATTTATCGACAGAACATCGTAATGAGAAGACGATGAATTTAGATGAGATGAGCATAAAAGAAGTTCTGCAAAGTATGAATGAAGAAGATCGAACTGTTGCATTAGCAGTTGAAAATGAAATAGAGCAGATTGAAAAAGTTGTGCAGACTGTTATTAAATCTTTCGAAGAAGAGGGCCGATTAATTTACATTGGGGCTGGTACGAGTGGCCGTTTAGGTATTTTGGACGCAGTGGAATGTCCGCCGACATTTGGCACAGACGATAAAATGGTGCAAGGATTTATAGCAGGTGGGTTGAAAGCGTTTACTAAAGCGGTAGAAGGTGCAGAAGATCGCGAAGAATTAGCAGAAGAAGATTTAAAAAGTACTGGATTAAATGAGAAAGATACAGTGATTGGAATTGCAGCAAGTGGTCGAACTCCTTATGTTATTGGTGGCTTGAAGTACGCGAATAGCGTAGGAGCGAGTACAGCTAGTATCTCCTGTAATAAAAATGCTGAAATAAGTAAATATGCAAAACTAAACGTGGAAGTAGAAACAGGCGCAGAAATTTTAACAGGATCAACGCGTTTGAAAGCTGGTACAGCGCAAAAACTAGTGCTCAATATGATTTCAACAGCATCTATGATTGGTGTAGGGAAAGTATATAAAAACTTAATGGTAGATGTTCAATCTACAAATGAAAAGTTAATAGAACGATCAAAACGAATTATTGTGGAAGCAACAGGTGTTAGTTATGAAGTAGCAGCGGAGTATTATGAAAAAGCAGAACGTAATGTGAAAGCTGCGATTGTTATGGTGTTATTGCAGTGTGAGTATGGGGAAGCACTGGAGAAACTAAAAGAAGCGAAAGGGTTTGTGAAGAAGGCACTATAAAATAATAGGGAGGGGGATTCTATTATGAAGAAAGAAGAGAGAATGGCCAGAGAAATTTCAGAGCAACTTGGGGGAGTAAAAAATATTCGTGGCATTGCTCATTGTATGACGAGACTACGATTAACGCTTCATGATGAAAGTAAAGTAAACATGGACCTTTTAAAAAAGGTTGAAGGGGTTATGGGCGTTATTGAAGATGAGACGCTTCAAGTTGTCGTTGGTCCGGGAACGGTAAATAAAGTAGCAGCAGAGATGGAAGGTTTAACGGGACTGCGAATTGGTGAGGTGGCAGATCATCACCTTGAAGATCTTGGGCAAGAGATGAAGTCAGAGATGAAGAAGAAAAATAATACACCAGTGAAAAACTTTTTAAGAAAAATAGGAAGTATTTTCATTCCGTTAATTCCGGGTCTTGTTGCGTCAGGTATTATAAATGGGGTTGCTAACTTTGCGAAAAACGCAGGTGCTGATCCGAATGCAACATGGCTACAAATGTTACTACTTATTGGCGGCGGTATCTTTACATTCTTAGGCATTTTAGTCGGTTGGAATACAGCGAAAGAGTTTGGCGGGACTCCAGTTCTTGGGGCAATTGCTGGTATTTTAATTTTCAATCCAGCGATGGCGAACGTAAAGTTATTTGGTGAAGCGCTCGTACCCGGACGGGGCGGATTGTTTGCAGTTATTTTTGCAGCGTGGCTTATGGTTGTAGTGGAAAGACAAGTTCGAAAAGCTGTACCAAATGCAGTTGATATTATCATAACGCCACTTATTACTGTGTTAGTCGTAAGTATCGTAACGATGTTAGCAATTCAGCCGGTAGCAGGTTTCTTATCTGAAGGAATTACGAGCGGAATTAATGGTATTTTAAGTATTGGTGGCGCGTTTGCGGGAGCAGTACTTGCAGGAACATTTTTACCGCTCGTTATGGTCGGATTACATCACGGTTTAACACCGATTCATATGGAGTTTATTAATCAAACGCACGTAACACCTTTATTACCAGTACTCGCAATGGCTGGAGCTGGTCAAGTAGGTGCAGCCATTGCGATTTTTGTAAAAACAAAAAATAAACGACTTCGTAACGTAATTAAAGGGGCATTACCAGTTGGATTTTTAGGAATTGGCGAACCGTTATTATATGGGGTTACATTACCACTTGGAAAACCGTTTCTTACAGCTTGTTTAGGAGCAGCAGTTGGCGGTGCATTCCAAGCAGTTATGAAAACAGCTGCACTCGGAATCGGTGTATCTGGATTATCATTAATTCCGTTAATTGCTGATAATAAATATTTATTATATTTCCTTGGATTAGTAGTGGCATATACGTTCGGATTCATCTTTACGTACTTCTTCGGATTTAAAGAAGAAATGGCAGAAAACATATAGAGAAAGGGATTCCTTTCTCTTTTTTTATTCATAGAAAGGGAGATTCATATGCTAGGAGTATCAATTTATCTTTCAAAAGAGCGAGTAAAGAAACAAGAAGAATGGCTAAAAGTAGCGAAGAAAAACGGATTTTTATCTATTTTTACATCACTTCATATACCAGAAGATGATCCAAATACGTATAAAGAGTTAATTCAAATACTTGGGAAACAGGCTCTTGAAAATGAAATGGAATTAATGGTTGATGTTTCTCAAAAATCGCTACACCATTTAGGAATGACGTACGAAAATGTGGAAGAGTTAGTAGAGTGGGGAATTACTGGTTTACGAATGGACTATGGCATCACGCCAAAAGAAATCGCACGCGTATCTCACAAGATGAAAGTAGCTTTAAATGCGAGTACGATTACAGATTCATTTTGGAAAGAGTTAATTACTGAAAAGATACGGGTCGAGAATGTAGAAGCGTGGCATAATTTTTACCCGCGCCCAGAAACAGGACTAGCAAAGTCCTTTTTACAAAAACAAAACGAATATTTACATGCGTGCGGAATAAAAACGATGGCATTTATTCCAGGGGATGGGGAGAAACGGGGCCCGTTATATGAAGGATTACCAACGTTAGAAAAGCACCGCAATATGCGCCCGCTTGAAGCGTATTTAGAACTTGTACAAGATTGTGGTGTCGATAAGGTGTTAATCGGGGATATAAGCGGAAGTCTAGAAAGTGTACAAGAGATAGCGAGTGCGAGTAGAGGGATTATTCCGCTGCGGTACAAATCGTTTATAACTGATAAAGAAGTATTAAAAATAGTGGAACAAGTGCATACAAATAGACTAGATCCAGCTCGTGATGTTATTCGCTCAGTAGAATCGCGAGAAGAACATAAAGTGATTTTACAGCCGATTCATACCATTTCAAGAAAGAAAGGTAGCATTACAATTGATAATGAATTGTACGGTAGATATGCTGGAGAGATGCAAGTTGCTATACATGATTTGCCTGTAGATGAGAAAGTGAACGTTGTTGGCATGGTTGTAGAAGAGGATATTTCTTTATTGCCGTATGTTGGCGCTGGAAAAATGTTTCAACTTTTTTGTGCGATAGAGTAAAAGCTTGAATTAACGCTACTTTGTAGGAAAACATTATCCGTAAAAGGGATAATGTTTTTTGTTTTCTTTAAAAAAGTATTTGACGAATGAAATGAAATACCGTATTGTTTTGACTTGTAAATAAAAGTTCACCATAACAAAACAAAAAGGAGAGAAAAAAATGAATCAATATATTGGGAATTTAATTATTCGTATCGTGTTAGGAGTAACGTTCTTTGCACATGGTTTAGCGAAGTTTCAATCAGGTATCGATAACGTAGCAGGCTGGTTTACAAGCATTGGCTTACCGGGTGGTCTAGCGTATGGCGTAGCAACAGTTGAATTAGTTGGTGGTATATTATTAATTATCGGTTTAGGCGTACGATATGTAGGATTGTTATTTGCACTAATTTTAGCTGGAGCTATCGTAAAGGTAAATGGAGCAGCAGGTTTATTAGGAGATGGAAAGAATCCAGGATATGAATTAGACCTTGCATTATTATCAATGGGTGCGTATTTATTCGTTGTAAAAGCAGAAGGATATGTAGATCGTTTCTTAAAAGAGAAAGTAATGAAAACGAAGTAGATTTTATTTATAAATTGTTGACTTGAATCATTATTGTAACTATAATAATTACAACGTATAGATTAAGAATAAAATAATTTAAATATTTTTTCGCACGAGTTGTAACGAAGTTGGTTACACCTTGTGCGAAAAATAAATAAAACGGGAGGAAGTAACATGTCTAAATCAAATTTAGAAATAATTCGAAGTACATATGAAGGATCAGCTTCTTCGAATGCAAAACATTTAGCGGAAGCCCTCTCTGAAAAAGTAGAATGGACAGAGGCAGAAGGATTCCCATACGGGGGAACTTATATAGGTGTAGAAACAATAATGGAAAATGTATTTAGCCGATTAGGATCAGAATGGGATGATTATAAAGCAAGTGTAAATACATATCATGAAGTAAGCGGAAAAGATGTAATTATTGCTGAAGGTATGTATTCAGGAGTTTATAAAGAAACGGGAAAATCATTTGAAGCAGAATTTGTTCATGTATGGCAACTTGAGAACGGAAAAATTGTGAAGTTTAAGCAATATGTAGATAGTCATCTTGTTAGAGAAGCGATGAAGAGTTAATGCTTTTTAAATGGGGCGTAGGTATATGCATTACAATTATAATAATTTTCTCGTCTATAGTTGGCGGAAAGAAATTGCTTGCATATGTGGAAAAAGAAAATAAAAATATTCAAACCCAGCAAGTGGCAAACGAAAAAGAGAAGAAAGTTGCAGAAGAATCTCCGCAAGTTAGTGAAGGTGAAATTATTTCTACTATGCACAAAATGGTACACCAAAAGGTAAAATCCTCTGAAAAATGGGGATTTGTAGAAATGACAAACAAGGAAATTTCTAATGTGAAAAGAGATATTGAAAATAGCACAGGTTTTCAATATAAAATGAAGTTATTTTCTATTATAAATAGATGGGAAAAAGGAGATTTTTCTCAAACTGTTGAGGAGCATAACTTTTTATGGAGCCTTCAAGGTGGAGATACTGGCAAGGCGACGGAACGTTTATCGCCAGAAGAGGAAAAGCAGTATATAAAAGAAATGAAGAGAAAATAAAAACATCGCCAACCCAGATGACGATGTTTTTTCATTAAGAATGTTTTCGCATTAAAGGTCTAACAGGCTGAACGGCAACTGTTTTGAAATGAGAAAATAAATAACATCCTGTCACAACGATCATTGTCCCTACAATTTGAATCCACGTTAATTCTTCTCCGAGGAAAAGGAATGCTAAAATAGCTGTGAAAATGGGATTGAAGTTTAGAAAAATGCCGGATGTAGTTGCTCCTAATTTTTGTACGCCAATATTCCAAAATACCATGCAAAGAACTGTGGAAATAAGCCCTGTATATAAAAGTGAAGTTATGAAAGAAGTATTTATATTTGTAACAGTGAAGCTACCTATGTTAAATGGCAGTAATAAAATAACGCCGAAAATACCAGAGTATAGCGTCGCCATAAGTGGTGTCGTTGTCTTTGTTGCCCATTTACTACAAACAGAATAGATTCCCCAAATACAAACAGCCGCAATCATCCATAAATCGCCACTATTAAAGTGTAATGAAAATAAAAGTGAAAAATCACCTTTTAATAGGACAAGAATAACCCCAAAGAATGAAAGAATCATGGATAGAATTTGAAGTGTGTTTACTTTTTCTTTTAGAAATAATACTGAAAATAGTGCAATTGAAATCGCATTTAATGTAGAAATAAGCCCTACATTCGTTGCGGATGTTTTTTCTAGTGCTAAAAATTGAAAGATGTTAAAAAGAGCGACCCCTGAAATCCCCATTAGTAGTAACGGAAGTATTGCAGCACGAGGTGGAATGATTTTCTTTTCTTTAAACCATACCATTGGTAATAAACAAACGATCGCAATTATCCATCTTAAACTTGTAAGTGTCATTGGAGATGCGTGATCAACAAGTGATTTTCCAACGACAAAGTTTCCTCCCCATAATAAGCTCGTTAGTAATAGTAAAAAGACATAAAAATAAGGCATATTAAAATCCCCTTTGTTGTAATCAATGTGAATTGTAAATAATTTTAACATTTTTCTTTATTGTGTAATATATTCTTTTGTATAATGGATAAAAATCGATAAAATGTTTTGTTGTAGAAGCTATTTAAAGAAAGATATTCAATTTTATATAAGTTATAAGGTGTTTTTTCGAATAATCATCGGTAAGAAATAAGGGGGAATTATAATGGAGTCGTCTGTTATTAAAGTGTTGGATGATTTAGATGTACAAATTTTAGATATATTACAGAAGGAGTCACAAGTAAGTAATGCAGAGCTTGCGCGACGTGTTAATTTATCACCAGCTGCAATGCATGCAAGAATTAAACGGTTAGATGGAGAAGGATTCATTGATAAGCAAGTAGCCATTTTAAACCAAGAAAAGCTTGGTTTTGATTTGTTATGCTTCATTTTTATGAGTACGAATATTCATCAATCGGATAAACTTGAAGTGTTGGAAAAAGAATTAGAAGCGATGCCGGAAGTGTTAGAATGTCACTGTTTAACAGGGGAGTATGATTATTTATTAAAGGTTGCAAATCGTGATCGTAAAGAACTAGAGCAGTTTATTAGAAAGCTAAATAAGCTTGGTATTACAAGGATACAGACGAGTTTAGCACTTCGTGAAATTAAATATTCGACGGTATTACCGATACGAAATGAGGAACCGAGCATCGATTAGATTGCTTGGTTTTTTGTTTGTATAAAGTGATTGACGAGAAGAAAAGAGAGATGTATTATTATATAAAATTGTGTATTAAAATTCATTTTGAGTTATAAATATTAATATCGGGGGCAAGGGGATAGCGTATGAAAATCTGTAATGCGGTTACGAGTGATGTGAAAGAAATTTATAGTCTCATTGAAGTTTATGCAAAAGAGGGGGTAGTTTTACCGCGTTCTCTTTTGTCTCTCTATCAATATTTACAATGTTTATATGTTATGAAAGAAGAGGGGAAAATCGTTGGAGTTGCTGGTTTACATGTATTAGGGGAGGACCTTGCAGAAGTACGATCGTTAGTCGTTTCGCATACATATGCAGGGAAAGGTATCGGACGTATGTTAGTAAACCATGTAATAAATGAGGCAGCGAAAATAAAAGTGAGCAGAGTTATTTCTTTAACATATGAAACGGAATTTTTTCAAAAGTGCGGGTTTGATTTTGTGAATAGAGAGGCGTTACCAGAGAAGGTATGGATTGATTGTAGACATTGTCCAAAGGTAGATTATTGTGATGAAGTAGCGATGATTCGGTACGTTGGATGAAGCAAAAGAAATAAGAGCAGCTAGCAAAAGCTAACTGCTCTATTTAAGGGATCTCTCCAAGGGGGAGTGGAGAAAATATTATGTTACTAGCAGTATTGACAGATTATTAGGAAATATACAAATCAGATGAAAGAAATTTTAAATAAACTTTCGGCATTGACAGTTTTTAAAATATTCATGTACAATACATATGAATGACATTCAGTCATTTCCTGTGTCAGGATGTAGTTAGTTTGAAAACGGAACAAATACAAAAGGTAAATGAGGATGATAGTTGTTTATATAGTAGTGATGAAAGAGCATATTTTTTTAAAACAAAAATGACTGATAGTCAGTCATGAGAGGTGAGAGGTATGAAAAATAAAGCTTGGTTATATGTCATATTAACATGTATCTTTGAAATTTTTTGGGTGTTTGGTTTTAATACGGCCAATACTTGGTGGCATTGGATTATTATTTTAGGAGTTATCGCTGTTGATTTTCACTTCCTTTCTAAAGCGTGTGAACATCTTGCAACAGGGACTGTATATGCTGTTTTCGCCGGAGCTGGTACGGTAGGTACTTTCTTAATGGATGTATTCCTTTTTGGCGGGAGTTTCAGTGTAGGAAAATTATTCTTTATCGTGATGGTTGTAGCTGGCGTTATCGGTTTAAAGCTAGCTGATAATAAAGAAGATACTATGGAAGGAGCTGCTTAAAGATGGGTTGGTTTTTCGTATTTTGTGCTGCAATTAGTGAAATAGTCGGTGTGATCGGTCTTAAAATGTATAGTAAAGATAAAACGTTAGCAAATGGAGCACTTTATATAGGCGGGTTTGCTACATCCTTTGCATTCTTGTATACATCTTTCTTATTTTTACAAGTAAGTGTCGCGTATGCGGTTTGGATTGGTATTGGAACAGCAGGTGCCGTTTTATTAAACATGTTCCTGTTTGGTGAGTCGAAAAGTAAAGCACGTATCATTAGTGTAGCTCTTATTGTATGCGGCGTGACAGGGTTAAAGGCTCTTTCTTAAAGGTATTTGGCATTTTTATCTCCTAATTTTTTGTTAGGAGATTTTATTATGAAAAAAATGATTTCCTCGCAAAGTTCACTATCATTGACAGTACAATCGATTATCTTATAAAATGAGTGACAGTCATTCAATACGCGTGTGAAAGGGTTCAGATGATGAATAAAAAAGAGAAAATTGTCTATGCAGCTATTGAAGTGTTTCAGGAAAAAGGCGTTGAAAAAACGAAGATTTCTGATATTGTGAAATTGGCTGGCATTGCACAAGGAACTTTCTATTTATATTTTCCTTCTAAGTTATCTGTTATGCCTGCAATAGCAGAAGTGATGGTTGAGAAGATGATCCTTGCAGTGAAAGAAAAAGTGCAAAACGATGCGCCTTTTTCAAGTAAAGTTACGCAAGTAATAGATGCGGTGTTTCACTTCATAGCGGAATATCGTGAAATACAAGCTTTAATGTATGCAGGTCTTGCATCTACAGAACATATAAAAGAATGGGAAGCTGTGTATGAGCCTCTTTATATGTGGCTAAGTGAATTTTTAAGTGGGGCGAAAGAAGCTGGTGAAATTCGTGATTCGGTTCACGCAGAGCGAACAGCGAAGTTATTTATCGCTCTAGTTGAATCCGCAGCGGAGCAAGTTTATTTATATGATCATAAAGATGATGAGCAAGTCGAGCTACAAAAGGCTGAAGTACTAGATTTTTTAACACATGCACTACATATAAAGAAGTAGTAAGATGAACCTGTCTGAGAAGGTAGGTTCATTTTTGAGGGAAAATGAATGATAGTCATTCACCTAATACTTATGTATGTGTGGAAGGATAGAGTGAAATTCTAATGAGTGGAGGCATCTCTACTCATGATTAGCGCACAAATAGCAGGATAAAGAAAAAGCTTCTTGGGCATTATTTTTTGAGAGGAGCTTGCGGGAAGAGGTGTTAAAATTGAAGAAACCGATAAAAGAACAAAAGATGGTACTGGTCATTCTTTTGAGTAATATATTTATCGCTTTTTTAGGGATTGGATTAATCATTCCGGTTATGCCGTCCTTTATGAATGACATGCATTTAACAGGGAAGACGATGGGTTACCTCGTTGCAGTGTTTGCAATGGCTCAGCTCATTTCATCACCTATTACAGGCCGGTGGGTCGATCTTTACGGTAGGAAGAAAATGATCATCATTGGCTTATTTATCTTTGGTGTTTCAGAACTTCTTTTTGGATTAGGAAAAGATGTGTGGATGCTTTATGTGGCACGGGTGTTAGGCGGAATTAGTGCTGCGTTTATTATGCCTGGTGTTACGGCATATGTTGCGGATATTACCTCTATGCAAGAGCGTCCAAAGGCGATGGGATATTTATCTGCGGCAATTAGTACTGGATTTATTATAGGGCCTGGAATTGGCGGATTTATTGCAGAATACGGTATACGTGTGCCGTTCTTTGTAGCTGCAGCAATTGCTTTTATAGCATGTGTCATTTCTATATTTATTTTAAAAGAGCCGTTAACGAAAGAAGAGCTTGCAGAGATTTCTGCTAACACGAAAGAATCGAGTTTTATTGGTGATTTAAAGAAATCATTACATCCAATGTATGCAATCGCATTTATTATCGTATTTGTACTTGCGTTTGGTTTATCAGCGTATGAAACTGTGTTTAGTCTGTTTTCTGATCATAAGTTTGGATTTACACCGAAAGATATTGCGGCAATTATTACAATTAGTTCAATCTTTGGGGTAGTTGTGCAAGTATTTATGTTTGGTAAATTGGTTGATATATTCGGTGAAAAAGTGTTAATTCAAATATGTTTAATTGTAGGTGCAGTATTAGCGTTCGTTTCAACTGTAGTCTTTAATTATTGGATTGTACTTCTCGTTACGTGCTTCATTTTCCTTGCATTTGATTTACTTCGTCCAGCTTTAACGACGTTTTTATCAAAAGCAGCTGGAAAAGAGCAAGGATTCGTTGCTGGTATGAACTCGACTTATACGAGTTTAGGAAATATCGCAGGACCGGCCATGGGTGGAATATTATTTGATATGAACATTCATTATCCATATGCATTTTCAGGAGTTGTTTTAATAGTTGGTCTCGCTATTACATTTATGTGGAGAGAGAAACAGCTAGCTGAAAGTTTTGCGAAGTAATAAAACCCCTTACGACGGTAAGGGGTTTTGTTTTATAAGCTTAATCCAAACCGTTTTAATTCAATAAATATGCCCTCTAATTGCTTTCCTTTATCCGTTAATGTGTACTCTACACGAGGCGGAACTTCTGGATATACTTTTCTCGTTATAATGCCTTGAGATTCTAATTCTTTTAGTCGAAGTGATAATGTTTTCGGACTAATCCCGTCCATTGATTTTTGTAAATCACTAAAGCGTAATGTTCCTTCGATAAGAAGATCACGAATGATTAAAAACGTCCATTTTGTACTGATTACATCAAGGGTTTTAGCGATGGGACAAGGTATGCCAGGTAAACCTTTCGTTAATTCAACTGGATCTATATTGTTCATGGAACTAGCCTCCATAAAATTTTTTTGATGAATTTGCTTTATAGTATCACAAAACTATACTTTTGGTAACTATATGAAAAAAATATCACTACTTCCATAAAGAAAGTTAGTGCATATACAATAGCAATACGAAATACAAAGGATTTAGAGGAGGAGGTGGTGATTTTCATGGGGATAAAAAAGTTGTTTGGGTTTCTTAGTTTGTTTGTTATTTGTATTGTGCTCGTAGCATGTGGTGTGGAACAAAAAACGGAAGTTCAGTTATTAAAAGAAATGCCAAAGCCAAAAGCAATGACAATTGATCCCTCACTAAGTAAAAAAGAAGCGACAGAAATGGTTCATGCGGCGCAGCGTTTTTATGCATTTTGGGATACAGGTAAGGAGGAACTTATTCCGCAGACTGTTACTGAAAATTTCTTCGATAATACGTTGCCAAAAGGGCGACCACAAGGTGTTGAAGGGTTAAAGTTTGCAGCACAAAATTTTCGTAAAGTCGTTCCTAATATACATTGCGAGATTGAAGATTTATTAGTCGTCGGTGATAAAGTAACAGCTCGTCTTTCTTTTACAGGAACGCATAACGGTAAAAATATTAGCTTTTCTGCAATAGATATTTTGCATGTGAAAGACGGAAAGATTACGGAAGACTGGCATTTAGAAGATAATCTTACGTTGAAACAGCAACTTGGGTTAATAAGTGAGGAATAGAGTAGGGGAGAGGAAAACGATGAAAAATATATTTATTATAAATGGACATGAAAAATACGGTACAAAGGAAGGACGATTAAATAAAACGTTAGTGGATCATATGGTGACGGTATTAAGCGAGAACCATCAAGTGAAAACAACAACGATTCAAGATGGCTATAGTATTAAAGAAGAACAAGATAAATTTTTATGGGCTGATGTTGTGATTTATCAAACACCGATTTATTGGTTTAGTGTTCCAGGATTATTTAAAACGTATATGGATGAAGTATATGAATACGGTTTGTTCTTTAAAGGTGCAGATGAATACGGAACAGGTGGTTTATTAACAGAGAAAGAGTATATGTTCTCTACAACTTGGAATGCACCTGAAAATTCATTTGGAGATAAGACGAAGTTCTTTGAAGGGGAAAGTCTAGAATCAACGCTTAGTCATTTACACCGCGTGCAGAAGTTTCTTGGGATGAGTCCGTTAAAGAGTTTTGCTTGTTATGATGTGGTAAAGAATCCGGATATTGAGAAGTTTTTATTAAACTTGAAAGATCACTTAGATGAAATAATTCAATAATAGTTTGTATTGTGAAGAAGGTACTACTAAGGAGGTAGTCCCTTCTCTCTTATGAAATACGTTGAAAATCTTTACTTATACAGGACTGTTTTAGTTTTTTTGATTTGAGTAAATGTTTCATATCAGAGATGTTATTGTATGAAAGCTGAGTATGATAATAGTTAATGTACTCAAGTAATGCAAAAATATAAATAAATAGGATGAATGATACCCCGCCTAAAGGTAAGTCGGGATACAAAATTACAACATCAATAGTAAACGTAATAAATCCCGTGATAGTGAATGCTATATTAATCTTTTTAAGTATTTTTAAATATTGAATCATCCTAATGGGCGTAACAGATGTTTTCTCTTTTTTTAGTCGTTTCCACTTTACGTACCAGTAAATTACTCCTTGTAATAAGATAAACTCTAAAAGAAGAAATGAGACCCAAAAAGAATACAGGGAATATAAATGTAACGTAGGATAAGCATAATTAAGTAAGTAACTTGTGAAAATAAAAGTAATGACTGAAAATAATTCACCTGTGTATAGATAGGAAAGTCTTTTTTCTAAGGTGTGTTTCATGTTTTTCTCCTTTTATAAAAGCCCACATAATTTAATAAGTGGATGGCTGTACCCATAACTTCGCAAAATTTGCCCAACCGAATGAATCAATTGTTACGTTTTTTAAAGAAGAAGGGTATGTCTTTCTTTTTAAAACGTAATAGTTAAATAAAATGATGTGTTCTGTTTGTAAAAATTCTTCGATCTCATACATGAGCTCGTAGCGCTTTTCTTTATTTTCTTCTAATAAAAATGTATCAAGTAAACAGTTAATTTGTTTTTCATAGTGCGGGTCCATGAACCGGTTTATGAAGCAACTTTTATTTTTAAATACATTTAAGAATGCAAGTTCGTGATTGGAAGCAAACACTTCTCCCATGAAAATAATATCGGCATGTTGATCGATAGAACGGTTCATATAATCTGAAACGAGAAATGGGTGAAGCTCTACTTGTATACCTAGACCGTCACATCGTTCTTTTAAGAAATATGCATCATTTGCACTATCTTTAAATGCGAAGAAGTAAATATGTATCGTCTCTCCATTATAAGTGCTCTTTTTTAAATACTCTTTTGCTTTTTCTAAAGAGTAGGACCTTTTAGTAGCTTGGCGGCTTCTTTCAGGGAAAAAGCTTGATGCAGCAATTGTTCGTCTACCCTCTATGCTACGAAGTATCGTTTCAACATCATATAGTTCTCTCCAAGCTTTTCGAAAGTAAATGTCGTGATGAGGACCAGGTTTTGTAAAGTTGAATCCAGCATAAATACAACCTATTTCTTCTATTTGTATATCATGCCTTTCATTTTCTTCTTCATTTGGTAGTTCATAATCAGCATCGATTTGTACATGATCCGGAATACCCCAAAATTCAATACGATCTAATAACGCGCGTTCTTTAAAATAATGAGTGAACGCTTCGAGTACGATATTGTCTTCAGAGTAATGAGCAAGTTTGAAAGGTCCAGTACCTATATAATGATGATTTTGAATACTAGCATCACGCGGCAAAATTGCTAGTTGTATGGAACTTACATAGTGTAAGAAGAAAAGGTTGGGCTTTGCTAAATGGAACCTTATTTGCAGTGGTGATGGCGTTTCAATTTGAACAATTTCTTCTGTTAACCATTCAAAAGGAGAGTGAACTTCTTTTAGTCTTTCAAATGAAAATCGTACATCTTTAGAAGTTAAAACTGTTTCGTTATGAAAATATACATCCTTTCGTAAATAAAAAGTCCACGTCAGCCCGTCTTCACTTAATTCCCACGTATGGGCAATGTGTGGTTCCATTTTTTCCGTAACATCGTTATAAACGACTAACGTATCAAAAATTTGACTTGTAAGATGGCTTTCTGTAGTTACAGCCACAAAAGCCGGATCTAAGGGGAATATCTTTCTCGATATAGGAATCTTTAATATGTCGTACATATCATTTGAAGGTTCGTATCCAAAATGATGATGTAGTTTATTTTCTATCTTTTTTTGAAGTGCAAGGGGTAGGGGTTCTTTTAAAAGAAGAAAGATATCTTTTAATTTTTCTTGCGCTAACAGTTCATCTGTATAGGACTCAATCGCTTCTACGAAATTATGTATAAATAGAATTTCCGTTTTATTCCCGCGGCCTCGCCCTGGAGTCCAGTGAATTAATTGCTCCTCGCTCATTTTCTTTAATAAAATCTTTATGTTTTTCGTACTGCAATATAAAACATCCGCTAATTCTTGTAAGCTATTTCGCATATGTTGTTGATCTTGTGCATGTAGTCTTAGTCTAATGTAATAGTCCATAATTTTCATATATACACTTCCTTCTATTATAAAAGGGGAAACTCTTTAGAATATTCTAACCTTTTTCTTCCTTTTTTTCAAAGTAAAATAAGTAAGCATAAGGAGGGGGAAACAATGGGATTTTGGAGTATGCATCGAAATATAAAGATTAGAATTATAACTTCGTTTTTAACACGTACTGTATCCACGATGATTTTTCCATTTATGGCGATTTATTTTTCAATAAAGTTAGGTAGTGCGATTGCTGGTGCGTTACTACTTAGTAATGTCATAGCTTCGTTAGTAATTGGTTTATACGGTGGATATGTTGGAGACCGGCTTGGTCGTAAAAAGGTGATGATTATCGGTCAAAGTATACAAGTCATTTCCATTGCTTGTATGGGGATTGCGAATTCCGATTATGTAGATTCACCGTGGCTAACATTTATATTTATGTTGGTGAATAGTTTAGGATCTGGACTTATGAACCCTGCGACAGAGGCAATGTTAATTGATGTAAGTACACCTGAAAATCGAAAAGTGATGTACAGCATTAACTACTGGGCAATTAATTTATCCATTGCGATTGGAGCGATATTTGGCGGATTACTATTTGAGAACTATAGATTGCAATTGTTTATCGGATTAACAGTGATTGCAGTTATTACTTTATATGTGATGGCTGTATATATGGAAGAGGTGTATGTAGCTAGAAAAATAGTAGAGAAGAAAAATGTATTAAAAGATATGGCGGATAGTTATAAAGTCGTAATGAAAGATAAAGCATTTTTAATTTTTTGTGCAGCGAGTATATGTACATTATCGTTAGAGTTTCAAATTAATAATTATTTAGGAGTACGTTTGCAGAAGGAATTTGAAACGGTGCACTTTTTATTCGGGAATGGTGTTACGTTTGATTTAACAGGTATTCGCATGCTGAGCTGGATTTCTGCAGAGAATACAATTTTAGTTGTATTATGTTCAGCACTTCTTATTAAAATGCTGAAAAGCTTCAACGATTTGAAAATATTATATGTCGGCTTATTCATTTATACAATTGGATTTACAATACTCGGAACGAGCAATAGTTTATGGATTTTATTAATTGCAGGGCTTTTCCAAACGGTAGGCGAGATGATGTATGTGCCAGTGCGTCAATCTATTATGGCAGATATGGTACCAAATGAGGCGAGAGGTTCATATATGGCGATTAACGGAATGGTCTTTCAAGTGGCAAAAATGAACGGGGCATTAGGTGTTATGCTAGGTTCATTTATCGCATCTTGGGGCATGAGTGCTCTGTATTTTATCGTTGGTATGAGCAGTATTTTATTATTTATGAAAGCGATAGGGAAAGAGAAGTATGAGGAGGAGAGAAATGTTTCTCAAATTGGATGAAACTATATAAAAGCGAACCAGTTATACTGGGACTCGCTTTTTATATAATTTTTAGAACGGATCAACTTCAGCTAAATTCGGAGTGGTATCTGGCTGTAGCAAAAGATTTTTTAATGTGCCTACTTCAGAAAGAGTGACTAATATGTAGCCACTAATTAGTACAATAAGTCCGATGACGCGTAACGTTTGTAAGCTCACTTCATTATTATTCGTTTCCGTTGGATTTGGGGGCGTTGAAGGTGGATTGTTATTCATAAATATAGGCTCCCATCTTTTGTATTTATATATGTGTAAAAGCATGATTTAACTTATGGATAGGAATGATATAGTCATTTTCACTATATGAGAACTGCCTATGAAAAGTGATTAGAAATTTTGGGACGAAAAAAGGAGGTATCCAAAAGATTATTAAAACTGAACTTTTGGATTCCCTTCTTTTTATGTATCCCGCTATTTGTGGAGGTCGGATTTCCTGTAAACGACCAGTTGGTGAGGGCTGATTCATTATTTTCATGTAAATAAAAGGAGGTTAGTTAACCAAAGTAGCTATCCTAATATACGCAACGATTCTTCAATAAACGCCGGGATGTCCTCAGGTTGTCTACTTGTGACCAGCTGATTTTGGCATACGACTACTTCTTTATCGTGAAAGTTTCCGCCAGCGTTTTTTAAATCGACTTCAATAGATTTATATCCAGTCACATCGCGTCCTTCAAGTGTTTGTGCAGTGATGAGTAATTGGGGTCCGTGACAAATAGCGAAAACCGGTTTTTCCGTATCCATAAATGCTTTACTAAAGCGAACGAAACGCTCATCCGCACGAAGTATATCTGGAGAAAATCCGCCTGGTATGAAGAGTGCGTCAAAGTTTTCTGGAGAAACATCATCGATACCTTTATCAATTACAATTTCACTTTTTCCTTGTTTACCGTGTACCGTTTTCCCTTTTTCAGTTTCAATAGTTGTTAATTCATATCCCTTTTGTTTAAAAGCTTCTGCTGGCTCTGTGTATTCTGTGTCCTCGAAATAATCCGTTATTAAAATAGCAATTTTTTTACTCATTCTAATCCGCTCCTTATATTATATTATCGGTTCCAGAATCGTCCTTGGGCAATGCCTTCTATAAATGACTCAATTGAAGTGTTTGTTAAGTTGTAAATTCCTGCTCCATCTAATTTGATTTTACTATTGTCTAAAGCATGAGGATCGCTAAGGACATAGGCTATCGGTTTAAAGTGTTTAAAAGTAGTTTCTGCAAATTCTAAAACAGGGGGGTGAATGACAGATTCGCTACTAAACACTAATACCGCATCAAAAAGTGCAGAGTCTGTTGTTGTATAAGTATCCGTTACTTTAATGGAATCATTGAAATGATGAATTTTATTATCTATGATGCCATAGTTCATTCGGTGTTGTACAAAAGCTTGAATCCATTCGGACAGAAGGGAGACGCTTGGGTCACCATTCAATAGAATTGCCACATTTTTGGAATCAGCTTTAAAAATAGTGTTGGACATGCTGAGTGCAGGTGATTTTGCATCCGATTTTATTTCGTGATTTTCTTTAGGCAAAGGGGCTCCAATTATGTTAGCGACTTCCTTTGCTAATTGACGATCGACGTGGTTTAAAAGAGCAATTACATTTGCCTTCACCATGTCTGATTTGCACTTCCCAACTTCAAAGCAAAATGCATCTTTTATGTGCTGTTTTTCAATAGGGTTCATACTATTGTAGAAAAGTTTAGCTTGAGAATAAAAGTTAAGGAAGCTTTTACTGCGGCCTCTAATTTTATGTCCATCAATCTTTTCTTGATAATGCTCATATCCGCCCTGTTCGGCTTGGACGGTTGCTGGTTGATTATTATTCAAGCCATTAGGGTGATAGCTTGTTTGACCGCGATGAATCTGCATTTGATGCACGCCATCACGTTGATTATTATGAAAAGGACATACGGGCTGGTTAATAGGAATTTGGTGAAAATTAGGGCCTCCTAAACGAGATAATTGTGTATCTGTATAGGAGAACAATCTTCCTTGCAGAAGAGGATCATTTGAAAAATCAATACCTGGTACGACATGGCCAGGGTGGAAAGCTACCTGCTCCGTTTCTGCAAAGAAGTTATCAACATTTTTGTTCAATGTCATTTTACCAACTAGTTTTACAGGAACTTCTTCTTCCGGCCATAATTTCGTTGGATCTAAAATATCAAAATCAAATGCATGCTCATCTTCTTCTGGAATTAGCTGCAATCCAAGCTCCCATTCTGGATAATCCCCTTTTTCAATTGCTTCATATAAATCTTGACGATGGAAATCAGGGTTTTTCCCAGCAATTCTTTGAGCTTCATCCCATACTAATGAATGAACTCCGAGGGTAGGTTTCCAGTGAAATTTTACGAAGTGGGCTTTTCCTTCTTTATTAATAAGTCGAAATGTATGAACCCCAAAACCTTCCATCATTCGTAAACTACGCGGAATAGCCCGGTCGCTCATCTGCCACATAACCATATGAGTAGACTCGGGGTTATGGGCAACAAAATCCCAAAATGTATCATGAGCGCTAGCTCCCTGAGGAATATCATTATGTGGTTCTGGTTTAACTGCATGGACAAAGTCAGGGAATTTAATAGCATCTTGGATAAAGAATACTGGCATATTATTACCTACTAAATCATAGTTACCTTCATCTGTATAAAATTTTGTGGCAAATCCGCGCACATCTCTTACTGTGTCATTGGATCCTTTAGAGCCTTGAACGGTTGAGAACCGTACAAATACAGGTGTTTTTTTTGAAGGATTAGTAAGGAAATCTGCTTTTGTATATGCTTCTAAAGATTCATAAAGCTGAAAATGACCATGTGCTCCAACTCCGCGTGCATGAACAATTCTTTCAGGAATTCGTTCATGATCAAAGTGGGTCATTTTCTCGCGAAAGTGGAAATCCTCCATTAAGGTTGGGCCTCTTAAGCCCATCTTTAAAGAGAATTCATCCTCGGCTATTTTTACTCCTTGGTTTGTTGTTAAAGCATGTTTGCGTTGATTATCCGTAACGTGGTGTTCCAATTGTTCCGTTTTTTTATTCACAATATAGGCCCCTCCTTTACGCTGTTAATTAATAGATACCCTTTTTGTTAGGATGTAAACATGTATTATCGTTTTTGTATGTAAAAATCATAAAACGTTGGTTGTACCAGTGATTCTTGTTTGAGAAGGGAAAATAAAAAAGCCAAGGAGATACTTTATTTTCTCCTTGGCATTTAAGATAATTCTTTTCGTTAAAACGAAGAAACGCGTTGTTTCGTTTTTTGTACAATAATAAATTTGATCCAGAGTAACCCGACAATCATAATGATAAGGCTATGTAAAAATTGACCTGTAGCAATGAGTATAACAATTGAAAATATAATGAGCTGAATGCTTAGTAATATAAAGATTAAGTGAAGAAATTGATTCAGTCGTTTTTCAGTATCAATTGGATATAATGCTACAATAATATTTCCCGAAAAATATTTCCACAGGGAACGGAGCTGCATAGAAATCATATATAGGACGATATATGCGATAGCGCCTTTTACGTATATGTTTGGTATAAAATATAAGGCGAAGGCACCAATCAGCCCTAAGCGAATATATATACCGAAATAATCATTCCCGCGTAAAAATGCGAGTGTATGTAAATAGAAGAAAGTTGCTCGTTTTTTATGTAATAAAGGTTCAATCCAAGTTGTAAGCCATTTTCTTTTATTTACTTGCTTATTTAGTTGCGGAACATCGGTGAAGATGCTAGCAAATTGATAAAAACGAACGTTCATTTTTTCTTCTTGTTCAATTATGTAATCCCACGGTATTCGTTTTGTAGGCTGCTTTTTCGTATATAGAAGCAGGAAAGCAAGCAGTAAAAGTAATCCCCCTAATATGAGAATGTTTGCTGAGTAAAACAGCATGTAAATAATGAGTGCGTTACAAGTAATACGAATGATAAGCCAGATGCTTTTTTCATGACTATCACGCCACATCCAATGTATGTACATATTCCAAGCTTTCGCAATCATTAAAACGATAAAGATTGTACATAAGAAAGGCACCGTTACTTGCAATGATTGTAGCGCAAGCGGAACGAGAATAAGAAACGTAAATAATAATGGGAAAAGCTGAATGATATAATTGTATAGAAGAGATTTTTTGAAATAAGATGTTAATTTCTCTTCTAGTGCTAGTAAATAGACAGCATCAGGTTTTTGAATAAATGTACGGATCGGGCATCTCGTTATAATGAATGTAAGTACAATCGTGATGAGTAGTAAAGATATTCCTTTAGAAGGAGATGCTTTTAGAAACTGAGCATAGTAGTATGCGCCAACGCATGAAATAAAGATAAAGCTATATAGTAAACCGTTAATCATACGTGCAAAGTATGTAATGATATTTTGCATATGTTGTTGGAAGCGGCTGCTCCATAGTGATTCGATTGACATGTTTTTCACCTCTTTGTTCTATTATATATGTTTTTAGAAAAGAAAAAACGAGCAAATTGCGTTATGCAACTTGCCCGTCTTTCTTTTCGTTATTTTTTTTCTGATCACGATTCATTAATGGATAGAAAGCAAAGCCGATTACGAATAAACCAATTCCGAGAAGGAATGTTTTTATATCGGCTGCGCCCGTTTTAATAACCCATAGTGCGTAGCAAAGTGCAATCACTGCGACTATACCATCTGTAATTCTTGCCCGCATTTCATTTTTATACGTTTCACCAGTTGCGACTAGTTTTAACTGGAAGATTGGTGAAACGAGATATGGAATGAGGTAGGCCAGTGTCGATACAGTAATAACGAATGTATAAGCTTCCGCAATTGTTCCTGATAATGTTGAGAATAAGAACACTTGCGACATAATGTTTGTTAATCGTAATGAATAAATTGGACTTCCTTTTTTGTTTGTTTTTGCGAAGAAGGAAGGGAAGAAACCTTCTTTTGCTGCTTGATATGGTACTTCTGAGCTTAATAAAATCCAGCCTAAAATCGAACCGAACAGGGAAGTAAGAGCAAGTAATGCCATCAGTTTCCCGCCGCCGTGACCCATTGCAGCATTTAATGCATCTGCTAACGGACGTTCTGAGGCTTGTAATGTATCAACGTGAAGTACACCCATTGTTAAAATTGTAATTCCTAAGTAAATCGCAACTGTAATAAGTAATCCCGCAACTGTTGCGCGTTTTACCGTTTTTGGAGAAACAGCACGGTTTGATAAAAGAACCGCTGATTCAATTCCGATAAATGCCCAAAGCGTCGTAAGAGCAGCTAAGTTTACTTGTGAAAGAAGGCCGTGTGATGCACCTGATTTATCGATCATCGGTGTGTACCATTGTCCAAACTTAGAAGCTTCGAATGCAAATAACGTAACGACGATGAATAATAGGAATCCAGTTACTTTCGTTGTTGTTGCTAAGAAGTTTAGCTTTCCAGCTCCGCTTACACCGTTTGTTAATATAATATGAGTTCCCCAAAGTAAGATGGAACAAATCGTAAATGTAATTAGTTTTCCGACTTCTACATTAAAAGAACCGATTGAAAATAGTAGTCGTGTATCTTTCATAATTGGGAAGAAGAGTGATAAATATCCCGCAAATGATGTAATGATGGCAACGTTACTTGCCCAGTTTGCAACCCAATAGCCCCATACCATACTGAAACCAGCCATTTTTTTCTTTTTTGGTGTTGAGAATAAAGCATATGCATGACTTTGTGGTCCTGTCGTTAAATCAGGACGACGAATTGCTAAATTACCGAAAACAAGAGCTAGCATTAAAACACCAAACCCTGTTGTTAACCAAGCTAAAGTGACACCGAGAGGGCTTGCTGTTTGTGCCAACGTACTTGGCACCATGAAAATACCAGCGCCAACCATGTTACCGACAACGAAAGCTGTGAGTACCCAAAAGCCCCATTTTTTTTGTTGCATAGAAAATACCTCCAAAGTTAGTATAACCAAGTCAAGCGAGGAGATATGTATGTCTTCCTGAGTCAGGAAGAGAAGTTCCAAACAAAACAAAAAAAGCACGTAATTTGCCGCTACATGCTTTCTATCTTATAAGAAACCCACGACATACCTCTCGATAGCTCTCCACAAACGAAACGTTTGTGACAGTTCTGCACTTATTAAGTAGCAGACCCAGCAAGCGTGCATGGTGGACACGGGCTTACTTCGGCAATCATTCCTTTCTCATTCGTTCATCAATGCCACTACATCTCCTGAAATGATACTCTTAATGACTGCAACCTCTACCTCACCGAGATACGAATGAGGATTTAAATATTAATTTAACGTATTTAAGAGTAACAAATGAATTTTTATACGTCAATGGATATAGTAATAATCAGATTATAGAGAAGAGTTTGTGATTAAAAAGGAATTAGGAGAGGATGTAACGATTATTAGTTCTGCGGAAGAAACAGCGATAGAGTTAAGCACAATTTTACAGCACAAAGGAATCCTGGCTGACAATCTGAATCCGAAGCATCGATTTTTTACAACGGGCTCTGCCTTATCATTTGAACATATTGCTGAGCGTTGGCTAGGATATCACATTTCTGTAGAATGTGTGGATTTACCCGTAAAGAATGCTCGCATCTGTAATTAGACTGTATGAAAGTACTTTTTGTTTAATAAATTAGGTTAGTTGCATAAGAAGGAAAAAATGCACTTTTAATTGAAAGGATTAAGGTCATTTCAATTAAAGGAGAGGTTTGATTATGGAATTATCAAGGTCTCAACTATTTGCTTTAGAGTATATTTCAAAATATGCAGAGAACGAAAAACGCGGAGCTAAAGCAACAATTAATCATATACTTAACATGTGTAATATTACAGATGAAATATTTGAAGAAGCTGTCGCTAACTTGAAATCTCATGCAAGGATTGCTTTACACTTTCATCCAGACAGACTCGATTCGAGTATGAAAAGTGTTGCTGAAGCATTGTTTGAACAAGGAATATATAAAAGTCAGTTTGAAACATTGCTATCTAACGGAAGCGTATCTGCTTATCCTGGCGGTGAACGTGACCTTTGGGAACAGAGAATATTTGGAGGAGCATATCAATTGGAAGGTGTAACGAATAATCAACGGCCAAAGTATGGAGCGCTAAATTTGATGTTACATCCAGATGGGCCTGCTCCGCGTTTTGGATCATGTTACTTTCTCTTATCTCCAAAAGTTTCTTATCGCTCTACATATACGTATTTAGATTCGCATCAAGATCCAAAAGAAAAGGGGACTTATGAGGAGTTTGATATGATTTTAGCTGCTCTTTTGGAAGAGACATTCGTAAGAGAGTGTGCAATTGGTGAAGGGAATTTGACTCCAACAAGATTAGTTAATCATTTACTGGCTAATCTGGAAAGGCCGTTTATAGATTTAGTAAGTAAAGAGCCAGCCCGTAATCTTAATCATTATATTGAAGTGCAGATTCATGGAGAGATTTCTCTTAAAGAAGACGTGGAAGCGCTTGTTGTAGATCCTTCATTTAAGGGGACGGATGTAGGAAGAACTTTAGAAGAAATTTGTATGAAGTATGCTATTGATTTGTATTGGCACACAGGTTTTGTACTTATGGTAGACGACGTTCCAATGGATTTTAGAGGTTCAAAAATGCCATCTTTAGCAAGACGCATTGCACGGAATCATTGTATCGATGCAAATATAATCGGTTCTGCTGTAGCGGATTTGAAACGCAATCCATTATCTTGGAGTGATCGTGGAACTTATGAAGAAGTGCTTCAGGAATTAAAATTATTATGGCATGTTTTAGTTCGATTTGGAAAACCAAATCGGAAGTAGAACGAAATACCTCGTTTTTGGGAAGTGTCTATATAGAAAAGAAGCTGATCTAAAATTAGATCAGCTTCTTTGTATAAGATTAAACTAAGTTTAATACAGTTACTTTTTCACGTGTCATAGACTCAAGGCTCTTACGAATACCTTGTGCGCCCATACCTGAACCTTTTACACCGATGAATGGGAAGTGGTCAGGACCGCGCTCTGTGCGTCCGTTAATTTGAACAGAACCAGTTTCGATTTTGTTAGCAATTGCAAATGCTTTGTTAATGTCTTTAGTGAAGACACTTGCTTGCAGACCGAACTCTGATTTGTTAGCAATTTCAATTGCTTGCTCATCTGAAGAAACACGGATGATTGGAAGGATTGGACCAAATGGCTCTTCCCAAGCAACTTTCATTTCTTCAGTTACGTGGTCGATTAATGTTGGGTAAATTAAGTTACGCTCACGTTTGTTACCGATAACGATTGTAGCACCTTTTTCTACAGCGTCGTCAACTAAGCCTTGAACGAAGTCAGCAGACTTATCGTCGATTAATGGAACGATTGTGCTGTCTTGTTCTGGAGATCCAACTGATAGTTTAGCTACTTGCTCTTTTAATAAGCCAACAAGCTCGTCTGCTACGTTTTCGTGTACAAGTACACGTTTAATAGCTGTACAACGTTGACCAGAGTAAGAGAATGCACCGCTTACGATATGGTTTGCAGCATCTTGTAAGTCAGCATCTTCACGAACGATACCAGGGTCTTTACCACCAAGTTCTAATACAAGTGGAATCATGGAAGCTTTTTTCGCTAAATGTTTACCTGTGTTTGTACCACCTGTGAACGATACCATATTGATGCCTTCGTGTTCTACTAAGTAGTCACCAATTACAGAACCACGTCCTGTCGCTACGTTTACAAGACCTTTTGGAAGGCCAGCTTTATGAAGTGCTTCAACCATTTTAATCCCACTAATTGCACCTTGAGTTGCTGGTTTGAAAATAACAGCGTTACCCATAATTAATGCTGGTGCAAGTTTTGCGGCAGATAAGTTTACTGGGTAGTTAAATGGTGCGATTGCTAATACAACACCAAGTGGTGCGCGTTGGATAATCGCAAGTTTTGATTTTGTACCGCCCGGGAAGCTATCGCCCATCATGCTTTCTCCGTGCATATGTAAAGCTTCTTCGATCGTATAACGAATGAAATCAGCTGTACGAACAACTTCTTTCTTCGCATCTTTATATCCTTTACCGACTTCTTTCATAATGATATCGGCAATTTCATCCTGCATATTTACGAGCTCATCAGCCCATTTATATAAATACTTTGCGCGATCTTGTAGAGAAGCTTCCGCCCATGATTTTTGAGCTTCTTTTGCAGATGCAATTGCTTCATCTACTTCTCCGCGAGTAATTGCTTGTACTTGTCCAATTACTTCGTGTAAGTATGGAGATGGAATTTCGATTGTTTCTCCTGAAGAGCTTTCTCTCCATTCTCCATTTAAATAAAATTTGTACGTATTGCTAGTTGTCATGATTAGTCCTCCTAAAATAGCAACTTGTAAGAGTGAGTATAAGGTGATTGTATGGGGTTTGATAACATTTTTCAAATGAAATATTTGTGAAAACGATTTCTTATGAAGTTTTTATTTTGTATGCCCTTTCTTACAGAACATTCCCTTATTTCGAAATGATGGATCATATATTTTTATTCAATTTGTAAAAAAACAATTGACAGAATACTCAATAAAGTTATAAGATTATAAATGGAAAATAAATGAAGGAGGTGTGCGTAATGATTGTAATCGTAAATGTAATGGGTTTAGCTCTGTTAAATGGCAGAAAACATTTATATCATTACGCAACCCGTGCGGATATATAGGGCATTTTTGTCTTATAAAAAGCGTACGTTGCGTATATCGTAACGTACGCTTTTATGCATTTTTGTGCATATCGTCAAGCGGCGGTATGCTTTTTTTTGTTTATTTTCCATGTTACTAAATAAAACTTTGGAAGGTGGAAAAATGTGATGAGATTGTATGGGTTACGAAATGTAAATGTAATGGGTCTGGATAGCGGATAAAGAAATGAGAGATAAATGAGAATGAGAAGGGAGAGATTACATTGTTTTCAGTATTACTAAAGTTAAAGTGGTTTTTTAAGGAGCACTGGAAGAGATATAGTATCGCCATTGGAGCTCTTTTAATTGTGAATATAGTGGAAGTTATCCCCCCGAAAGTGTTAGGGGTTACGATAGATAATATAAAAACAGGAACGTTATCGAACGAAGCTATTATACAGTCTATTCTTATTTTAATTGGGGTTACGATAGTTGGATATGGCCTCACTTTCGTATGGCAACATCAATTGTTTGGCGGTGCATTCGTGCTTGAGAAAACGATGCGCTCTAAATTTATGGGGCATTTACTTAAGATGACGCCGACGTTTTATCAAAAAAATCGTACTGGTGATTTAATGGCGAGAGCAACGAATGATTTAAAAGCAATCGCTATGACAGCTGGTTTCGGTATATTAACGCTCGTAGATTCGAGTTTATATATGCTTACGATCGTCTTTATGATGGGATTTACAATTAGTTGGGAGCTTACATTTGCGGCACTTATACCACTTCCAATTATGGCATATGCGATGAATATATATGGAAAGAAATTGCATGAAAGATTTACAGTTGCGCAAGATGCGTTCGGTGATATGAACGATAAAGTATTAGAATCGATTGCTGGCGTGCGTGTTATTCGTGCGTATGTACAAGAGAATGCAGACCAAGAAAGATTTCATCATTTAGGAGATGACGTCTACGAAAAGAATATGAAAGTAGCTAGAATTGATGCACTATTCCAGCCAACTGTAAAAATGCTTGTCGGTCTTAGTTATTTAATTGGTTTAGTGTATGGCGCATATCTTGTATTCCAATCAAAGGTGACACTTGGTGAACTTGTGTCCTTTAACGTGTATTTAGGGATGATGATTTGGCCGATGTTTGCAATTGGTGAATTAATCAATGTTATGCAAAGAGGAAATGCGTCACTCGACCGTGTAAATGAAACGTTAGCGTATGAACCAGATGTAAAGGATCCGAAACATCCAAAGCTTGTACAAGAGCCGGATTATATTCAGTTTGATGATGTTACCTTTTCATATCCTTCATCAACTGAAACAAATTTAAAAAAGGTTTCGTTTACATTAAAACAAGGGGAAACGCTTGGGGTTGTTGGAAAAACAGGAAGCGGAAAAACGACGCTCGTACGTCAGCTTCTTCGCCAATATCCGCTTGGAGATGGAGATATTGCAGTCTCTGATGTGACGTTAGATAAAATGACGAATGAAAATGTGCTTGGGTGGATTGGTTATGTACCGCAGGAACATATTTTATTCTCAAAAACAGCGAGGGAAAATATTTTATTCGGAAATAGGGAAGCGACTGAAGAGGAACTCGAGAAAGCGATTGAAATTGCAGCGTTTAAAAAAGACTTAGAGTTTTTACCAGAAGGGTTAGAAACGCTCGTCGGAGAGAAAGGTGTTTCTTTATCAGGAGGGCAAAAACAAAGGATTTCGATTGCACGAGCTGTTATTCAAAATCCAGAAATTTTAATTTTAGATGATTCTTTATCAGCTGTTGATGCTCGTACGGAAGCAGCGATCATTGAAAATATAAGAAGAGAAAGAAGCGGAAAGACGACGATTATTACGACGCACCGTTTGTCAGCCGTACAACATGCGGATTGGATTCTCGTTATGGATGAGGGAGAAGTAATGGAAGAAGGTACGCATGATCAGCTTATCCAAAAGGGAGGCTGGTATGCGGAGCAGTTTGAAAGACAACAGGGTGAAAGTGAAAGTGCGGATAGTGGGGTGAAAATATGAGCGTTTCAAAACGATTGTTTCAATACGCGATGAAAGTGAAAGGGACGATATTTGCAGCGATGTTAATGTTATTTATTTTCGTTATTGCAGAGCTTGCGGGTCCTTTCGTCGCGAAAACGATGATTGACGATCATATCGTTGGAATAGAGAAACCTTGGTATGAAACAGAAAAGAGTGACGAGGCTGTTTCGTATAATGGTGCCTTTTATAAGCGAAGCGATCGCTTCCAAGAAGGTGAGAAAAAAGGAAAAGAAGTACGCGTGATGCAAGTCGGTTTTCAATATTACTTTGTGCCGAATAAAGTGAATGCTGAAGGATCACGTACTGTAAAAGGTGATATGATTACCGTTCAAAATGGTAAGGCGGTGCAAGTGTATAAAGCGAAAGCATTAACGAAAGAAGAAGTATTTGCGTTTTATAAGCCAGAAATAAACCGCTTATTATTACTTGGTGGAGGCTATTTTGCTTTATTAGTAGTCGTTTCATTATTTGCATACGGAAAGCAATTTTTCTTACAGAAGGCAGCGAACAAAATTATTCAAATTATGAGGGAAGATGTCTTTTCTCATATCCAAACGTTGCCGATTCGGTATTTCGATCATTTACCAGCAGGGAAAATTGTATCGCGTGTAACGAATGATACAGAGGCTATTCGTGATTTATATGTAACGGTGCTTGCAACATTCGTTTCAAGTATCATCTATATTATTGGGATATTCGCTGCGCTATTTTTACTTGATGTAAAATTGGCGACGTTATGTTTACTCATCATCCCAATTTTAATTGTTTGGGCTATTTTATATAGAAAGTACGCGTCTGTATACAATCATAAAATGCGTTCGCGTTTATCTGATATTAACGGAACAGTGAATGAATCCATTCAAGGGATGCCAATTATTCAAGCGTTCCGTCAAGAGCGTGAAACGAAAAAAGAGTTTGAAGAATTAAATGGCGATTATTTTAAGTATCAAAATAAAATTTTGAATTTAAATGCAGCAACTTCTCATAACTTAGTAGGTGTATTAAGAAATATCGCTTTCACAGGTGTGATTTGGTATTTCGGTGGTACTTCATTAAGTGCTACAGGCGTCATTTCTCTAGGGATACTATATGCGTTCGTTGATTATTTAACACGATTATTCTCACCGATTACAAATATGGTGAATCAGCTTGCTAACTTAGAACAATCGCGCGTTGCATCAGAACGTGTTTTTGAATTGTTAGAGGAAAAAGGGGAAGCAGTAGAAGAAGAACGTATACCTCGCTTACAAGGAAATGTGAAGTTTGATAATGTGTCGTTTTCTTATAATGGAAAAGATGAAGTGTTAAAAAATATTTCATTTGAAGCGAAACAAGGCGAGACAGTCGCACTTGTCGGTCATACTGGCTCAGGAAAAAGTTCCATTATGAATGTACTTTTTCAGTTTTACGAGTTTGAAAAAGGAAAGCTTACGATTGACGGTCATGATATAAAAGAGATGTCGAAACAAGCAACTCGTGAACATATGGGAATTGTACTGCAAGATCCGTTTTTATTTAGCGGAACAGTAGCAACTAATGTTAGTTTAGAAAATGAAAATATTTCAAAAGAGCGCATCGTAAAAGCATTGCGTGATGTAGGTGCTGAAAGATTTGCGAACAATATAAATGAAGAAATTACGGAGAAAGGAAGTACACTTTCAACCGGAGAACGTCAGCTTATATCGTTTGCTAGGGCGCTCGCTTTTGACCCAGCCATTTTAATTTTAGATGAAGCGACATCTAGTATCGATACAGAAACAGAGGCGATGATTCAACAAGCGCTAGAAGTTGTGAAAAAAGGAAGAACGACATTTATTATCGCTCACCGACTTTCAACAATTAAAAGCGCAGATCAAATTATCGTGCTTGATAGAGGGATGATTTTAGAAAAAGGGTCTCATGATGAATTAATGAAAAAGCGCGGGCGTTATTACGATATGTACAAAACGCAAATGGAAGGGAATCAGAGCGCTTAATAGGTATGGGGAGGAACTTGTGATTTTCACAAGTTCTTTTTTTAGTGAATCAGGACTGTTAAATAAGAAGTATTATTTTACCTTTCGTACAATAAATGC
Organism: Bacillus sp. CD3-5; assembly: GCF_006349665.1. Lineage (NCBI taxonomy): Bacteria > Bacillati > Bacillota > Bacilli > Caryophanales > Bacillaceae > Bacillus > Bacillus sp. CD3-5. The sequence continues at coordinate 227,186 of NZ_VEPX01000004.1, read as the reverse complement.
TATATTAAAAAATGTTACTTATTTTTTGTATGTAGCGTTATTTTTCCCTTTTGTTTGATTATGAAGAAAAAGGATAAACTAAATAAGAACATTTTCATTGAAAAATTGTTCAAGATTGCATACAATCAATATAGTTTTTAAATTCCTATCAGAATACTTGGAGGATTACCATCATGAAGAAATTATTTTCAGTGCTTGCAGTAACTACATTAGCGATCGGGATTGTAGCCGGCTGCGGTAAAGAAGAGAAAAAAGATACAGCTAGTCAAGACGCGTTACAAAAGATTAAACAAAGCGGCGAACTTGTAATTGGTACAGAAGGTACATACCCACCATTTACGTTCCACGATTCAAGCAATAAATTAACTGGATTTGACGTTGAACTATCAGAAGAAGTTGCAAAACGTTTAGGAGTAAAACCTGTATTTAAAGAAACACAATGGGATAGCTTACTTGCTGGTTTAGATGCGAAACGCTTTGATATGGTTGCAAACGAAGTTGGTATTCGTGAAGACCGTCAAAAGAAATATGATTTCTCTAAACCATACGTTTCATCTTCAGCGGCATTAGTTATCGCAAAAGATAAAGATAAACCTGCTACATTTGCTGATGTAAAAGGATTAAAAGGAGCACAATCTTTAACAAGTAACTATGCAGATATCGCTAAGAAAAATGGTGCGGAAATCGTTGGTGTAGAAGGATTTAGCCAAGCGGCAGAACTATTAGCTTCAGGACGCGTTGATTTCACAATCAATGATAAATTATCAGTATTAAACTATTTAGAAACGAAAAAAGATGCGAAAATTAAAATTGTAGATACAGAAAAAGAAGCTTCAGAAAGTGGATTCTTATTCCGTAAAGGTAGCACTAAGCTTGTACAAGAAGTAGATAAAGCGTTAGAAGATATGAAAAAAGACGGTACGTATGACAAAATAACGAAAAAATGGTTTGGTGAAAATGTATCTAAGTAGTGCATTGATTTCAGATCGATTGTCTACTTGGATAGATATTATGCAGACTTCCTTCATGCCTATGCTGAAGGAAGCTGTTTTTACGACAATTCCATTAACGCTTATTACATTTATTATCGGTCTTATACTGGCAACGTTAACGGCGCTTGCACGTATTTCAGGTAGTCGTATTTTACAATGGATTGCTCGTATCTATGTATCTATCATTCGCGGAACGCCACTTCTTGTACAGTTATTTATCATTTTCTATGGTCTCCCAACTCTTAATATTGAAGTTGAGCCATATACAGCAGCAGTTGTTGGATTTTCATTAAATGTCGGTGCGTATGCATCTGAAATTATTCGTGCTTCTATCCTTTCGATTCCGAAAGGGCAGTGGGAAGCAGCTTACACAATTGGGATGACATATCCGCAAGCGTTAAAACGTGTTATTTTACCACAAGCAACGCGCGTATCAATTCCGCCGCTTTCGAATACATTTATTAGCTTAGTGAAAGATACTTCATTAGCATCGTTAATTTTAGTAACAGAAATGTTCCGAAAAGCGCAGGAAATTGCGGCAATGAACTATGAGTTTTTAATTGTTTATTTTGAAGCAGGTCTTATTTATTGGGTTATTTGTTTCTTATTATCAATCGTACAACAGATGTTAGAAAAGCGTTCAGAACGCTATACATTAAAATAATCCTTTTACAAAAGGAGTTTTTGTTTTTATGATTTCAATTCAGCACTTACAAAAAAGTTTCGGAGATAATACCGTACTAAAACATATAGATTTAACAGTTGAGAAGGGTGAGGTTGTTGTTATTATCGGGCCGTCTGGATCTGGTAAAACGACATTCCTGCGTTGTCTTAATGTATTAGAAACGCCAAACGCTGGTAATATTCGTATCGGTAATAAAGAGCTTAACTTCTCTCAAAAAGTAACGAAGAAAGATATTGTCAACCTTCGTACGCAAACAGGTATGGTATTCCAGCACCATAATCTATTCCCGCATTTAACAGCACTTCAAAATGTAATGGAAGGGCTTGTTACAGTGAAAAAGATGGGGAAAGAAGAAGCAAAGAAAAAAGCAAACTATTTCCTTGAAAAAGTGGGTCTAGCAGATAAAGTGGATTTATATCCGTTCCAATTATCAGGCGGACAACAACAGCGCGTTGGAATTGCGCGCGCGCTTGCGATGGAGCCGGAAGTGTTACTATTTGATGAACCGACGTCAGCACTTGATCCTGAACTCGTTCAAGAAGTTCTGAAGGTCATGAAAGAGCTTGCTAAAGAAGGCATGACGATGGTCATTGTAACGCATGAAATGCGTTTTGCACATCAAATTGCGAACCGTGTTATTTTCATGGATGGCGGTGTCGTTGTCGAACAAGGTACACCAGAAGATGTATTTACAAATCCAAAAGAAGAACGTACGAAGAAGTTTTTACAAATGTTGCAATAAAGTGAAACTTTAATCAGTGGGGGTTTTCTTCATCCCCCACTGATTATCAGCCCTCACCAATCGGACTTTTATGGGCAGTTGATCCCCCACCTAACTTCTTCGCTTTCGCTGAATTTTGAGGTGGGGGTCTTACTGCCCATTAAAGCGGGATAAATGAAGGAAGGTCTCAAGGCATATGCCTTGAGACCTTTTTGCCATATATATTTATTTGTGGAATCCGCCAAGGCTTTGCTCAGCCATTGCAACTAGACGTTTTGTAATTTCGCCACCAACAGAACCGTTAGCACGAGCTGTAGAATCTGCTCCTAATTGTACACCAAATTCTTGAGCGATTTCGTACTTCATTTGGTCGATTGCAGCTGTTGCTCCTGGTACTACTAATTGATTTGAAGAATTTTGGTTTGCCATAGGAATATATCCTCCTTAGAGTTATAAAAATTTTTTTGGTTGGACTAGCTGGAGTTGAACCAGATTATCGCCCCGTTTGGCGCTAATCCATCGGTAATTAAGTTTGTACTCATAGTATGGATGTTACCTAGAAAGATATACGAAATAATAATTTGTAAATTTTGTAAAAAATCTTAGTGATTTCGTAAATTATGAAATAAGAGTAATCGTTTTATTTTTTAGAAAGAAGGTAAAACTAAGAGCGATATGAAATATATTTTTCTTTTTGTATCCTGCTAATTTGAGGAGAATGTAAGTAAGAATGGGGCAAGCTGCTCCTATACGTAGCTAGATACAATTATATGGAGGGATCGTGATGGGAATTTGCCCGCTTTGCAACGCATTAGAATCACAAACATATTCTTGTCAAAATTGCCAAAGTATACTCCAAGATTATGGGAAGGCTGTAGATTACATAGACGATTATAGTGCGTATATGGACCAAGAATTATTAAGTGCAGTAGATGGATTGACACATAATAATTCAAATGAATATTGCAATCATATTTTTTATTGCGGAGTATGTAACGTGGAAACAGAGGTTGTAGTAAAACTTGTGTAAATAGAAAACTTCCACCTTATGAATGAGGTGGAAGTTTTTGTTTTTGTATTTGTGAGTGAATCATAGGGGACGGGATATGCTCGTTGTTTGAGGCAATCTCTGATTTTATTTGAGACATTTTTTCTTTTGTATCGCGCAAAGAATGTTCAGTTAAGTAGATGGCATATTCGTAAAATAATTGGCGCGTTAGTTCACTTTGTTCTTTTAACTTGGCATCTTGGAATACAGTTCGCCCTGGTTTAGAGTTTGCTTCAAAGAGCCATGGGTTTTCCTGTGTGTCTAAACCGATATCAAAACCGATTTCTCCGATATTTCCGGTTACTTGTTCATCGAGCGCGTAACTAATTTGTAAGGCGGTATGTTTTAACTTATTTTCAATTTGAACTTGTTTCGTTGAATCTGGAAAAAGTTCTTGCAGCAATTTTGTATCGCCACCGCTATTTACATGCGTTGTTAAGCTACCTTTGCCAGCAATTTTTGCCACGATTGCACTGACCATCCATTGGCCGAAATGATTTTTATTTGTATGAATGCGGAAATCAACAGGTTGCCCATCGAAGCGTAGCAAGGAGATACCTTGTTGTACGATAAACTTTTTTAAATCATGTCCTTTTAACACATGGTTCAGAAGTGTTTCTAATGATTGGTACTTTCTTAGTTTATTTTCTTCATTTTCGCGATAACGACAGTAGTAGCAATTCTCTGTTTGGGAATAAAATATTTGATGAATGTTTCTACCGAAGCTACCATGAATCGGTTTCATATAAATGGATTTATACGTTCCGAGAAATCGTTCCACTTGTTCGAAGTGCTGAAATGTTTCTGTGTTTGGTAATAATGGCATAATGGATTCATCTTTCATAAGAAGTTGATGCACTTCCCATTTATTAAAAAAACCTGGGTTAAACCATGGAATCGCATAGTCATGCTCTAGCTTTCTTTTTGCTCTTACGATCGGTTTATAATTTTCGGCTTTCCGATTTGGTAATCGATCGTAAATGACATTCGGTAAAGGGACTTTTTTCTTTATCCATTTTTCCTCTTGAAAGAAATACCCTTCAATTGTTTCGTCTTCCCAGTCTATATGTTGCACACCAAAAACGAATACAAATGGTCGTAAGGTGAATGGTGGCGTTAGTAACTCGCCAAGAGAAGTTGAACGGTTCCCTAAAGGATTAGAAGCGTCATCGTTAAAACCAGTTGTGAAAATCCCGATTAATGGTCCGAAAATAATTGTTTGGTTTTGTGTGAATGCATGGATAGTAGTGGAATGAGGCAGTAAAAGTTTCTCTGCAATTTGTTTTCCAATAATGATTTCGCGAGTAAAGGAATAATGAATTTTTACCTCTTCACTTGCAACATGGCGTAGGCCGAAGGAAAGGGATGTAATTGGTGGTGTGATGGAAAAAATATAAGGTAAAGTAATACTATTTGGATGTTCATCTGAAATATTTAACGTATATATGTGCTCTTTCAAAATAGACTTACCCCCTTTCTTTATGGTGTAAAGCGACTAAATTGTAATGGTCCGTGATATATTTTTTCGGCTAATGAACCACTATGGCGAATGTAATGTTCGTAAGGGGGAATTGTGTTGACATACATAAGCCAAATTGCCCCTTTTTGATCCATAATAGTGGAAAGCTCTAGCTCGAATAATGAAGAATAAGATGCATCTAGCGTTTGAAACACTTCATTTATAATGTCTTGTAAAGCGTCTTGTAACAATTGTACACCGGTACTAGATAGTACGTATTTAATTTTTGAAAATGCATGCAGCGAGGAATCATCTGTTGCCGAAAGTAAAAGTTGATTCGGAAATGAGCTTTTTTGTATAAACTGACCGATAACGTTCCACTTCTTTTCTTTATTTTTTTGTAAAATGGTTCGAATATGGAGTGGGTATGTTAATTGATTTGGAGGTTGCAGCATTGTATGCGTGATGTAACGTGCTGATCGTATATGAGATTTGTACCAAGATATAAATTCATCAGTCCGTTTAATTGGAGTAGAAGTATGGTAGGCGTCATTTATCGTATCAACATGAAACGTTTTATTTTTATAAACGACCCGGTACAAACTTTCATTGGAATGTGCGTTAGTAGGACGTATAATAATATCTTTTGTTTTTAATAACAGTTTGAAAACGTTGTGTATCGTTGCTATTTCAAATTTTGGTATATAAGGAGATAATTTTTTATTCGTGAGAAATACATCATGTAGTTTGCTTAAGTCAATGAGTGTGTTATTTAAAAAGGTAGTGGAAGGACGGTTGTGTAATGAGTGAATAATTGACTTTGCTTTTTCGACGTCTGTTTCCTCGTTAAAAGAAAAACGATCGTATATATAAGAAGGAATAGGGAATATTTGCTCTTTCCATTTTCCTGTATCCGTATCATAAATCAGACCAGAAACAAGATCTGTTTTAGGATCAATACCAAATGGCGTAAACTGGGCAACGACATTATGATAAAGCCGAGCGCGTTTAGCGATTTCGGTGTAATACGTTTGCTCATAATGAGGGTGAGAAGTTAAAATACCGAGAACCAACGAAATCACTCCTTTACTAACAAAATGTTGGCATAATAGGCGAAGCTATATATTGCAAATACGTTTTTATACCATTATACTTTTGTCCGTATGATGATATGCTATAGTTTTGGAGAAGCGAAAGGTTGATTGTAATGAATATATGGTTAAGTATGTTAACGACGACAGGGCTCGGAGCAATTATTGGAGGATTTACAAATCATTTAGCGATAAAAATGTTATTTCGTCCTCATCGCCCTATGTATATTGGGAAGTTTCAAGTGCCATTTACACCAGGATTAATTCCGAAGCGCCGCGATGAGCTTGCTGTTCAATTAGGGAAAATGGTTGTAGAACATTTGTTAACGCCAGAAGGAATCGGCAAGAAGTTAACAAATGAAGAGTTTCAAAAAGGTTTAATCCAATGGGCACAAGTAGAAGTGGATAAAGTAATTACGAATGAACAGTCACTGCGACACATGTTAGAAAAACGGGACGTAGCGCATGTAGAAAAAGAAGCAACTGAGAAAATCGAACAGGTGATTACAGAAAAGATTCAGGCATTTTTAGAAGAGTACTATACATATACATGGGAACAAGCTTTACCTCATTCTGTTCATGAGAAAATAGAGAATGCGATTCCAAATGTTTCGGCATTTATTTTAGGGCGAGCAACTCAGTTTTTTGAGAGTGAAGAAGGTAAAGCACGTCTTTCAAAAATGATTGATGATTTCTTTGCTTCTAGGGGAACGCTACTTAACTTAGTCGGAATGTTTTTAGGGAATGTAAGTGTAGTGGATCGTGTGCAGCCTGAGGTTATTAAGTTTTTAGGGCAAGATGGCACAAAGCAGCTTTTAACGGATGTACTGCAAAAAGAGTGGGAGAAGTTAAAAGGAAGAGATGTAAAAGAATTAGAAACGTTTGTAGAAAAAGAAATGATTGTAAGCTCTATATTGTCAGCAGTTAAAGTTGAGGAAACTGTGAGTAAATTTTTAAACCAATCTGTGCAGAAAGTATGTGAGCCAGTTCGGGAAACAATTATTGAAAAGATAGTCCCAGGCGCAGTAACGAAAGGTTTGGAGTGGGGGGCAGAAAACGTAGAAAGTATACTACATAATCTACACTTAGCGGAAATTGTCCAACAAGAAGTGTCTACATTTTCAACGGAGAGACTAGAAGATTTAGTTCTGTCCATTACAAAAAATGAACTAAAAATGATCACGTATTTAGGTGCCTTATTAGGCGGAGTGATTGGAATCGTGCAAGGGGTATTACTGTTGTTTCTGAAATAATAAAATACGTACATACAAATAAAAGTGAAATTTCTTCACATCTCTTGCATAGTTTGATATGGTAAGAAGAGGTGCGTATGTAAATGCACGTAAAAGGCAGTGCGTATGAAAAGCGCTAGCCTTCTAAAGGAGGAAAATAAAATGACAAAAAACATTCATGATGTAGCATATGAATTACAAAAAGCAATCGCTGAAAACGATGACTTCAAAACTTTAAAAGAGAGCTACGCAGCAGTTCAAGCTGATGCAGCTTCAAAGAACTTATTTGATGAGTTCCGCACAATGCAACTTAGCCTACAACAAAAAATGATGCAAGGCCAAGAAATCACTGAAGAAGACAACCAACAAGCACAAGAAGTTGTAGTTCGCATTCAACAAGATGCTAAAATTACAAAGTTAATGGAAACTGAGCAACGCTTAAACGTTGTAATCGGCGACGTTAACAAAATTATCATGAAGCCACTTGAAGAATTATATAGCACGCAACAACAAGCGTAATAGCGGAAGACGCCCCTGTATAGGGGCGTCTTTTTTGTTTAGGGAATTTGATAGTTAGACAACAAAACCTCACTTTCAAAATAGCTATTTTGAAAGTGGTATGTAGTACATCCGTTAATTCTTTTTATTGCTGTTAATTGAAGTTTTAATGTTTTTTTCGTTTAAAAACTTTTCAATCTCTTTTTGTTTCCGTCCATTAGCTTTCTCAAGGTGCTTCGTAAAAGAAAAATCGGCTTTGAATAAGTTACCATCTTGGGCGAGTTTGTTTAATTCTTGATCTAGTTCTACGAAAATAGCCGTAGATGATGACATAAATTCATAGATTTCTTTTGAAGGTTTTTTATAATCAGTAGGTAAATTATTATTACTAATAAACTCATGGAAATTCATATCGTTTTGTTTCGCTAGATCGATTAGTTTTTGTAATTTTTTTCGATCGGAATCAGTGAAATTCTTATCAGGAGTTGTTGAGGCAAGTGGAATGATGTTTTCAGATAACTCCCAGCTATAATCTATATAATCTTTTATATTTTTTCTCATTTCATCTTCATTAATAGTTTCATTCTTTTTTGAGGAAGTGAATATAGTTTCCGGAATTTTAACCGTAACATCTTTAATAGATTGTACATCGTTTTCTTCCTTAGGTTGCGCACTGTTTGAACAAGCTGATAGAAATAACATTGTAAGTAGCATGAGTGAATATAAAGTATATTTCTTCATTTTAGTCTCCTTTTACATTCATTAGTGTCTTTGTAAAATAGCTATATTCCATTTCAAATACTTTACTAAAAGTGCATATAGATGTTTTATCATTTGATAACATATGACGGATATGAGTAAACCGACGCAAAAAGCGATAAACACATTATAAACATCGGAGTAACTAATTTGATGAAACCCTGTAAAAAATCCTAACCCTATTAATAAAATAGGGGAAATGATTAATACTGGAGTGGCAATGATAAGTGCTAGAATAATCGGTAATAAAAAGAGTAGTACGAAAAAGGCGACAAAGATAAAGGCAAAGTTTAAAACACTTAAGCTCATAACAGAAAATAGTGCAGTTATCATATTTTTGAAGCTGCGTTTCTTGTCAGCATTGCTTATTGCATAGGAAACATTCAGTTCTTTCGCGATCATTTTAGGGTTTCCTAGTTTTTTAGCAATTTCTTCTTCACATTTTCCGTCTTGTTTACCACTAATAAAATGAGTTTCATATTCTGAAATAATATCCTCCTTTTCTGAATTAGGTATATTCCGTAGGTAGGAACTAAGTTGGCTTAAAAACTCACTTTTGTTCATTGCGATCACTTCCCTTTATAAAATAATGAATTATAGCTGAGAATCCGCTCTTTGTTGAGAGGGGGATATACTAACTACGAATGTCATTCCAATTAATGGGTGTTCCAATATTTACAAATATATCATTTAGTAGTGTTCTTTACAAGGTACTATTATTTTTAAAATACTGTGATGAGATGGAAGTTTTTTAGATTTTTTCGAGAAAATATAAAAATATTATTTTAGGATAAATAAAGGGTTGTAAGCGCATTCCTTAATGAGCGTCATAAAACTGTCAAATTCATATCATTGGAAAAATAATGCATTTGTAATATAATGATAAATAATACTTCACCACGTTAATTAACAAGGTGAAATTAAAATCTTTATTACACAAATTATGAAACAAAGGAATGATTAGTTTGAGTACAGGTGTAAAAGCAAACGACGTGAAGACAAAAACAAAAGGAGCAGATCTTGTTGTTGATTGTTTAATTAAACAAGGTGTTACACATGTTTTCGGTATTCCAGGAGCGAAGATTGACTCTGTATTTGATGTACTGCAAGAAAGAGGACCAGAGTTAATTGTTTGTCGTCATGAACAAAATGCAGCATTTATGGCAGCTGCGATTGGTAGATTAACAGGAAAACCGGGCGTATGTCTTGTAACTTCAGGACCAGGGACATCAAATTTAGCGACAGGTCTTGTTACTGCGAATGCGGAGAGTGATCCCGTTGTTGCTTTAGCTGGTGCAGTTCCGCGTACAGATCGATTAAAACGTACGCACCAATCTATGGATAATGCTGCACTATTCGAACCAATCACAAAATATAGCGTAGAAGTAGAGCATCCTGATAATGTGCCAGAAGCATTATCAAATGCATTTCGAAGTGCGACTTCCACAAATCCAGGCGCTACTTTAGTAAGTCTTCCGCAAGACGTTATGACTGCGGAAACGAATGTAGAGTCTATCGGTGCGCTTTCTAAGCCACAGCTTGGAATCGCTCCCACACATGATATTACATACGTAGTAGAAAAAATAAAAGCAGCAAAATTGCCGGTTATTTTACTCGGTATGAGAGCAAGCACAAATGAAGTGACGAAAGCTGTTCGTGAATTAATTGCGGATACAGAACTTCCTGTCGTTGAAACATATCAAGCAGCTGGTGCGATTTCACGTGAATTAGAAGATCATTTCTTCGGCCGCGTTGGATTATTCCGTAACCAACCGGGTGATATTTTACTAGAAGAAGCGGACCTTGTTATTTCTATCGGTTATGACCCAATTGAGTATGATCCGAAATTCTGGAATAAACTTGGGGACAGAACAATTATTCATCTTGATGACCATCAAGCAGATATCGACCACGATTACCAACCAGAGCGTGAATTAATTGGTGATATCGCTTTAACTGTAAATAGCATCGCGGAGAAATTACCGAAACTTGTATTAAGTACGAAATCAGAAGCAGTGTTAGAACGATTACGCGCGAAATTATCAGAACAAGCAGAAGTTCCAAATCGTGCTTCAGAAGGTGTTACACATCCGCTTCAAGTGATTCGTACACTTCGTTCTTTAATTAGTGATGATACAACTGTTACGTGTGACATCGGCTCCCATTACATTTGGATGGCAAGATGTTTCCGTTCTTATGAACCACGTAGATTATTATTTAGTAACGGTATGCAAACGTTAGGTGTTGCACTTCCTTGGGCAATTGCTGCTACTTTAGTAGAACCAGGTAAGAAAGTAGTTTCCGTATCAGGTGACGGTGGTTTCTTATTCTCAGCGATGGAATTAGAAACAGCGGTACGTTTAAATTCTCCAATTGTACATCTTGTATGGAGAGACGGTACGTATGATATGGTTGCGTTCCAACAAATGATGAAATACGGTAGAACATCAGCTACAGAGTTCGGTGATGTTGATATTGTAAAATATGCAGAAAGTTTCGGTGCGACAGGTCTTCGCGTTAACACGCCTGATGAATTAGAAGGTGTACTGAAATCCGCACTAGTAGCAGACGGCCCTGTCATTATTGATATTCCAATCGATTACCGTGACAACATTAAATTAAGCGAAAAATTATTACCAAACCAATTAAACTAATGGAGGCAGATTTGAGATGACTGTTGCGCAATTAATTGATATTGATGCAAAAAGAACGAAAACGAATAACGAAGTATATCAAACATCTACAATGCTTGCGCTATTAGATGGGATATATGATGGTGTGATTAGCTTTGAAGATTTGAAAAAACATGGTGATTTCGGTATCGGCACATTTGATCAATTAGATGGTGAAATGATTGCGTTTGATAACGAATTTTATCATTTACGTTCAGACGGTTCAGCAGAAAAAGTAGAGCCAGAAGAAACAACACCATTTGCGACTGTAACGTTTTTTGAAAAAGAAATGAGTTATACGATAGAGCGTCCGATGAATCGTGAAGAAGTGGAAGCTTTATTACATGAACTAATGCCGAGTAAAAACTTATTTTACGGTATTCGAATGGATGGTACGTTCCGCGAAGTAAGAACGAGAACTGTTCCAAGACAAGAAAAACCGTATACACCGCTCGTTGAAGTGACGAAATCCCAACCAATCTTCTCATTTGAAAATACAGAAGGTACGCTTGCTGGATTTTGGACGCCAGATTATGCGCAAGGTATTGGTGTAGCTGGATTCCACTTACATTATATTGATGATGAAAGAAGCGGAGGCGGACATGTTTTCGACTATGTTGTTGAAAACTGTACGATCCAAATTTGTCAAAAAGCTCATATGCATTTAGCACTTCCAGAAACTGCTGACTTTATGGCAGCTGAATTATCTAGAGAAAACTTAGAGGATAATATTGCGACTGCGGAAGGTGCGGAGTAAAAAGGGAGAGACTGTTCCATTTTGGAACAGTCTTCTTTTATGAATATTTTTTGTTGAATCATTTATTTCTTTGAAACAAACGGATGCCCCTCATAATAAAAACGCCACGGATAATGTACAGCTTCTTCTGCATAGTCAATGTTAATTCGAGGTCCGGCTGTTATTTTATATTGTGATGATATGTGTTCTTCGTCTGGGACGAGTTCAATATGCAATGTGTCACTTTGTAATGATACGCCTCGTTCTTCTAAAGTAATGCCGAGTGCACGGCATAGTTTGCCAGGTCCGTTCGTTAAATTTTTATACTGCGTTTTTGTAAGGTCTGTTTTGTTATAGCGCGCTAGTTTTATTTCTTCTATTCCATCTACCGGTTCAAGAGCTCGAATGAGAACACCTTGCGGGGTGCCCACTGGTGCTGTAATGACGTTGAAACAATGGTACATACCGTAAATTAAATATACGTAAGCATGTCCTGGTGCGCCAAACATGACTTCCGTACGATCCGTCCGTCTGCCGCCGTAACTATGTGCGGCCTTATCACCCGGCCCTTTGTATGCTTCTACTTCAACAATGATTCCACTTCGTTTTATTCCATCTACAATATGAACAAGTTTCTGTCCGAGTAATTTTTTTGCGACTTCTAACGTATCGCCTTCATAAAAGGAAGGAGGTGCCTGCATTGTACTATCTCCTTTACTGAGTGTATATGTATATAGTAAACCAAATTTTCAGTAGAAATTCTAACTCGTTCTATTTGCTACAGTTATTTCATAAATTATGGATAGAGTACAACAGCGAAGAGGGGGAGTGCGACATGATTTATCGCTTACTAGCACTTAACATAGATGGGACACTACTATACAACAACGGAAAAATTGCAAAAGGATTACGAGAAACAATTGAATTTGTAAAAAGAAAAGATGTATACGTTACATTATTTACGAGTCGTAATTTTCAATCCGCTCATAAAGTAGCAAAGGCGTTAAAATTAGATTCTATATTAGTGACACATGGTGGTGCTTTCGTTTCAGCAACGTTAGATAAGCCGTACGTTCAAAGAAGATTATCGGAAGAGAAGACATTTAACATTGTGCAAGTATTAGAGCATTTTGACTGTAACGTCCGCATTTCTCATGAACGGTTTTCAATCGGAAATCGCGAGAGAAATACACCAAACTTAATTGCGCGTACTGTGCTATCGAGTGCTGATCCGTTATTTTATCCAGTTCAATTTGTAGATTCGTTAGGTGATGCGCTTCGTGATCATCCAGTCGCGGCGCCAAAAATTGATGTTCTTTTCCAAACGAAAGGTGAAAAAGAAAGAGGACTGAATACATTAAGAAAAGCGTTTCAAGATATAGAGTATATTGAATGTGATTCAAAACGAATAGAAATTTTGCCACAAAATGTATCAAAATTACGTGGATTACAATTGCTTGGAGAGCATTTAAATATTTCGCTAAACGAAATGGTTGCCATTGGAGATAGCATGGAAGATTTAGAGGTTATTGAAAATGTGGGTCTCGGGGTAGCGATGGGGAACGCACCTGTAGAGGTAAAACAAGCGGCCGACTGGATTACACGTTCAAATAGTGAGAACGGCGTAGAGTATATGATTAAAGAACATTTCCGCAAGCAATTCCCGCTTCCGTTTTTGAAGAATCATAAAAATACACCGAAACGATAAAGGAAAAACGTAGCTTTTGGCTACGTTTTTTTGTTTAAGCTTCAATAACTTTAAGCATTCGATTTAAAAATGCGGCTGCTTCAGCACGTGTTGCTGTGCCTTTTGGTACGAATTCATTACGTTCGTTCCCTTTTACAATTCCGTATGCGTAAACATTTTGTAATGCTTTTTTATCGTATGCTAAGTGTTGGTCAGTGAATGGTAATTTCACTTCTTTTCTATAAATCCAGTTATATTCTAATGCACGGTCAATCATAATAACAGCTTCATCACGTGTTATTGTAGCATTGGGATCAAATTTATTATTCCCACGACCATTAATGATACCTGCGCTAGCGGCGCGGTTAATTCCATCTATTAAAGATGGGTGTGCTTCGTTTAAGTCTGTAAATTTAGCGTTTCCAGCAGGTAATTTTAAAGCTCTCGACATTAAATTTGCAAACTCAGCTCGTGTCACGAGGCGGTTTGGCCAGTAAGAACCATTGCCGTCACCGAACATGATTTTTCTAGCAGCTAATTGACGAATGTCTTGCTCATACCAACCACCTGTAATGTCGTCTTTTTCATGAGGGACTTCTGGCGGCGGCATAACATCTTTACGATGTTCGTTATAGTAAGCGTTCGTGCCCTTTAAGAAAGCATCCCATTGTCCGCGCTGAATCATAAATGCAGGGCAGTTTTTTCCGCTCCAAAATTGATGCTTTTGAACGTGATCTAGAGATATGTTTAATTCATTCATTAAGAAAGCAGCTAACTTGCGCGCATTTTCTACCGCTTTCGTATAATTTCCATCACTATTCACAGCAATTTCAATTCCGATAGATTCATAGTTTCCAGTTTTATTTCCGGCATGCCATCCAACTTCATTTAGTGGGAGATGTTGATAAATTTCTTTGTCATCTACTGTAAAATGCCAAGATGCTGAACGATCCGTATTTCCGCGAGCTTGATTATCTAAGTACTTCGCATGATTTAAAGCGTTCGCACCTTTACTTGTATTAGCAGTTTCATGAATTGTAATGTATTTCGGTTCCATTGCGTAGCCAGGACGAATGTTTTCATTTCCTTTTGGAACAATCATTTCTTTAAATGTAACACCATAAACGTTATTTGTAGGCAAATTAGATGGTGTTTTGAAGAAAGTTGCGCTTCTCTTTTCGATAGTACTTGTTTTTTCAAATAATGATGCTTTTGTACCTTCAAATGTAGCTGAAGGAGCATAAATCCATTTCTCAGTTCCGTTCATTTGAATGTTAAACCAATTCCCAGCTTGTTCAGTAGGAGCTACTGTTTGTGGCTGTAATTTCGTTTCTTCTTTAAACGATTGGAAAGGGAAGGAATATACTGATGTTTCTTCTGATACAATTAGTTTTTGATTCGAAAGTTTATGAATCTCTTGTACTTCTAAACTATTACTTTCCTTATTAACCCAGCCAGCACCAAACGTAGTTTGTATATAATATGCATTCCCTTTTTTCTTCGTTGCTTTTACTACTGGTTCAGCAATTTCAATATTTGTTTTCGTTTTTAAGTCGTTTGAATCGTATAGTGGAAGTTTTGTTGATAAGTGGAGAAGATATTCACCCGAGATTTCAAGGTCGTTTTCTTCGTCATGTCTATGCTGTTTTGCATGTTCTTCAATGCTTTTTAAAGCTTGCTCATCCGTAGACAATTCCGCAGTTTTCTCTATGCTTTCCGCGAATGAATGGATAGGTGCTACAAATGTTTGTAATGCTAAAGATAGTGCTAAAATATTGTAAAACTTTTTTTTCATAGTTGTTTTAACACGTGATAGTCTTTATGTCGTGTTAAGAGTCCTCCTTTATATGTATTTAAATTAGTAGCAAGTACTAATACGTTCTAGATTGTAACAAGAGTATATTCTAATGTCTATACAACTAGAGAAAGTTCGTTAAAAATCAATATTCAGTTTGTTTTAAATAGGATATGAAAATAAGGTAAAACCTTCTGTATTGACCTGCAAACGCCCTTCAAGTAAACTAAAGAGAGTTTGCAAATGAAAAGGTGATAATGTTGTTAATTTCAATTAAAACGTTACAAGATGATCGTTTTTTACGTCCGCTACAAAATATTGGCGGCTTATTTTTTGAAGAGAGTACGATTGGATTTGAACAAGAGGAAGCAAATCTTATCGTTGATATACACATTGAAGAGAATGTGAAAGCATCAGCTCGTTTAACAGATGTTGCGACTGGAAATGTGTATGAAGAAACATTCGCAAAAGATTTATCTGCTTTTACAGATGAAAAAGAGCGTATGAAGCAAGTGAAGCACGTTGTTTCTTATGTATATCTTTCTGTTCTTCAGCAGTTAACTGGTATTGAACAAAGCTGGGGTATTTTAACTGGAGTTCGTCCAACGAAACTTCTTCATAAAATGCTTCAAAATGGTATGTCAAAAGAAGAAGCACACCAAGAACTTCGTGAAAGTTATTTAATTCATGAAGAGAAAATTGAACTTCTTCAACGTATCGTTGATTGCCAATTAGCGGTAGTTCCGGATTTATATCGTTTGAAAGAGGAAGTAAGTATTTATATCGGTATTCCATTCTGCCCAACAAAATGTGCATATTGTACATTCCCGGCGTATGCAATTAACGGACGCCAAGGCTCTGTTGATTCATTCTTAGGTGGATTACATTATGAAGTTCGTGAAATTGGTAAGTTTTTAAAAGAAAAAGGTGTAACAGTTACGACGATTTATTACGGCGGCGGTACACCGACAAGTATTACAGCAGAAGAGATGGATATGCTGTATGAAGAAATGTATGAAGCGTTCCCAGATGTGAAAAATGTACGTGAAGTAACAGTTGAGGCAGGTCGCCCAGATACAATTACGCCAGCGAAGCTAGAAGTGTTAAATAAATGGAACATTGACCGTATTAGTATTAATCCGCAGTCATACCATCAAGAAACATTAAAAGCAATTGGACGTCATCATACTGTAGAAGAAACAATTGAGAAGTATCATTTAGCTCGTGAAATGGGAATGAATAATATTAATATGGATTTAATTATTGGTCTTCCTGGTGAAGGGTTAGATATCTTCAAGCACACGTTAGATGAGACAGAAAAGTTAATGCCAGAATCGTTAACAGTTCATACGTTATCATTCAAACGTGCTTCTGAAATGACGCAAAACAAACGGAAATATAAAGTAGCAGGTCGCGAAGAAATTACAGCGATGATGCACGAAGCAGAAGAGTGGACGCAAAAGCATAATTACGTACCATATTACCTATATCGTCAAAAGAATATTTTAGGTAATTTAGAGAACGTTGGTTATGCAATGCCGACGCAAGAAAGTATTTACAACATTGTCATTATGGAAGAAGTACAATCAATTATCGGACTTGGTTGTGGTGCATCAAGTAAATTTGTTCATCCGAAAACGGGAGCAATTACGCACTTTGCGAATCCGAAAGATCCAAAATCATATAACGATGGCTTCGTAAAATATACAGAAGATAAACTGAAAATTTTAGAAGAGCTATTTGCATAAAAAGAAAGAGGTTATTCCGAGTCGGAACAACCTCTTTTTTATATTGTCAGTTTTTGTCGGTAAGTCGATATATTCGAAAAATCGCTGATATAATTCAAGTTGCGCTGATATATTTTGAAAATCGCTGATATAATTCAAGTTGCGCCGATATATCCGGAAAATCGCCGATATAATTTCACTTACCGCCAAAAGCGGAACTGTTTGTAAAACTATGTCGATAATAATCAGAAAAATTAGTCAAATCATTAAAGGACAATGTCTACTTATGGACGAAATGATAGATTTATGAAAGAGAAAAGGGGGAAATTGTTGGCATGTACATGACGATAGGGAGAATTTTCGATTTATCTGTTGGTAAGTATCCGAATAAAGAGGCATTAGTGGAACCAGAAAAAAATATTCGCTGGACGTATAAACAGTGGGATGAGCAAATAAATAAAACGGCGCATGCTCTATTAGAAGAAGGGGTAAGAAAGGGCGATACGGTATCTGTTTACTTATATAATTGCCGTGAATTTGTAAACGTTTACTTAGCCTGCGCAAAAATTGGAGCGATCTTTAACCCGATCAATTTCCGCTTAAAAGCAAAAGAAGTATCTTATATTCTCCAGGACGCATCCTCGAAAGTAGTTGTTTTTGAAAAAGCAGTTGAGCCAACCGTGGCTATCATTGAACGAGATTTTCCGAATTCGTCTTTTTGGTATGTAGAAGACGATACACCTTCTTATGCTAGCTCCTACCATGAAAAAGTAAATGAAGCATCTTCCAAAAAAGTAGATATTGAAATTGGTGAAATGGATTATTGTTCTATGCTGTATACAAGCGGTACGACAGGTCATCCGAAAGGTGTATTACATCGTCATCGCGAAATGGCTGAGCATAGTATGATTTGTACGTATTTCCTAAAATATAATCGAGATAGTATTGGGCTTGTTGTAGCACCGTTATATCATTGCGGTGAGTTGAATGCTGGAATTATACCGCGCATTCAAGTTGGTGGAAAGAATGTTATTTTACATCATTTTGACACAGAAACAGTATTACATACAATTCAAGAAGAGAAGATTACGACGTTTTTTGCAGCGCCGACGATGTGGAATATGTTGTTGCAAAAAGATTTAACACAGTACGATTTAACTTCCATGAAGATTGGTATATACGGCGGGGCTGCAATGGCACCAGCATTAGTGAAGGAATGTAAAGAACGTCTTTATATTGATCTTGTACAAATTTATGGAATGACAGAAATGGGACCTGTTGTTGCGTTTCTCGTAGAAGAGGATCAAATTACGAAAGCAGGTTCAGCAGGAACACCGTGCTTTAGTCATGAAATCCGCATTGTGAAACCGAATGAAGATGCACCAGCAGAGCCAAATGATGTATTACCTCCTTATGAAGTAGGAGAGATTATTTTGCGCGGTCCAACTATGATGGCTGGTTATCATAACCGAGAAGAGGCAAATGCAAAATCGATGTATAAAGGATGGTATCACTCTGGTGATTTAGGTTACTTCGATAAAGATGGCTATTTATTCGTCGCAGATCGTGTGGATGATATGGTAATTAGCGGAGGCGTTAATATTTATCCACGTGAAATTGAAGATTTCCTTCATAGTCATCCTGGTGTATTAGATGTTGCGGTGCTTGGTGAGCCGGATGAATTATGGGGAGAACGTGTTGTGGCAGTTGTTGTGAAGAAAGATGAAACAATTACAGAGGCTGATTTAGAAACGTATTGTAAAGAAAGTGATGAATTAGCGGATTATAAACGTCCACGTCATTATTTATTTGTGGATGAACTTCCTCGTAATGCAAGTGGGAAATTACAGAAGTTTGTGCTTAGAGAGTCTTTAAAAGGGGCAAAAAAATAGAAAGTGGGGGATGCCCACTTTCTATTTTTATTTACGTGAAAATCCTTCTTCATCAAGGTATTCCGCAGCTTCTGGATAAGAGTTGAATGTACCGTCTAAATTTACACCAGCGTACACGTTCCACATATCGTCCTCTGAGATAAGAGTAAGGATATGACCGTCTTCGTTCTGCCATTCTTCTTCTTTCGCAGGTTCTGCAGGAATTACTACTTCTTCTTGTGAAAGTAATTCAATTGATTGCTCAATTACTGAACGTAACTCATCTGCTGAAAATTCGCGGATGTTAACCATACCTTTATCATCTGTTTTGTAACCTTTAATCCCACTTGCATATACAAATCCGTTTCCATTTGGATGTAAATGATATACAACGTTCTTTTTATCTAAACGACTTTCTTCAAAGTGAAAGTTCACACGTTTTAATGATACGTTTTTTCTTTCTAATTCAGGGAAAGATTCAATAATTGATAATTTTTCTTCAAAAGTTAGCATAGTGCCTCCAAATATATAATAAAAGATTTAATTTATCTATTATAGCACAGTTACAATGGTTTCCAAAGATGCGGTAGGTACTTGTAATTGAATGCGTTTACGTCACGATACTGTAAAAAGTGGACTAACGAATGTATCTTTTTAGGTGTACAATGGAAAATGGACTTTATACAAAGGTGGTTATTATATGTTTCAAAAAATAGCAAAGGAATGTTTAGCAGGTTTTACTGTTGCAATTGTTGCGTTGCCACTTGCCATTGCATTTGGTATTGCTGCAACGGGAACGTCTGAGGGAGCACTAGTCGGATTGTATGGTGCAATTTTTGCAGGCTTATTTGCGGCGTTATTTGGTGGTACACCTGGGCAGGTTACAGGCCCAACTGGACCGATTACGGTTATTGCAACAGGGGTTATTGCGACGCACGGATTAGAGGCGAGTTTTATAGCATTTATGATGGCGGGACTGTTTCAAATTTTATTCGGTGTATGTAAGCTTGGATCTTACGTGCGGTACATTCCGTATCCTGTCGTTTCAGGATTTATGAACGGAATCGCATTAATTATTATTTTAGGTGAAATGAAACATGTGCAAAATAGTTTTCTACTCGTCGTATTAACGATTATTGTCATGATTGTTTCTGGAAAGTGGATTAAGGCAATCCCATCTAGTTTAGTCGCATTAGTAGGTGTGACAGCTATGCTTCCTTTATTTTCTTCTGCGTTAGAAGGGCTTACAGTGAGGTTACCGGTTATCGGAAATTTGTCATTAAATAAGGTGATTGAAAAGATTGGGACGATTCCAGAAGCGATGCCAACGCTTCATATTCCATCTTTAAGTGGAACAGGCGTAGCAGAACTTGTTTTACCAGCGCTTAGTATTGCTTTATTAGGATCGATTGACTCGTTGTTAACATCGGTCGTAATGGATAACGTGACGGGGACACGTCATAAAAGTAATAAAGAACTGGTCGGACAAGGTATCGGTAATGTGATGAGCGGATTGTTTGGCGGATTAGCAGGGGCAGGTGCGACGGTACGATCTATCGTTAATATAAGAAGTGGTGGTAAAACGGCGCTTTCAGCAAGTATGCATAGTGTTATATTATTTATTTTCATTATGGGACTTGGATCAGTCGTACAATACATTCCACTTGCTGTATTATCAGGTATTTTAATTTTAACTGGTATTGGCATGTTTGATTGGGAGAGCATGAAGAAAATGCATGTAGCGCCAAAAGGTGATGTCGTTGTTATGCTCGTAACGATGATTGTCACAGTGAAGTTTGATTTAATGATCGCGGTTGCGTTCGGTATTATTCTTTCATTCATTATATACATGGTGAAATGTAAAGAACGTAAAGTTTTTATTGTAAAAGAAAAGGAAGCAACATATAAAATTAAGGGACCACTTTCGTTTTTAACAGTGGATCGTGTTTTTTATGCTTTACAAGACGTAAAATCTCCGGTTGTTTTACGTATGAAAGATGCACGCTATATGGATGTATCAGGAGCTATGGCGTTATTGAATTTCATTGAGCAGTCGGATAAGTCAGGATTGAGTGTAACGCTAGAGCAAGTACCTGCTCATATTAAAAAGACGTTAGTAGTGATGGCGAGTAATGAGCAGAAAGATAAATTACTATTTGTAAAAACGGAAACTATATGAAGAAACACCCTTATATAAGGGTGTTTTTTTTGTTTATAACATCTGTATATCAAGATGTTATGCGTCTGTTGACATTTATTCCTCTTAGCAGTATAGTAACATTCTAGATTAGGTATGTGATATTATAGTAATGTATATGAATTTTGAGATTCCTTTTTTGTCAGAAGGAAGAGCTTTAAGCTGGAGGGAATAATTGATGTACAAACAGTTACCACACGGAGTGAAGATTGGGATTACACGCTCAATTGTTGTTTCTTTTGAGAAGTATATGAAAGAAATTGAATGGAACGAAGAAAAGTTTGATATGCAACAATTTGTTGAACAGTGGAAACAGTATTTATACACAAAATCAACTTGGATCAATAAAGTAGATGACGAGTTGAAAGGACATCCAGATTTCCATCAAGCGTTAGCAATGAAAGTAAATGAAAAAATTAACGAGCTTATTAATGAAAAACCGAGCGAAGAACAAGTGGAGCAATTAAAAAGAAATAAAGTAAAGCATGCAGATGAAATGTGCAAATTAGAAGCTGAATATCATATTGAACGTTTATTCGTAACGAAATAAATTTTACATAAAGAAAAAGCCTGTCCAAAGAGGTGTGATGACCATCTTTTTGAGCAGGCTTTTTGTATGAAAAAAAGTAAGAGAGGCGAGCCTCTCTATGATTAGTCTTGTGGTACAAGTGCCTTCCAAGAAGATAGGTCTATATCTTCTTTTAATATAGATGAAGCAGGGAAGACAAATGACCACGGTTTTGTAGTGTTCGCTTTAATTTCAAGGTTCGGTAATGTGAAAGCGCCTTTAACAACAACTGCACCTGTGGCATCTTCAATATGAAGAGGAAGTTGCTCTAGTTGAATGTTGTCTTTACAACCGTTACGAATAAGAAGCGTTGTATGTAAATCGCCGTTTTCTTTTCGTGCAGCTTGCAGACCTAGGAAGTTCATTTCACCATCATGTGGAGGTGTTAAATTGTCCACGAAATTACGTAAAGCTTCTTTGCTTGCTTCAGGTAACTGAGCTTCCCAAGATGGATCTAAATCTAATACATGCTTACTTTCAAGTTCGAACGCTAATTCCCAATCCGTTTGCGATAATTCAGCATCTGTAATTGTTTCTTGCTCAAATGTAAAAATAAACGGCATATTTACATTTGCAGGAATATCTCCTAATGCAGAAAGGTTGAATGTTTTTCGCGCGCATAATTTTTTCTCTTTATTTAGAAGAATTAATGTAACTTCTTCGAAAGAAATTGGTTTCGGAACAGTGCTGCGAATAAATACAGCTACGTCATAACCGTTATCACGCTTTTCAATCTCAATTCCAGATAAAGAAATTTGATATTCTTCTAAACGTGGTAGTTCTTTATGTAAAAATTGATAAATGTATTTTTGTTCTTGTCCTACTGCACCCCAGCTAGGGTGGAAGTAAAGCGTTGGTTTTACAGTTTTATTTTCAGTATTTGTGCTTTCTTGTCCGAATAGTTGATTACTAGAGACAGTCGTATCTTTTCCGTTTTTCTTAGCTTTTTTTAGGAATGATAACATAATCTTTCACCTCGTTATTGTACGTTTTCAGGAACACCTAAATGTCTTGCAACATAGCGGCACATTTCTTTTTCGAAATTACCATATGTGTATAAAAAGATATCTAAAGCTTCTTTTTGATAAAGACGAGTAGGGTCTTCTTGTTGATATTGTCTTAGTCCGATGCCTTCTTTTAAGTGGGTCATTGCATCTAAGTGATTGACCCAGTTCTGATCTAGGAAATGAAGGGCAACATATCGTAGCGACTGTTGTAAATCAGTATGGCTATCTAGCTCATTTACGCGCTCTTTATAAAGAGATAATGTTTCTTTCAAAACGGATTGTAAATCTTCCGGTGAATGTACATTATTTGCTGATAATGATGGCATATTTTCTACTGATAAAATTTCGTTTAGACTTGCTGTTAAACTAGCAAAATCCCATTCTTCTGGAAGCATACCTTCTACAAGATATTGCTTAGAAATGGCTTCTACAGCATGATCAATCATTGGAATAATAATTTCAATCATATTTGTATCTTCTTGTAATAAGTTATTACGTAATTTATAAATAACGTTACGTTGGTCATTTATTACATCGTCTAACTTTAAATTGTACTCACGCATTGAGAAATGGCTACCTTCACAAATTAATTGTGTACGGTTTACAAAATCATGGACTTTAGAAGTTAGAATAAGTCCTGTTTCATCTGTTTTCAGTGATTTCATTAATTTCTCGACTTCTTCTTGTGCGAAACGTTTTAGCATTTCATCTTCTAAAGAAAGGAAGAATTGAGAGCTACCTGGGTCACCTTGGCGACCAGCACGACCTTTTAGCTGATTGTCAACGCGTCGCGATTCATGGCGTTCTGTCCCGATTACATGTAATCCACCAAGTTCGTGAACACCCTCACCTAGTAAAATATCAGTACCTCGTCCGGCCATATTCGTCGCAATTGTAATTTGACCTTTTTGTCCAGCAGTTGCGATTAAATCAGCTTCTTGTTCTGCGCTTTTTGCATTTAATAATTGATATGTAATATTTGCTTCATCTAAGTAACGAGCAACGGTTTCTGATTGTAAAATAGACATTGTCCCAATTAAAATCGGGCGTCCTTGTTTATTGTGTTTTAGAACATCTTCACGTACAGCTTTATATTTAGCATCGGCTGTTGCGTATATGACGTCCTTTTTGTCTTCACGAATAATCGGACGATTTGTCGGAATCGGCATAACTTCCATGTTATATACACGGTTAAATTCTTTTTCTTCCGTTTTTGCTGTACCTGTCATACCAGATAGTGCTGGATACATACGGAAGAAGTTTTGAATTGTAATGGATGCTTGTGTTTGATTTTCTTCAGTGATTTCTAAGCCTTCTTTTGCTTCGAGAGCTTGGTGTAAACCGTCACTTAAAGAGCGACCATCCATAACACGACCCGTGAAAATATCTACAAGTAGAATTTTTTCATCGTGTACAATATAGTCAACATCACATTGGAAAGCGACATGAGCTCGTAATGCTTGAATCATATAATGATATAAAGTTTGATGTTCTAAATCATATAGGTTATCGATATCAAATAAATCTTCTATTTTTGTAATACCGTCTTCTGTAAAACTAGCAGATTTCGATTCTGCATCGTATGTGTAATGAAGAGTATCCTGGAATGATTTAATAACTTTTGCACATAAATAGTGTAAATCAGAGCTGCTTGATTTCTTACCAGCGATAATAAGAGGTGTCTTTGCTTCGTCAATTAAAACGCTATCAATCTCATCGATAATAGCAAAATGATAAGGACGTTGTACCTGTTCATTTTTTGAAGAGGCCATATTATCACGTAGATAGTCAAAGCCAAATTCTGTTCCAATACCGTATGTAATATCAGCTTCGTAAGCAAGTTTCTTTTCGGCAGGATCGATTTGAGGAATATTTAATCCAACCTTTAAACCTAGAAATTCATGAACTTGGCCAATTAATTCTTTATCTCGTTTTGCTAAATAGTCGTTTACAGTAA
The DNA here is from genome assembly GCF_006349665.1 of Bacillus sp. CD3-5. Taxonomy (NCBI): domain Bacteria; kingdom Bacillati; phylum Bacillota; class Bacilli; order Caryophanales; family Bacillaceae; genus Bacillus; species Bacillus sp. CD3-5. Next base: position 202,484 of record NZ_VEPX01000004.1, on the reverse strand, counting down.
TAACGTGAACGCCTTTTCCTTCAAGAGCACGTACGTATGTTGGAAGAGAAGAAACTAATGTTTTTCCTTCACCAGTTGGCATCTCTGCAATATTACCTTCTAATAGTACAAGGCCACCAATTAACTGCACATCGTAGTGACGTAATCCAAGTACACGTTTTGCTGCTTCACGTACAACAGCGAACGCTTCAACTTTTATATCATCCACTGTTTTTCCGTCACGAAGCATGTTTTTAAATGTGATCGTTTTATGACGCAATTCTTCATCAGATAAATCAGATAGTTTTTCTTCCAGATTATTAATTTCTTGAACAAGTTGTTCATACTTTTTTAGTTTTCTCTTCTGAGAATCTCCTAACAGCTTTTTTACCGAATTCAGCATGTTGTAAACACTCCTCTTACTGACAATAGCTACATTATAGCACATGTTTATCCCGAATAAGTAGAAGTAGTAAATTGAAGAAATAACTGGATATAAATAAGGCGTTATTGTACATACTATATTTAAAACATAGAAAGAAAGAGAGTATTCAATGTATAAGAAATTTGGTATGATAGCTAAATGAGATAAAGTGAAATTTTTCAAAAAAGAGAAGAATATAGCTATCTCGTTTTATGTTGTAATATGTATGAAAATTATATATTGAAAGAAAAGAGCTAGAAGATGAATAATAAGTTTGTGAAAGGCGCTGCGATTTTAACGATTACAACGTTTCTATCGAAAGTGTTGGGAAGTTTTTTTCAAATCCCATTACAAAATATAGCAGGAGATGAAGTACTGGGGATTTTTCGCCTTGTTTTTCCTGTGTATATGATAGCTTTAACTTTATCAGTAGCGGGAGTACCGCTAGCTATATCAAAATTAATCGCTGAACTTCATGAGAAGAATGACGAGAATGGAATTGCCAAACTATTTACTTCAGCATCTATTATTGGAGTAATATTTGGAGTGCTTGGATTTTCAGTTATTATGATTGGATCAAGTATGTTTGCAAATATGCTTGGTGGACAAGAAACAAGACTTCCATTAATCGTAACTTCGTTTGCGTTATTAATCGCACCATATATGGCGGTATATCGAGGATATTTCCAAGGTTTTGGAGATATGATTCCTACCGGGGTGTCACAAGTAATTGAGCAGTTCATTCGTGTTTTCTTTATGTTAGCAATTGCATTTTTATTTGTATATTGGAATAAAGAGAGTGATGTTGTAACAGGCGGCGCAATGATTGGTTCTTGCCTTGGAGTAATTACGTCACTTATCTATTTGAGAATGAAGTATGTAAAAAGTATATATCGTTATAAAAGTAATACATATTCACTACAAGATTTTAAAGATAATGCAAAAAAGATACTTCAGGTCTCGATTCCAATTGCAGTTGGAGCATTATCGATGCCGGTGTTAAATTTAGTTGATTCTGTAACGATTCCACATATGTTGTATGAATCCACTACAACGATTCAAGAACAATTTGGTATATATAGTCGTGGATTTGCGTTTACACAATTAATTGTCGTGTTTGCAAGTGCGATGGTATTTCCGTTAATCCCATTGTTAACTGCTGCATTAACAAAGAAAGATAGAGTGTTAGCAAAACAAACAATTGAACGGACAAATGAGCTTGCTCATGTTTTAACAACGCCGATAACAATCTGGCTCATGGCACTTACAATCCCGTTAAATGTTGGATTGTTTACAGATGCGAAAGGGAGCGGAATGTTAGCTATTTTAATTGGTAGTTCGTATTTTACGTCACTTATGGTATTATCAATAGGAATTTTGCAAGGAATTAACCGTTCTAAGCAAGCGGCGTGGATAGTTGTTGGAGCGAGTTTTGTAAAAGTCATATTAAATATAGTACTTGTAAGTCAATTTGGTATAACTGGTGCGGCTTATAGTACACTTATCATATATATCATGATTTGTATCGTAAACTATATATACATTCGAAAAGAATTGGCTTATTCGATTCACATGGGGAGATTTTTTGCTGTAATTGGGGTATCTAGTATAGTAGGTATAGGATTGTATTTCACATCTACTTTCATAAATGTGGTAGATTCTAGACTTATTGCAATAATATATAGTGGTGTAGCGTTTTGTGTGGCCTTGTTCATATATGGCATATGCGCATTAAAGTTGAACTGGATATCCAAAAAGCAAATCCCATTTTTACGTAAGTAAATGAGTCCATAAATGAGTATGGCTATTTGTATGTTTGTGAAAGAAATCAATTTAAAGTTATCCAACTTTTCTTATTAAAGAGTTGATAGCGATTTGTTGAATGACAAAAAGTTGATTGCGAAATGTTGGAGGAGATTAAGAGTGCGGTTAGTTTTATCAGGATATTATGGTTTTTATAATGTTGGGGACGAAGCAATTTTGCAATCAATTATTAAAGCGCTACATGAAGAGGATCCTACTCTTGAGCTTGTTGTACTTTCGAATGACCCCGACTATACAAGGAAAATGTACGGTGTAGAGGCAGTAAATCGCTGGGATATAAGAGCAATTTATAAGGAAATAAAGAGAAGTAATGGCTTAATTAGCGGAGGAGGAAGCCTCCTTCAAGATAAAACGAGTATTAAAAGTATTTTGTACTATACGGGTATTATGCGAATTGCTCGTTTTTTGAAGAAGCCGTATTATATTTATGCGCAAGGAATTGGTCCAATTACGAAAAGACAAAATCGTTTATTAGTGAAATGGCAAGTATCAAAAGCGGAATATATATCAGTTCGTGATGAAGATTCATTTTTGTATTTAAAAGAAATTGGTATTAAGAAGGATATCGAACTAGTTCCAGATCCAGTATTGGCATGTCAACCAGAAGGAATGAAGTCGGAGTGGTTGCAAAAACATGCGATTCAAGGGAAAGTAATTGCAGTTAGTGTGAGGTATTGGGACGCGAAAGAAGATTATATGAAGAAGCTAGCAGATACGCTGAAAAAATTTAAGCATGATGGATACCATATTTTATTCGTGCCAATGCATGGACCATTTGATCAAAATGCATCACGCGATATTATTAATTTAATGGGAGAAGAAGCTCATATGCTTCCGTATAAGCTCGATATTCATGAGAAAATTTCAATTTTGTCGGAATGTTCGCTTCTAATCGGTATGAGACTTCATGCGCTCATACTATCTGCGGTTGCTAATATTCCTATGGTCGGTATTTCATATGATCCAAAGATCGATTCATTTTTACAACAAGTAAATCAGCCGATTATCGGAAACGTAGATGGTGATTGGACGTCTGAAACTTTGTATAATGTCGCAACGAAGCAATTAGAACAAAAAGAATATGTACAAGAAACATTGGAACAAAGAGTAGAAGAATTACGAGAGCAAATTTCAACAGCGTCTCGATACATCATAAGTGACTTGAATTCAAAAGAGTTCAAAAAAAGAGGAATGGGATCTTAATTTAAGAGGACATCCTCTTTTTTATTTTTTGAAAAAAGAAAATGTCGAAAGAAAAAATAAATTTGTAGAAAAATGTCGAATTACGTAAGTGATTGTAAACATATGCTCATAAAGAAAGAAGTTTGAGAGATAAGATGTATGTTTAAAAATCCTAACATTAATATATAATGAATGTTGGTATTTAACGTTTTATTTAGTAAATGATAAGAAAATAGGTATGGTAATTTTGGAAAATCTGATGGTAATAAAAATGTCGAATCATAGAAAAATAAGTTGTCGATTAATGTCGTAATATCTCTATAGTTAGATGTTGTAATTGGAAAGCTTTTTCTGTTATAGTTGTAAATGGTTATAAGAAGTTTGTTATAAATGTAATTCTGACGCGTTTTTCTATTCATTTAAAATATTCTGATTTTTAGATCTGGATCCTTTAAAATGAAAGTCGAAAAAACGATCGTTTCGAATTGTGAAAATTCACTTTTTTGTCGAATTTAAGGTTTTAAATTAGATGAAAAGAGTGTATGATTCTTTAATACGGGATATTCTATTATTCTGTATAAGGAATACTTTAACCACATTTATATCTACTAGTTTCAAAAATAAATAGAATATCTATTTAAAACAGTATGGAACTAGTATTACATTCCTAAGGAGGAAATATATAAAATGGCAAAGACTAACTCTTACAAAAAAGTAATCGCTGGTACAATGACAGCAGCAATGGTAGCAGGTGTTGTATCTCCAGTAGCAGCAGCAGGAAAATCATTCCCAGACGTTCCAGAAAAATTCTGGGCAGAAGATTCTATTAACTACTTAGTAGAAAAAGGCGCAGTTAAAGGTAACGACAAAGGAATGTTCGAGCCTGGAAAAGAAATCACTCGTGCAGAAGCAGCTACAATGATGGCTCAAATCTTAAACTTACCAATCGATAAAGATGCTAAACCATCATTCGGTGATTCTCAAGGCCAATGGTATACTCCATTCATCGCAGCTGTAGAAAAAGCTGGCGTTGTTAAAGGTAAAGGCGAAGGCGTATTCGATCCAAACGGAAAAATCGACCGCGTTTCTATGGCTTCTCTTCTTGTAGAAGCTTACAAATTAGATACTAAAGTAAACGGTCCTCTAGAAACTAAATTCGATGATTTAAAAGATAGCTGGGGTAAAGATAAAGCTAACATCCTAGTTAAATTAGGAATCTCTGTAGGTACTGGCGACAAATGGGAGCCAAATAAATCTGTAACTAAAGCAGAAGCAGCTCAATTTATTGCTAAAACTGACAAGCAGTTCGGACAAAAAGCAGAAGATAAAGTTGAATCTGTAAAAGTTTTAAACTCTAAAGAAGTAGAAGTTAAATTCGCTACAGAAATTAACAAAGATGCAGTTACTACAGATGTATTCTCTTTAACTGGAAAAACAGTTGAGAAAGTAGAAGTTGGTAAAGATAACAAAACTGTAATCGTAACTTTCAATGACATTGCTAAAATTGAAGATGCGGTATTAGTTGTTGCTCCAGTTGAAACAAAAGCTGATGCTAAAGTTAAAACTGCTAAATACACTCAAGTAATTTCTTATAAAGATACAGTTCGCCCTGAAGTAAAAGGTGTTGAATATGAAGATGCAAACACTGCAAAAGTTGTATTCTCTGAGCCGATTTCAAATCAAGGTAATGTAACTGTAAACAACGACAAAGCAGTTGTGAAAGGTCTTTCTCAAGATAAAAAATCTTTAGTAGTTGATTTAACAAATGTTGATGAAAATGCAGAAGTAGTTGTAACAATTGTTGGTGCAACAGATGTTGCTGGAAACTTAATTTCTCCAAACCCAGTAAAAACAACTATCAAAAAACAAGCTATTGATAAAACAAAACCAGTAGTAAACGGTGTAGAAGTACTTTCTGATACACAATTAAAAGTTACATTCTCTAAAGAATTTACAACGCTAGACAAAACTGCTGTTTCTGTAAATAAGAAAACACCAACTAGTGTTGAATTAGATAAAGACAACAAAAAAGTTGCATATGTAACTTTAAAAGACGCTGATAACCTTCTAATTGATGGTCTTAACACAATCACAATCAAAGCTGGTGTTACAGACAAATTCGGTATCGCATTAGAAAAAGAGTATGTGAAACAAGTATTAGTATCAGCTGATACAACTGCTCCAGAAGTAACTAAATCTGAAGTTGTTACTGAAAAAGTTGAGAATGAAACTAAACAATTCCTTGTATTAACTTACAGCGAAGATGTTGAAGTAGCAGGTGCTGTTCCAGCAAAAGGTACACACGTTCATAACTATGTAACAAACAATAATGCTGCTTTCGGCGGTGCATTAGATAATGCTGAAAGAAAAGATAAAAAAGTTGTTAAGATCGATGTAACAAAAGCAACTCCAGGATCTTGGACAGTTACATTACCAGCTGGATTTGTTAAAGACGATGCTAAAACTCCAAATGGTAGTAAAGCAAAAACAGTTACATTTAATGTTGCTGGTCAAGTAGCAGAAGCTGGCGAACTTACTTACACAGTAGTAGCTAACGAGAAAAATGGAGTAACAGTTAATTTCGATGGCGAAGTTGATGGAGCTTCAGCTGTTAATGCAGCAAACTACACTGTTGAAGGTGCAAAAGTAGAAAAAGCAGTATTAGTGAACAATAATGGAACTGCTCAAGTAGAACTTACATTAAAAGCAGGTTCAGTAGAAGCTACTGGTAACTATGCAGTATCTGTTGCAGGTGTTAAAGATAAAACAAAAGCTGTAGAAGCAAAACGTGCAGAAGGTGCAGCAAAAACTGTTGAACTTAAAGAAAACGTAGCACCAAAAGTAGAAAAAGCAGAGTTAATCGATGGTAAAAAAGTTGTATTAACATTCAGCAAATCAATGGATGAAACTAGTGTAGATGCTACAGACTTTAACTTCCTTCTTGATGGAACGAATGTATCTTCTTTAGCTCAAAACCCAATTGAGGTAGCAAAAGGAGAAGTTGCTGAGAATGGTAAGAAAATTACATTCAACTTCAGCCGTGAATTAACAAGTGCAGAATTTGCTAAAACAGTTACTGTTAAAACTGCAAAAGATGGATTTGAAGTTAAAGACTTAAACAAAAACCCACTTGCTCCAATTGAAAGCTTAACAGTTTCAAAAATCATTAAGTAATAGTTTGTTCGTATAATTGAATGAATTTAATGAAAATAAGCCTATAATTTTATAGGCTTATTTTTTTATGTTGGTTCAAAATAAGATTGTAATTGGTGAAGATAATAAAACTTTTAGATTATATATCAATCAAATTTTATTGAGAAATAAATAGAAAGCGCTTTCGGTAATAGAGGAATGCCTATTAATATGTAAATTTTTTGTGAATTCACATCTTTTTTCGTTGAAAAAACATACGAACAGAGGAATGATTTGTCGAATTTTAAAAAAATCAGTCGAATGTAGTCTGAAAATTGTATTTATTGTAAAAAATATTTAGGTGATAAAGTGTAAATATGTGCTATAATTCCAATTGTGTATTCTATATGAAAAATATACGAAGCGCAGTGAGAGTGGTTTATAGGAAAACAGTTTATTCATTTCTATATTTTAGTATTATTAATATACTAATAATACGATTAAAAGACTGAATTATCAGAATGTGTCGAATCTTCTTTTGAGAAAGTTCTTGATAACGAATGGTTTTGTATAGTATGATGAACTTGTTTCAGAAAATGGTATTTAAACCTTATATTTACATTAAACGGTTTGTATCATTTTTTATGTGAACTACTTTTCATTATAGTGTTTTTGTTTATGTTTTTATTGTTTTATGGCTTTTCTAACTAGCTAGTTTTCAAATTTAATATGATGTGAAACTAGTAGCATATTCCTGAAGGAGGAAATTTATAAAATGGCAAAGACTAACTCTTACAAAAAAGTAATCGCAGGTACAATGACAGCAGCAATGGTAGCAGGTGTTGTATCACCAGTAGCAGCAGCAGGTAAATCATTCCCAGACGTTCCAGCTGGACATTGGGCAGAAGAATCTATTAACTACTTAGTAGATAAAGGTGCAATTGTAGGTAAGCCAGACGGTACATATGGTCCAACCGAATCAATCGATCGTGCTTCTGCAGCTGTAATCTTCACTAAAATTTTAAATTTACCAGTTGATGAAAATGCTCAACCTTCTTTCAAAGATGCTAAAAATACATGGGCTGCTAAATATATCGCAGCAGTTGAAAAAGCTGGTATCGTTAAAGGTGACGGCAAAGAAAACTTCTATCCAGAAGGAAAGATTGACCGTGCTTCATTTGCTTCTATGTTAGTAAGTGCTTATAACTTAAAAGATAAAGTTAATGGCGAGTTAGTTACAACATTTGATGATTTAAGAAAACATTGGGGTGAAGAAAAAGCAAACATCCTAATTAACCTTGGAATCTCTGTAGGTACTGGTACGAAATGGGAGCCAAATAAAACTGTAACTCGTGCAGAAGCAGCTCAATTTATCGCATTAACAGATAAAAAATATGGTAAAAAAGATAATGCACAAGCATATGTAACAGATGTGAAAATTTCTGAACCAGCGAAATTAACATTAACAGGTACTGGTTTAGATAAACTTTCTGCTGATGATGTAACTCTTGAAGGAGATAAAGCTGTTGCGATTGAAGCAAGCGCTGATGGTACTTCTGCTGTAGTAACACTTGGTGGCAAAGTAGCTCCTAATAAAGACTTAAGCATTAAAGTTAAAAATCAATCATTCGTAGCGAAATTCGTATACGAAGTGAAAAAATTAGCTGTAGAAAAACTTACATTTGATGATGATCGTGCTGGTCAAGCAATTGTCTTCAAATTAAACGACGAAAAAGGTAACGCTGATGTTGAGTACTTAAACTTAGCAAACCATGACGTCAAATTTGTAGCAAATAACTTAGACGGTTCACCAGCAAACATTTTTGAGGGTGGAAAGTCAACTTCTTCTACAGGTAAACTTGGTGTTGGCCTTTCTCACGGTGATTACAAAGTAGAGGTTCAAGTTACAAAACGCGGTGGTTTAACTGTTTCTAACACTGGTATTATTTCAGTGAAAAACCTTGATACACCAGCTTCTGCAATTAAGAGTACTGTATTTGCGGTAGATGCAGATAAAAACGGTGTAGTATACGGTAATACATTGACTGGAAAAGACTTCAAACTAAACAGCCAAACGTTAGTGGTTGGTGAAAAAGCACAAATCCATAACGTAGTTGCTACAATCGCTGGAGAAGATAAAGTAGTTGATCCAAACTCAATTAGCATTAAATCTTCAAACAGCGGTATTATCTCTGTAGTAAACAACTACATTACAGCTGAAGCTGCTGGTGAAGCTACACTTACTATTAAAGTAGGCGACGTTACAAAAGACGTTAAATTCAAAGTAACGACTGGTTCTCGTACGTTAAAATCAGTAAAAGCTAATCCAGATAAATTACAAGTTGTTCAAAACAAAACATTACCTGTTACTTTCGTAACAACTGACCAATATGGTGATCCATATGGTGCGAAATCTAATGAAATTAAAGAAGTTCTTCCACAAACAGATGTAGTTCTTTTAGAAGATCAAAAAAATGGTAAAGAAAAATTTGATGTAGTAACAACTGATGCTGGTTCAATTGGAATTAAGACACTTGGTGTTACAGGTAAGTCTGTTGGTGAAGGTACAGTACACTTCCAAAACCTTAACGGTGAGACTTTAGGTTCATTATATGTGAACGTAACAGAAGGTAACGTTGCATTTAAAAACTTTGAACTTGTATCTAAAGTAGGTAAATACGGTGAATCACCTGATTCAAAACTTGACTTAAATGTTTCTAACACAGTTGAGTATCAATTATCTAAGTACACTTCAGATCGTGTATACTCTGATGCTGAAAACTTAGAAGGTTATGAAATTGAATCTAAAAATCCAGCAGTAGCTACAGCTGAAATTGTTGGAAATAAAGTTGTTGTTAAAGGTTTAAAACCAGGTAAAGTTGATATCCACTTAACGAAAAATGGTGCAACTGCTGGTAAAGCGACATTAGAAATCGTTCAAGAGAAAATCGCTATTAAATCTGTAGACTTCAAACCAGTTCAAACAGAAAACTTCGTTGAGAAGAAAATTAACATCGGTACTGTATTAGAACTTGAGAAGAGTAACCTTGATGATATCGTAAAAGGTATTAACTTAACAAAAGAAACACAACATAAAGTACGTGTTGTGAAGTCTGGCAAAGATAAAGGAACTCTTTACCTTGATACAAATGGTAATGCTCATTATGACATCTTTGACCAAAAACTTGGCGATGTAACAGTAACAGCATCAAGTGATTCAGTATTCAACAACTTTAAAGCAGACATTTATGATGCTTTAACTACGAAGTACACTGACAAAGGTACATTAGTATTCAAAGTATTAGGCGATAAGAATGTTGTAACAAGTGAAATTGGTTCACAAGCAGTACAAGTGAACGTTCTTAACAACCCAAATCTATAAGTCGATTATAGATAAAGTGAAAAATCAGCGGGGATTCATCTCCGCTGATTTTTTAATAGAAAGAAGGCTCTTGTATTTTTACAAGAGCCTTCTTTCTATTTCTTAAATTTAAACATATCCCCGCTCAAATTCGAATCACTATACACAAACAATACCATGTTAATGTTGTTGTCTTGAATGTATTGATATACATCTTTTTCGTGATAGTGACGCAGGTCGAGGATAGATGTATGTTTGAAACTTTGTGCTAAGTGTGGCACGATTGCGTTTGCGAATGAGTCTTTTAGGACTAGGGCGCGTACTTCATTTTGTGCATTGTTATTTTCGATGACGATTTCTGGATAGTCATCTGTGTAATAACCTGCGTATGATGTTGTATCTTTTTGTTTTTCTACGCCGTATAGTTCATCTAAGTTTTGGTGAACAGTACCTTGCATATCTTTTGCGGTTACGCTTGTGAAGTTGAAACCGTCTTTCGGTGTGTAGTAGCACAATTTTTCACCCGTTGCATCGATGAGTTGGTATAGTTGGTTGTTAAAACTTCCGACTAAATGTTTATTTTGCGCACATGTCCGAGTGTAGTCTTCTTTTTTTATTTCTTTTTCTTTATATATAGAAGATTGTTGCCCGATTGTGTTCATTATATATTGGTAACCTAAGAAGGCACCGTCCATATTCCAATGATGATCTGTTTTGAAATACATGTCTTGTATTTCTTCGTTTGTATAGTTCTGTTTAAAGTGTTCCATAAGTTTTATTGGCTTTACGTCTGCTGGAAGCTTCTTTAGAAAGTAATTTAAATTTTCCTGTGCATATGTATGAATATGAGAAGGTAATTTAAATGATAATGCATTCGTTTTTGACGGTGGTAAAGCAAAGTAAAACTCAACGTTTTGTTCTTTTAAAAACTGAGACAAATCGTTTATAGCAGGCATGGATTGGTCAATTTCATTATATTTTTTTGTCCACGCCGGGTTTTTCAGGAGCCATTTATCATCAGTTAAAATAATGTCGTTAATGAGAGATTTGCCCATATTAATTTGAGCAATTGTATAGTTTTTAATAAGCTCATCTCGTCCGATTAGTTGATCATTTGTGTATGTTTCGACATCTTTAAAGAAGCTACCAGTTAGGAGAGCTTCTTTCGTAAGTGCTGGTTTTTGAGCGAGCGGCCGATTTTCAACTGGTGAAATGTCTCGGTCTGTTTTGAGTAACGATAATATGCCAAATGAAAAGATAATGGTGAGAAAACCGATAAACAGGATGAGGTTCCCCAATTTTTTCATAATAACGTTTCCTTCCTACATCAGTTAAAACCTGAAATAAATAAATGGATTATATGTTGAGTTAATCAAGTACATAACCGAAATCATAAATAATGTTAGTAATAATATAGGACGTACAAATTGCATTGTGAACATATACGTTTTTGGCGCAAGTTCTAGTATGTTTTTCATTCTTTTTAAAATTGGTGTCGCTGCGATAAAGGCAATGAGAAATACGATAATGTATTCATGTACGTATAACATCGTATTGTCATCGATGAAAGATTGGCTGCTTATGCCGAACATCGCTTTTAAATATTGGAATGAGTAAGCGAAATTGTCAGCTCGGAAGAAGACCCAACCGATCATAACGATTAGTAATACGTATGCATGTTGCAGCGGCTTCCATAGTTTGTTTAATATTTTTTCGAATCCAGCTTTTTCAATTGAAATAATAAAGCCGTAATATAAGCCCCAGGCGATAAATGTCCAGCTCGCCCCGTGCCATAAACCAGTTAACCCCCATACGATGAAGAGGTTACGATAATTCGCTAGTTTTGAAACGCGGTTTCCGCCGAGCGGGATATATATGTAATCGCGGAACCAAGAGCCGAGTGTAATATGCCATCTTCTCCAAAACTCTGAAATAGATTTAGAGATGTACGGATAGTTGAAGTTTTTCGGGAAATCAAAGCCGAACATTTTTCCAAGTCCGATTGCCATATCAGAGTACCCTGAGAAATCGAAATAAATTTGCAGGGTATAGGCGATAATACCAATCCATGCCGTTCCAACACTCATTTCAGATGGTGGTAAGGCAAAGATTTTATCAGCGACGAATCCAACTTGGTTAGCGATTAATATCTTTTTTGCTAGTCCGAGAACGAAAATTTGAATACCTTCTGTGAATCGTTCAAAAGAATGGATGCGCGTTTTAATTTGCTCAGCGACGATATTGTAACGAACAATTGGTCCGGCAATAAGCTGAGGGAAAATAGATATATATAGCGCTAAGTTAAGTGGATTTTTTTGAACATCCCCATCTTTACGGTATATATCGATGACATAGGACATCGCTTGGAATGTATAAAATGAAATTCCAATTGGTAGTGGAATAGGTTCCACATGAATAGATAAGTGCAAGACGTTGTTTAAAATGTCTGTGAAAAATGAAATATACTTAAAATAAGAAAGTAATAGTATATTTCCGACTACAGCCATAATTAAAAATGTGACTTTCATATTTTTTCGTTTATCATAATGATGCACGAGTAGGCCGAAGCAGTAGTTTAATACGATGGAAAAGAGCATTAAAAGAACGAAACGTGGTTCGCCCCATGCATAGAAAATTAAACTAAATGCAAGTAATACGAAGTTACGTAGCTCGGCACGCACTATAAAATAGAGAAATAATACGAGAGGTAAAAAGATAAATAAGAAAATCGAACTACTAAATACCAAAGGACTCTCCTCACTTTTTCGAAATACATTTCGTAAAAAAAACGACATATCTATTATATATTCTTTTTTATAATAGTGCCTTTAATATTTTAGCATGTTAATAATTCGATTAAAATAATTATTCTATATAATAGAAGAAAAGCGGTATGGAATCCTTTTGACACCCACTATCTGGATAAGATAAGATGAATAAGGTGTGATTTGTTTAGAAGGGAAGAGATGGTGTGTTATTTAACTCGTTTGAGTTTATTTTTTTATTTTTACCGATAGCATTTCTTTTATATTTTTTATTAAATAAATTTGGACAAACTACTTTAGCGAAAGCTTGGCTTGTGGCAGCGTCTTTATTTTTCTATAGTTATTGGAACATAAAGTATTTGCCGCTTATGTTAGTATCGCTCATTGTGAACTACTTTATCGGAATGAAGCTCGTAAAGCATAAGAGTAAATTTCTTTTAACAGTAGGCTTACTATTTAATATTGGAATGCTTAGTTATTTCAAGTACTATGATTTCTTTTTGCAAAATGTAAATTCGTTATTTGGAACTCATTTTACATTATTATCATTAACGTTACCGCTTGCGATTAGTTTCTATACATTCCAAAAGATTGCGTTTTTAGTAGATACATATCGCGGGGAAACGGAGGCATGTCATTTTCTTGATTACGCTCTGTTTGTAACATTTTTCCCGCAACTTATTGCAGGACCAATTGTACACCATGCGCAAATTATGCCGCAATTTGCGGATCGTAGTAAAAAGCGTTGGCAATCAAATTATATCGTTCTCGGTATTTTTGTATTTGCCATCGGTATTTTCAAGAAAGTAGGGATTGCAGACGTTTTATCTCCTGTCGTACGGGAAGGGTTTGATGTACAGCAGTCGCTAACATTTGTGGAAGCTTGGCTTTCATCATTAGCGTTTACATTTCAGTTATACTTTGATTTCAGTGGATATAGCGATATGGCAATTGGAATTGCGTTAATGTTCAACATTAAATTGCCTCAAAACTTTAACTCACCGTATAAAGCGGTGAGTATACAAGACTTTTGGCATCGTTGGCATATGACATTAAGCCAGTTTTTAACGAAATATGTGTATATTTCTCTTGGAGGAAATCGAAAAGGTATTACGCGTACATACGTCAATATTATGATTGTCTTCTTAATAAGTGGACTTTGGCATGGGGCTGGTTGGACATTTATTTTCTGGGGATTTCTGCACGGATTAGCTTCTGTCGTTCATCGTTTGTGGAACAAAGCAGGAGGGTGCATGCCGGCCTGGGCGGGATGGCTCGTGACGTTTTTCTTCATTAATATAACGTGGGTATTCTTTAGAGCAACATCGATGCATGATGCGGTGAAAGTGTTAAAAGGAATGTTTGGATGTAATGGATTCGAACTAGCAAATAGCGTATTCCCGGTATTTGTTATTGAGAAGCTACAATTTTTAAAAGGGTACGGTGTTTCATTTACTGAAGCATACCATGTTTCATTATTAAATACGGAAATAGTAGCGTATATTTTCGGAGCATTATGTATTAGTTTCTTCTTAAAAAATTCAATTCAGTTAAAAGACTCATTCCGTCCGACAGTATGGACGGCGTTATTTACTGCAATATTACTTGTGTATAGTGTATTGCATTTAACGAGTATTAGTGAGTTTTTATACTTTAATTTCTAGGTGGAGAATATGAAAAACAAACAGTGGCTTATTTTCGTTTTTGTATGTGTTTTTGTTCCACTTGCAGGTGTTGGAATATTTAATGGCTATGCAGATTCACTTTGGTTATTCTCGCATAAAAATAAGTGGAATAATGTTCAGTTTGGGTTTAATGAGAGACAACAAAAAACGAATTATATAACATATCGTCCGTTTACTTATGATGGCGTTATACTTGGCAGTAGTAGAACAACGTTTATCAATGAAAATGATTTTACCGGATTAAACGCATTTAATTATGCGGTAAGTAGTACAGATCCGCGTGAGTACGATGCGTACATTGAATATGCAAAAGAGAGAAAAGGTAGTGAATTATCTTCTATTGTGGTTGGTTTAGATTTCCTTGGAACGAACAAAAATAGAGAAATCGGTTTTGAAAAGCCAGAAGTATATATTAATGAGGCACAAAGCTTACTATATCCAATTAAATCGTATGTGAGTATGGATGGGATTACATATTCCCGAAATACAATTCAAAACTCCATTCATCACAATAAGACTATTGATGTATATAATCGCGATAACATAAAATCGATGCGTGAGTATACGAAAGAAGAGCGTGACACACAAATTGCCGCGCAAGTAGATAAATTTAGTAGAGAGATTTATGGCGGGAATTATGAGTATCAAAATATGAAGGAAATATTAGGAACTGTAAAATCTCATAATCCGAATACAAAGTTTTATATTTTTACAACTCCTGTTTCAGAGCCATTGTTCCGTGCGATGATTCAATCAGGGCGTTGGGAAGATTATAAAAGGTGGCTCCATGATGCTGTCGATGTATTTGGAGAAGTGCATCATTTCATGTATTTAAATTCAGTAACAAAGAACTTAGATAATTATATGGATGGACATCATTTCAGGCCAGAAGTCGGAAAGATAATTGCACATAAAGTTGTAAATGAAGAAGATCGTAATGTGCCGAAAGATTTCGGTATTGTTATTACGAAGGATAATATTGATGAGGTGCTGGAGCAGATTCATGCATCGTTTCAATAGAAAGAAATAGTTTTGTTTCAAAGATCGAATCGTCATGTGATTCGATCTTTTTTTAGTAGTCCACAAAAAATTTAATTAAGCGAGAAAAAGCAATTATGACTGGAGTAGAAAGAAGCAGCATCCAAATAGATGCTGCTTCTTTCTATTCTATTTCTAAATCAACAATTAAGTAGGCAAGTATAACGATGAAAAAAATGCTAACAGATGGCGCTGTTAATACGTGACCAGACATAAAGCCAATGCCAAGTGATAGGATGAGTGTACTAGATAATAGCATATATTTTACAGTTATAATTTTCTTAAAGTTTGTGATCATACGGATGAATAGTTTAATACCGAAGTATAGAAGTGGTATTAAGTAAATAAGGAAACCGATAATTCCAAAGGCGAAAAATAGGTCATGGAAGTCCATTTCAATTAATTTAATTTTAACTGTGTAGTTACCAGCGTAACCCATTCCAAAAAGTTTTTGTGAGAGCGGTGCTTCTTTATAGTATTGTTTGTATACTTTTAAGAATTTGTCCCGATCACTATAAATTAAACTCTTCACTTCAGAGTCTGTTAGTTCACCTTTTGCGTGTTTTTTTGCATCCTCTGGATTTTCTTTAATTACTTTTCCTTCTTTTTTATCCTGTTCTTCTTGTACTGATTTTTTGTATTCGTATATTTGCATGTGGATTCCCATATTTTTTGCGATAGGAGTATGCGGTGTAAGAACAATTAAACCTCCTAGTACAACTGCTGCAACGATGGTGTTTACAAGATATGTGAATCCTTTTTTTTCTTTTTTACGGTTTATCATATATTCAATGAACGAGAAGAAAAGTGCTACGCCTAATGTTAGCACAATTGCACCATATCCAACTTTTGTTCCGACCATAATACTTGCATACATCGCAAGTATTGTTGGAATCCAGTAATATATTTTCGAGAAAGAAGTTGTTTTATAAATCGAATATAAGACAACGATTGGGAACATAATCGCGAAGAGAGCACTTAAATCATTTCCAGCAAAGAACCAACCTCTTGAGCCAATTTTTGAGTGAGGATAGCTTGGGAAATCAGTGCCAGTTTGCATTGCGATAATCATTGTGATGCTTAAAATTAAAGTTGCATATAAGAAATATGTAATGATTTTATGAAACACATATTCTTTATTTTTTAGCTCTTTAAAGACGATAATATATCCAAACAGTAGCACAATTGGATATATGCTCTTTAAAATAAATTTAACTTCTTCTCCAAATGAAACTGGAGATTTAACCATCATATTATTTACAAGACCGATTGCCAGTGCAATGCCGAGTAAACATAAATAGAGAATGTACTTTTTCGCGCCTTGTTGTTTATGATGAAGAAGTAGATAACCTAATGCAAGAAGCATAAAGGCGAAACGGACTACGATTCCGACTGTTGCGCTCATGTGTAATATATAGATTGAAAAAGACGTTAATAAATCTAAAATTGGTTGAAACACGATGAATAGCAGTAGGAAATGCGGGAAGTAGTTATCCGTCTGTTTTAACTTAGTAACCATATGTTCCTCCATTTCTTCATTCCTTTATTTCAGCACCCCTCTATATAATAGGAAGGGGAATGAATTTCTATATTTAATTTTTATATCAGACTTAAGAATACACCATTTCATTGTAATGGTAAATAGATGAAGAGCCGGGATAAACCGACTTTAATTTCTATATTTTTCAACGAAATTGTATGTTTTATGCAAGGTGATATACAAATTACGAGATTATTAGACAGAAAATTAAGAAAAAAGAAGGGTTTTTCACATCCTTTCTATAATTATATAAGTATAATCTTTGTCCCGCTTTAATGGGCAGTAAGACCCCCACCTCAAAATTCAGAGAAAGCAAAGAAGTTAGGTGGGGAATCAACTGCCCATAAAAGTCCGATTGGTTCAACTAATAATCAGTGGAGTGGGGGATGAAGAAAACCCCCACTCCACTGATTAAAGTTTCACTTTATGTAGAAAAGAGGGGTATATATAATGGAAGTAACAAGTAAAACAGAATCTGTCATTGTGAAATATGAAGGGCACGTTGCAACGGTTATGGTCAATCGCCCAGAGGTGTTAAATGCATTAGATGAGCCAACGTTAAAAGAGTTATTACAAAAACTGAAAGAAGTAGCGGAGAGTTCTGCACACATTGTTGTGTTATGCGGGAACGGCCGTGGTTTTTCTGCGGGTGGAGATATTAAATCGATGCTTTCAAGTAATGATGAAAGCAAGTTTGATGGTATTATGAATACTATCTCTGAAGTCGTTGTGACTTTATATACGATGCCAAAGCTCGTTATTAGTGCGATTCATGGACCAACTGCTGGTCTTGGATTAAGTATTGCGCTAACAGCTGACTATGTGATGGCAGATATTTCATCCATTATTGCGATGAACTTTATTGGAATCGCTTTAATTCCAGATGGCGGCGGCCATTTCTTCCTTCAAAAGCGCGTTGGTGAAAATATGACGAAGCAAATTATTTGGGAAGGAAAGAAATTATCAGCGAGCGAAGCGCTTGATATCGGCTTAATTGATGAAGTAATTGGCGAGGATTTCCAAACAGCTGTGAAGCAAAAGATTAGTGAATGGTCACAAAAACCGATTAAAGCGATGATTCAAACGAAACAAATTTTATGTGAAGTAAATCGCTCCAATTTAGAACAAACGCTGCAGCTTGAAAAACGCGGCCAATATGCGATGAGACAAACTGCGGATCATAAAGAAGGTATTGCTGCATTTTTAGAAAAACGTTTACCGGCATTTAAAGGAGAATAAAGTGTAGTAATAGTTTTACTAACGGTTAATTTAAGGTAAAGGGGAGAAAGTGCTAACACATTTTAGTATAATTGTGTTAGCACTTTTTTTAGGAGTAATATATGAAGAAAATTATTGGTGTTATCGTTATTATTTTACTTACATATTATGCTTTGCATAGTACACCATCTCTTGCGGTACGAACTGCACTATTCTTTGAAGGGCATCCAATTGTTGCTTTCTCAGGTGAAGTGGAGAAAGAACGGGATGTGAAAAAAGAGGCGATTCCTGATGAGTACCAAACCTTATATGGCGATAAGAAAGAAGAACCAGAGCATTATTTCTTTCCGGCAGTAAGGGCACACGGATCAGGAATTGATATGTTAAGTGCTTGTGTGAAAAAAGAGTGGTTATTTTATAAGGCAGAGCTCGGCTGCTATTAAACATAGGAGGATTAATGATGTCAGCATATAACAAGTTAGTAAGAGATCGTGTTCCAGAGAAGATTTTAATGTCTGGAAAAACATATACAGCACAAAAATTAACAGGACAAGCATACATACAAGCTTTGGCGAAAATTGGGACAGAAGAAATTCGTGAATTTGCTTCTATGAAAGAGCGTGAACATGCGCTTGATTCTCTTGCGGATGCACTGGAAGTAATCATATCATTAGCGCGTGCAGAAGGTGCAACAATTGAAGATGTAGAACGTCTTCGTAAGCAGAAAGAGATAGAGCGCGGTGGGTTTGAAAGAGGTATTTACTTGTTGGATGTTTCAGAAGAATAGATTTGTAGGGAAAGCATAGCGTTACTCATTAACGCTATGCTTTTTTGTTGCAAATAAACTAATAATGAAGAAGATAGCTGTTAATACCCAGCCAGTTGTAATAGAAGTAGTAGTATGAACTGCATAAGAAACTTGTAAACAAAGTAATGATGCTAGAAACCAAATGAGTGCAATGTGTACATATTTTTTTGATATATTCATATTGTATAACTCCTTTTATATACTAAAGTGAATTTTACTATAATTTAGAAAATTAAGCTATATGAGTAGAGGATTTATAGTAAATTCGGTATACTAAATAATAGGAAAAATGAGGAGGAAATGACAATGGCACATCATACGAAAGAAACGATGGAATTGATTAAGGAGCTTGTCTCTATTCCAAGTCCATCTGGAAATACAGAGAAAATTATTCGTTTTATTGAAAACTATGTAAGTGAGTGGAATGTAGAAACGAAGCGTAACAATAAAGGTGCTCTTATTTTAACGGTAAAAGGGAAAAATGATGCACAGCACCGTTTATTAACAGCACATGTTGATACGTTAGGTGCGATGGTAAAAGAAATTAAGCCAGATGGTCGTCTGAGTCTTTCTATGATTGGCGGATTTCGCTGGAACTCTGTAGAAGGGGAATATTGCGAAATTGAAACATCAAGTGGCAAGACGTATACAGGAACGATTTTAATGCATCAAACATCTGTACATGTATATAAAGATGCAGGTGAAGCGAAACGCGATGAGAAAAATATTGAGGTTCGTATTGATGAGCGCGTATTTTCAGCTGATGAAGTACGTGAATTAGGAATTGAAGTAGGAGACTTCGTTTCATTTGATCCACGCGTTCAAATTACAGAGAGTGGATACATAAAATCACGTCATTTAGATGACAAAGTAAGTGTTGCGATTCTATTAAAATTAATTAAGCGATTACAAGATGAAAACGTAACATTACCATATACAACTCATTTCTTAATTTCTAACAATGAAGAGATTGGATACGGTGGTAACTCTAACATTCCAGAAGAAACGGTTGAATATTTAGCGGTTGATATGGGAGCGCTAGGTGATGGACAAGCATCTGACGAGTATACAGTATCTATTTGTGCAAAAGACTCTAGTGGTCCGTATCATTATGCACTACGTAAACATTTAGTAGAGCTTGCGAAAACGAACAATATTGAATATAAAGTAGATATTTATCCGTACTATGGATCGGATGCATCAGCTGCGATTCGCGCTGGATTTGATGTGAAGCATGCATTAATTGGAGCAGGTATTGATTCTTCTCATGCATTTGAGCGTACACATGAAAGTTCGATTGCTCATACAGAAGCACTTGTTTATGCATATGTATTATCAGAGATGATTGCAGAATAAGAAAAGAAATGGGCTACCTCTAGTAGCCTATTTTTTGTTTGCAGAGAAATCGACTTTATTTAACAAAGAGTAAATTAATTGTAATTTATTTTACAATATTAAGAAAGTAGGTTTACTACATAATTCGAGTATTATAAAATAATAGAGGCGCACTAATTTTTTTTGTTCGAATTTGTCGAAATTTATATATTAAGATTACGCGTTATTAAAAGATGATTGTCGAGAGGAGTATTATTTTTTATGAAGTATCGTGCAGTCGCGGCAGGTATTTTAGCCGCAAGTTTATTATCGTCTCCAGTAAGTAGTTTCGCAGCAGCGAAGAAGTTTTCGGATGTTCCTTCATGGGCGCAAGAATCAGTTGATTATTTAGTAGGAAAAAAGGCGCTTGATGGAAAGCCAGATGGAACGTTTTCTCCATCTGAAGCAGTAGATAGAGGATCAGCTGCAAAAATTTTAGCAGTCGTTCTTGGTTTACCAATTGATCCAAAAGCAAAGCCATCTTTTAAAGATGCACAAAACCATTGGGCAGCTCCGTACATTGCTGCAGTGGAAAAAGCAGGTGTAATTAGTGGAGATGGTACTGGTAAATTTAATCCATCAAGCCAAATTAACCGTGCATCTATGGCATCTATGTTGGTACAAGCATACTCATTAGATAAGAAAATTATTGGAGAACTTCCAACACAGTTTAAAGATTTGGAACCTCATTGGGGTAAGAAACAAGCTAATATTTTAGTAGCTTTAGAGATTTCTAAAGGTACGGGAAATGGTTGGGAGCCTGAAGGAACTGTAACTCGTGCAGAAGCAGCTCAGTTTATTGCGATGGCTGATCAAAATAAAACAGATACATCAAAAAGAATGTATATGAACAGAAACTTTATTACATATCATCAACCATCATTATCATCTGGTATTACTGATGTTCAGCATAAGCCACAAATGGTTGTAGTGAAAGAACAAAGAGCAGACGGCTGGTTAAAAATTGTAACAAGTAAAGGTGAGAAGTGGACACCTCTAACAGAAAAAACAGAAACGATTAATGAAGGATTTACTACTTATGAAACAGCTTCACATAGTTCTAAAGTGCTAGGTACATATAATGCACAAACAGTAACGGTTATGGAAGAGAGTGGAAGCTGGATTCGTATCCGCGTAGGCGCTGGTTTCCAATGGGTTGATAAAAATCAATTAAACCCAGTAAAACAAGAGAACTTCTTAGAAGGTAAAGCAATTATTATTGATCCAGGTCACGGTGGAATTGACTCGGGTAATGTTGGTTATTACGAGAAAGAAAGTCAAATCGTATTAGATACATCTTTACGATTACAAAAACTATTTGAGAAAAAGACACCATTTACTGTTAAGTTAACACGTACGAACGATACACGCCCAGGAGTAGATTCTAGTGATTCTTTAAGAAAAAGAGTAGAATTTGCTAATGAAAATAATGGTGATATTTTCGTAAGTATTCACGGTAACGGTTCTACAGGTAAAGATGGACATGGTACAGAAACATTCTATTATGCAGCAGCACCGACAAGATCAACGAATCCACATACGGAAGACAGTCGCTTATTAGCAGAAAAAATTCAAAAGCGCCTTGTAGCAGCTCTTGGAACAAAAGATCGTGGTGTGAAAAAGGATAATTGGTACGTAGTAAAATATAATACAATGCCAGCTGTATTAGCAGAATTAGCATTTGTAGATAATAAGAATGATGCAAATAAACTCGCTACACCAGCACAGAAACAAAGTGCAGCAGAAGCAATTTATCAAGGTATTTTAGACTATTACGAAGCAAAGGGTAATAACGTATCTTCTTTCCGTTAATACATTAAAAGAGATTGCCGATAGGCAATCTCTTTTATTTATTAACGTTTCTCTTTATTTCAGGCATGTGATATCATTTAATTTTATATAAGAAAGTATTGTAATTATAACGATATAGAGGATGATCATAGATTGAATAATTATAGGAAAACACCTGCATGTATATATACGTATGCATTTCGTGAGGAGGAGCGTGCTTTATGTTACTTGGAAATGCGCTCGTTCTTTGGAATGGAGTCTCACGTTAATATTTTGAAAAGTGATGTCAAAATTGACCCGAGTAGAAGTCCTTTTATGAAAGAGCGCGTTGAGGTTATGTATGAAGGAGACGACTTAGAAAGTATTTTGGAACAAGTAAAGGAAATTGAATTAGGAGAAATGACGTTTAAAGTTATCTTCGTGAAAATCAATGATCTTGAGGGGGAAAATAAAATAGAGTATGCGGAAAGGCGTATCATTGAACGACGTATTGGAGATTGTATTGATGCGGAAGCAGATGTGCGCAATCCAGAGCGTACTTTTGGTATTGTTCCATTAGGCGGACGTTGGTATTTTGGACATTATGTAGAGAGTAAGCCAGTTTGGTATCATCATATACAAAAACCACGTAGCTATTCGACATCTCTTAGCACACGCGTTGCAAGATCCGTTGCAAATATTGCGGTGCCAAATCCAGAGGGAGTAAGAGCGATTGATCCGTGCTGCGGCATTGGAACGGTTGTAGTAGAAGCTCTTTCGATGGGAATTAACATCGTTGGTAGAGATATAAGCCCGCTCGTTGCGATTGGAGCGAGAGAAAATATTGCACACTTCGGATTCGATGGGACGATAACGAAAGGCCCGATCGAGGAGATTACGGATAATTACGACGTCGCAATTATCGACATGCCATATGACTTATTTACGCACGCAACACCAGAAAATCAGCTCTCCATTCTTTCAAGCGCGCGCCGCATTGCTAAAAAGGTAGTCGTTGTTACAATGGAAACAATGGACGATATGATTCATGAAGCAGGATTTGAAATTATAGATCGCTGCACTACAAAAAAAGGAACATTTTCTAGACAAATTCTTATTTGTGAATAAGGAAGAAAGGTCACCCGTTTGGGTGACCTTTTTTGTTTGGTATTGATGTGTGATTGATTGGTGGAATGGAGGAATGGTTTGGCGAAATTTGTCGATAAGTCGATATTCGATGTCGAATCGTCGATAAATTTAAAAAATCGCCGATATATTGTGTGAAATCGCTGATATATTCCGAGAATCGTCGATATCGCTAAATTAGTATATTACTGTTCTTTTAATTTCTCTTGTTGTGCAAGTAGTAAATTGCGCAAGATGTGTCCGCGGTAACTTTCTAGTTTGCGTCCTTCATGATAACGCACGCCTAATTTTTTTAGTTCAGCTACGTACCAGCCTTTTGTTCCGTAGTACATTGGATCACTTCCTTTTTGCTTTTGAACAGTATATGTGGGAGGGGGAGAGAATTTTCTTTTTTATTCATGAAATTTGCGAAAGTGATTATTGAATATTCTGTCTACTTGTATTATGATTAACTTATTATCGGATGACAGTGATTAGCCTCTCTGCAAGCCCGGATATATGTTTTGAAAAGAAAATAGCGGAACTTCTTTCCACTTGAACTTCCTTAGCAGGAGGACGAGCCATAAGGATAGGGGCAGTAAAATTCAATGCGGTTGTATGCGTTGTTTTTCTGGCTCTTTTTATTTTTATTTAAATTAGGAGGGGATTTAAAGAAAGGGTTATCAATAGGTTGTGGCGCACGTTCATGCTAATGGAGGGGCTGGTGAATTGTTTGGCTAAACAGAAAAAGGAGTTACAGAAAGATTTAAGAACACGGCATATAACAATGATTTCAATTGGCGGGGTCATCGGGGGCGGTTTGTTTGTAGGAAGTGGAACGATTATTCAATCGTCGGGGCCGGCTGCAATTTTATCCTACATGATTGGTGCTTTAATGGTTGTGCTCGTGATGCGCATGTTAGGGGAGATGGCAGCGGAAAATCCTGATAGTGGTTCTTTCGCAACGTATGCGAACAAAGCAATTGGACCGTGGGCAGGGTATACGATCGGATGGTTATATTGGTTTAACTGGGTCATTATTATCGCGATTGAAGCGGTGCTTTTAGGCGTAATGATTAATAATTGGTTTCCTTCTGTGCCTGCATGGATCGCGAGTTTAGGGATGGTCCTTTTAATGACGATGACAAATGTGTATTCCGTAAAATTGTACGGTGAGTTTGAATATTGGTTAGCGCTTATTAAAGTGGTAGCGATTGTTGCGTTTTTAATTTTAGGCGTTTCGATGTTCTTTGGTCTCGTTCCGGGGGTGGATAGACCCAGTCTTTCTATTATTACAGAACATGGTGGCTTTTTCCCGAATGGAATTGTTCCTGTCTTGTTGAGCGTTGTGTTTATTTCATTCTCGTTATCAGGGAGTGAAGTTGCAGCGATTGCAGCCGGAGAATCGGAAAATCCAGAGAAGAATGTTATACGAGCTATTAATAGTGTGGTATGGCGTCTGATGCTTTTCTTCGTCGGATCAGTAACGATTTTAGTTATGTTTATTCCGTGGACGGATAAGGAATTATTAAAACTTCCGTATGCAAGTTTATTTAATATGGCAGGAGTACCTGCAGCCGCAGAAATTATGAATGGTGTTGTATTTTTATCGCTACTTTCCGTTATGAACTCAGGGATTTATACGAGTTCGCGTATGTTATTTTCACTTGCGAAAAAAGGTGATGCTCCGTCTGCTTTTGCAAAGTTAAATAGTAGAGGGACACCGGTTATCGCAATTTATGCGAGTATCGTATTTGCTTTTGTTTGCGCGATGTTGAAATTTATATCTCCTGATAAACTATTTGCATTTTTAGCGAATAGTTCAGGCGGGGTAACGATGCTTATGTATATGTTCGTTGCTGTTTCACATGTCAAGTTAAGGCGAGAAAGGGAACGAGAAGGGGCCGGGAAGCTGAAAGTGAAAATGTGGTTATTCCCTTATCTCACATATGCAACGCTTTTAATGATTATTACGATATTTGTTTCACAAGCGTTTATAGCAGATATGCGTATGCAGTTTTACATGACATTACTCGCTACGATCCTAGTAATAATCAGTTACTTTTTAAGAGTTAGAAAGTTAGATAAGCAAAAGTTAAATGATTTTACGATGATAAAAGATTCGGAAATTAGCCTAGAGAAAGAATAAGAAAAGGGGTATAGACCATGTTGAAAGAGAAGAAGGATATTATAACTACAAAATCTAGCACATTACATGAAAGAAGAAAAAATGCAGTACCAGAAGGGCCTTACAATATTACAGAGTTGTATGTGCAATCAGCGAAAGGTGCGATTATTACGGATGTAGATGGTAATGAATTAATTGATTTTGCGGGTGGAATTGGTATGCAAAACGTCGGGCATTGTCATCCGAAAGTAGTAAAGGCAATTCAAAATCAAGTAGAATCTTCTATTCATAGTTGTTTTCACGTAGCACCTTATGAAAGTTATATTACACTCGCGGAAAGGCTAAATGAGTTAACGCCAGGAGATTGTAAGAAAAAAACGATGTTTGCGAATAGCGGTGCGGAAGCGGTAGAAAATGCGGTGAAGATTGCTAGAAAAGCTACTGGAAGAAGTGCAATTGTTTCATTTGAGCGTGCATATCACGGGCGTACACTTTTGACGATGTCACTGACAAGTAAGGTGAAACCGTATAAACATGGATTTGGTCCGTTTGCATCAGAAGTATACAAATTACCATATCCGTACTATTACCGCGCGGAAGAAGGACTGTCGCAAGAAGAAGTAGATGCGCAAATTTTAGCGTATTTCGAACGCTTTATGTTAGAGGAAGTAGCAAGTGATAATATCGCTGCGATTATTTTGGAACCGCTTCAAGGAGAAGGTGGGTTTATCGTTCCGACAAGTACGTTCATACAAGGTGTTCGAAATATTTGTGATAAGTACGGAATGATTATGATTGCAGATGAAATTCAAACTGGTTTTGCTCGTACGGGTAGCTTGTTTGCAATGGATCATTTCGGCGTAGCTCCTGATTTAATGACTTTCTCAAAATCAATTGCTGCTGGTATGCCGCTTAGCGCAGTAACAGGAAGAGCAGATTTGATGGATGCACCTGGACCGGGTCAATTAGGTGGTACTTTCTCAGGAAGTCCGGCTGCTTGTGCGGCTGCATTAGCTGTTTTAGATGTAATTGAAGAAGAGAATTTAGTAAATCGTGCTGTAGAAATTGGCGAGCGTATGATGACAGTGTTTCATAGCTGGAAAGAGAAATACGAAATAGTTGGCGATGTGAGAGGCCTTGGCGCTATGACTGCCATTGAGCTTGTAAAGGATAAAGGGACGAAAGAGCCAGCATCAGAAGAAGTGAAAGCGATTATGAAAGAAACGCATAGTAAAGGGGTTATTACGATAAGCGCAGGTATTTATAGTAATGTACTTCGCTTCTTACCACCCCTCGTTATAACGGATGAACAGCTTGAAGAAGGGCTTACTATTTTAGAAGCAGCAATTGCAAAACGATCAAAATAAAAACGGCGGGGGCAGGGGAATGAAGTATTTCAATTATATAAACGGTGAATGGAAAGAACCTTCCACGAATGCATATGTAAAAAACTATAATCCGCATAACGGGGAAGTATTAGGTGAATTTCCGTTTAGTTCAGTAGAAGATACACGAGTCGCAATCGCATCAGCGAAAGAAGCTTTTCATACGTGGCAAAGGTTATCGTTTCAAGAGAGAGCCAGTTATTTATGGAAAGCAGCCGCTATTTTAAAAGAAAAGGTAAATGAAATCGGTCAGGATGTAACGAATGAAGAAGGAAAGACGATTGCAGAAGGAATAGGAGAGACGAGGCGGGCGATTAGCATTCTTGAATATTATGCAGGAGAAGCAAATCAACCAATCGGAGAGATTATCCCGTCTGCGAATGAAAGTACAATGCTTTACAGTAAGCGCGAGGCAGTAGGGCCGGTTGGATTAATTACGCCGTGGAATTTTCCAATTGCAATTCCAGCGTGGAAAATGGCGCCGGCACTTATTTACGGAAATACGATTGTTATTAAGCCGGCTGAAGTGACGCCGAAATCGGTGTACCATCTTGTAAATGCGTTTCATGAAGCAGGCATTCCAGCAGGTGTTATCAATTGTGTATTCGGAAAGGGCTCTGAAGTTGGAGCAGAATTAACAGGGAATCCAGATATACAAGCGGTTTCTTTTACCGGTTCGAATCATGTTGGAAATATCATTCAAAAAGCATCGGTTGAAACGAGAAAGAAAGTACAACTAGAAATGGGCGGGAAAAATCCGTTAGTTGTATTAAAAGATGCTGACATTGAAAAGGCGGTCACTATTGCGATAAAAGGTGCATTTATGTCAACAGGGCAAAAATGTACTGCAACAAGTAGAGTAATAGTAGAAGAGGATATTTATGAAGCGTTCAAGGATCGACTGTTGCAGCGTACAAAAGCTCTTGCAGTTGGGAATCCGTTAAATCCTGATACATTTATGGGGCCCTGCGTTTCAAAGGGACAACAGCAATCTGTTTTATCGATGATTGAAGTTGGAAAGGAAGAAGCTTCTTTACTGTATGGGGGTAGCGTACCGAATGAAACAGAATTACAAAATGGTTATTATGTGTTACCAACTATTTTTGAAAATGTAGACGGGGATGCACGTATTGCGAAAGAAGAAATTTTTGGCCCAGTTATTTGTTTATTTAAAGTGAGTAGTTATGAAGCAGCTGTTTCTTTAGCGAACGATACAGAATACGGACTCAGTGCATCGATTTGTACGAATAATTTAAGTTTGTCGCAACGATTTATTGATGATATGGAAGTTGGAATGGTTCATGTGAATTCAGAAACTGCAGGAGCAGAACCGCAAGTCCCGTTTGGTGGAATGAAAAACTCTAGTGCTGGACCGCGTGAACAAGGAAAAGCGGCGAAAGAATTTTATACGAGAATAAAGACGGTATACGTAGATCAAATATAAACATTAAAAAACATAGTAACGGAGGATGAAATATGCGTAAAGGGACATTTTTTATGGCAGGACATTCGAGACTTCCGAAAGGGATGGCTGTTCGTAGTATGTATGAAACATTAACAATTACAATTGAGGCAGATCATAAATATCATGTCATTATTGAAGCATCGTGTACGCTTGCGACAGAGCACGGTAGGGACTTCGTCGCTCAAATTTTGAGAGGACATAGTTTACGAGATGGTATTGAAGAAATCGTTCAAGATATTACAGATCATTACCAAGGAAAAGCGCAAAATGCGATTGTTAGTGCAGTAAAAGATTTACATCGCCAATATGTAAGTTATTTAAACGATGAACAGCCACAAGGTGAGTACGAGGAAACAACACCATAAAAACTGTCTAGTTTATATAGCCATAAACAAGAGCCAGCTGTATTTCTTTTAAAGGGATACGACTGGCCTTTTATATTGAGGAGGCAAAGAATATGAAAAAGTTAAATGACGTGCAGGTTGTAAAGCGAGAGACGAACAAAAGAGGGTGTGCAGAGAACAAAGGGATTTGTAAAATGTGTAAAGTGTGTCGAGAAAATAATAAAAAACGAATTGACAGTTAGAATATTTTGAATTATTATTTAATTAATAAGATCCATTCGAGAAATTAGCCTTCTCTAAATTCGATCTTGCTTACCTGTTTTACACATATTTTCATATGTACTGTCTATTATTATTGTACTTTAAGAGATTAAAGAACACTCGTAATTATGAGCCAGTTGTATGTATCTGCGATTGTTATGTCGTGGATACGTATGACTGGCTTTTTGCTGTTAGGGCAGTAAGACCGGATCTCAGCATATAGAAGATAAGGATAACTGTCTGTAAAAAGCGTCAATACGTTCTTCATATTTCATTTAGGGAGGAATTAAAATGTCGATTATTACAGAACAAAGTGCGAAAATGAAGTTTGCAAAAAAATATGAGGGGTATGAAATTGTTCCTCATCCAGAGCATAAACGTTTATATCATATCGTTTTAAATCAGCAGTTGCTTAAGCAATTTTTTGAAGAGGTAAAAGAGCATTCAGAGCAGTCACTCCAATACATTCCGTATTCTCGGTTTAATCTTGCGGATAGCATGAGAAAGATTTTTGGGCAATCGTTTATGGATAACATTCGCAGCATTATTCATGACCGTGAAACGGGCGGATTTACGATTGGGGTACAAGGTGAAACTGTAGATCCAGCAGATTACGTGAAATTTGCGACCGCATTAACGCATTTAATTGGAACGCCAAATTTTGATGCGATGACAGGAACATATTATGCTAGATTTAATGTGAAAGATACGGATAGTAGTGATTCCTATCTTCGCCAAGCGTACCGATTATTTACACTTCATACAGACGGAACATTCGTTGATGAACCGACAGATTGGCTTCTTATGATGAAGATTGAAGAACAAAATGCAGTAGGCGGGGAATCACGTTTACTACATTTAGACGATTGGGAAGAACTTCAGAAGTTTAGAGATCATTCGCTCGCATCTGTAAAAATTACGTATAAAGCACCGCCAAGTAAAAACTCGCAAGAAATCGTCTATCGTGAAACATTCTTTGATGTAAATAATGCACCGTGCATTTGCTTTATTGATCAGTTTGCGTATCCAGATAATATTGAACAAGCAAACTATCTGAAAGACTTATCTTATTCTGTTGAAAACTCACCAGCAACACATGCATTAAAATTACCAGTTGGTGACTTAGTTCTTTTAAACAACTTATTTTGGATGCACGGAAGAGCGGCATTCGAAAAAAATAAAGATTTATATAGAGAACTCATGCGTCAACGTGGTTGTTTTTCTAAATAATATGTACGGCGGGTCTTGCAAAGAGACCTGCCTTTTATACTATTAAGGGGGAAGTAGGATGTATGACTTTATTATTATTGGCGGAGGAATTGTTGGTCTTTCAACAGGAATGGCTTTAACGAAAAAATTCCCTCATGCGAAAATTGCAATCATTGAAAAAGAAAAGGAACTCGCACATCATCAAACGGGACATAATAGCGGTGTCATTCATTCTGGCATTTACTATAAACCAGGAAGTTATAAAGCGAAGTTTGCAAAAGAAGGAAACGCAGCGATGGTCCAATTTTGTGAAGAACATGATATCGCTTATGACATGTGCGGAAAAGTAATTGTCGCAACAGAAAAAGAAGAACTTCCTCTTTTACATAACTTATATGAGAGAGGCTTACAAAACGATTTACATATTGCAAAAATAGATAAAGAAGAATTAGCTGAAATAGAACCGCATGTAAAAGGACTTGGCGCAATCCGTGTTCCTTCCTGCGGGATTGCTGATTATAAAGGAGTTAGTTACGCATTTGCTCGCCTCATTCAGGAAAGCGGCGGAGAAGTACATGTAGGAACAGCGGCAGAGCGTATTACCGAGAAAAAAGACGCCGTCACAATTGAAACAAGCAAAGGAACATTTCAAACGAAATTTCTCATTAACTGCGCCGGCTTACATAGCGATCGCATTGCGAAAAAGACTGGTATATTAACGGATATGAAAATCGTTCCGTTCCGCGGTGAATATTATGAACTTGTCCCAGAAAAACGCCAGCTTGTAAAACATTTAATCTACCCAGTTCCAAACCCTGAATTTCCGTTTCTAGGCGTTCATTTTACAAGAATGATAAACGGAGACGTACATGCAGGGCCAAACGCAGTATTAAGTTTCAAGCGCGAAGGCTACACGAAAAAAGACTTCGACATAAAAGACTTCATGGAAACAATGACATACACAGGCTTCTGGAAAATGGCGATGCCAAACATGAAAGAAGGTATAAAAGAAATGGTGCGCTCATTTAGTAAACAATCCTTCCTAAAAAGCTTACAGCGCTTAATACCAGAACTAACAGAAAAAGATATCATCCCAACGCATGCAGGCGTAAGGGCACAAGCCATCTTATCAAACGGCAATATGGTTGATGACTTCTGCATCATTCCAGGCATAAACTCTCTACACATTTGCAACGCACCATCCCCGGCCGCAACGGCTAGTATAAAGATTGGTGAGGAGATTGCGAAGCGAGTGCCGGATGTTGTGGGGGTTAGGGTTTGATGAGTCCCCCGAGTTTCGGGGGATTTTTTAGTGGGGTTCGGGTGTTCTCCGGTAGACCGGGTGTGGGATTGGTTGGTGGTTATTGGGTGTGAAAGTGCGGAATTTGTCGGTAAGTCGATATGTTGTGTCGAATCGTTGATATATTCGGAGTTGTGATTGATATAATTGGATAATCGTTGATATATTTTTGGGGGGGTGGGATTAGTTGGAGACTCCTGGCTGCCAACCTTCTACTGTATAAAAAAATAGACAGTAGTGTATGCTTTTTTACACAATGTATACAAATCTATACCCTATGCGTTGGCATGATATTTGCAATAAAAATAGTATCAACATATAGGGGAGAGATAGAAATGAAGGTTAGTAAAGTGTACACGACAATTGATGCTCACGTAGCTGGAGAGCCGCTCCGAATTATTACAGGCGGCGTGCCAGAAATAAAAGGAGAAACGCAGCTAGAAAGACGCATGTACTGTATGAAACATTTGGACCATCTTCGCGAGGTTCTTATGTATGAACCGAGAGGACATCACGGTATGTACGGTTGTATCATTACTCCGCCTGCAAGTGAACACGCTGATTTTGGCGTGTTATTTATGCACAATGAAGGATGGAGTACGATGTGTGGTCATGGCATTATTGCTGTTATTACAGTCGGAATTGAAACTGGTATGTTTGAAGTGACAGGTGAGAAACAGAAGTTCATTATCGATAGCCCTGCTGGGGAAGTCATTGCGTATGCAACATATAACGGGAGCGAAGTAGAATCCGTATCATTTGAAAATGTTCCTTCATTTGTATACAAAAAAGACGTTCCTATTAAAATAGATGAATATGAATTTCAAGTAGATATCGCATTTGGCGGAGCTTTTTATGCGGTAGTAGATAGTAAAGAATTTGGTTTGAAAGTCGATTTCAAAGACTTAGCTGCTATTCAAACGTGGGGCGGTAAAATTAAGCACTACATTGAGAGCCAGATGGAAGTGAAGCATCCCCTTGAAGAAGGGTTAAAAGGAATATACGGCGTTATCTTCTCAGATGAACCGAAAGGGGAAGACGCAACTTTACGAAATGTAACGATCTTCGCTGATGGGCAAGTAGATCGTTCTCCTTGTGGTACAGGAACTTCCGCAAGAATCGCAACTCTTTTTGAAAAAGATGTCTTACAAAAGGGAGAAAATTTCGTCCACGAATGCATTACGGATGGGAAATTTGAAGGGGAAGTATTGTCGGTAACCGCAGTAGATACATATGAAGCTGTCGTTCCAAAAATAACGGGGCATGCATTTATTACAGGATTTCATCAGTTCGTTGTAGACCCGAGAGATGATTTGCATCGGGGATTTTTGTTAGGATAGAAGGAGGAGGTGGAAAGATATGCTAGTCATAAGCGCGAACGAACAACGAAATTTAGTAAATATGAACGAAGTTATTGAATACGCGGCGCTTGCTTTAAAAGAATTTTCCGCAGAAAGAACGATCACGCCAATTCGCGGCTCATTGCCATTTGCGAACGAGAAAAATACGGCATTAATTATGCCTTCAGTAGCGGAAGGACTTGAGGCACTTGGCTTAAAAGTAGTAACAGTAGTCCCCGAGAACAAAAAGATAGGAAAGAAAACGATAAACGGGATTGTAATGCTATCAGACTTTCAAACAGGAGAACCGCTCGCACTGTTAGAAGGATCTTACTTAACGATGATTCGAACAGGCGCCCTATCAGGAGTAGCGACAAAACATTTAGCTCGTCATAATGCAAAAACGTTATGCATAATCGGGACGGGTGAACAGGCGAAGGGAATTGCTGAAGCTGTATTTGCGGTAAGAGATATCGAAAAAGTCATTTTATACAATCGAACAGAAGAAAAAGCACATGCATTCTCGCAATATATACAAGAGAGATTCAATAAACCTGCATATGTTCACACAAATGTGAATGAAGCAATAAGCGAAGCAGACATCATCGTCACAACTACGAACGCATCCACACCAGTCTTTTCAGAAAAACTACAAAAAGGCGTCCACATAAACGCCGTCGGCTCATTCAAACCGAACATGCAAGAACTACCATCCCACGCTATCACGAGCGCAAACAAAGTAGTAGTCGAATCAAAAGAAGCAGCATTAGAAGAGACAGGGGACCTTCAAGTTCCGATGCAGGAAGGGTTATTCAAAGGAAGCGATATCCATGCTGAACTAGGTCAAATTATAAGCGGGGAAAAAGCAGGTAGGGAGAACGATGAAGAGATTACTGTTTTTAAATCGGTTGGTTTGGCGGTAGTGGATATTATTGTTGCGAAGTATTTGTATGAGAAAGCGGTGGAGAGTGGGGTTGGGAATAGGATTGAGTTTTGAGTGACTGCCTTTTGGTGGTCTTTTTAATTTTGGGTTGAGGGGTAATAACATTTGGTCCTTTCCAAGAAAAGTAAAGAGTTGCATCAAAGTTATTTTAGGTGTTATGAAAAACTGCGTCATTTATTTCTGCAGGTTTCTAAATTTTATAACTGCTGTACAGTATCGCCATAACCACTACTAGCATTTCCATCGTCTTAAAAAAGATTTATAGTTATATTATAAATCTTCTTAAGGAGAGGGTATATTGAATAAGAAAAACAGGATGAATATTGCTATTTTAACAATTTTATTATTAATAATAGGCTACATATTTTATACAATGTACAGCAAAAATATTACGCAAGATAAAGCTTCAAAAGTAGCAATAAAATACATGACGGATAAAGAAAATATAGATCTTGTAGTTACTAAAGTCGAGACTTTACATGGAGTACGTGAGGGTTTTATTGATGTAGAAGGTTATTCTAAAAATGATAAGAAGAAGGTAATCCGCGTTACAATAAACAAAACGCAAAACTATTTAGTATCTGGTTGGGGATTTAAGAATCGAAGGTAATAAGTTAGATTACTCCAATAGAACTACCAATGGCATCTGTTTTATGAAGCCATTGGTAGCTAATCTGTTTAAGGCTTAGAGTCTCAAACGATGTCCTTTGTTAGACTGCCGTGCATTTCATTATTAGAGGTGCAGCTTTTTTACCATTCCCGCCATTCTTCAGTTATATCTTCTTCGGATTCTAAGCCACCTATTCGTGCAGCTGCATCGATAAATTCATAGAGATCTTCTCTTTCCATTGTTTCGATAAAATGGTCATGTTCGATATTTAGTTCATTTAATTTAAGAACTACCTCTTTAACAACTTGCATGACTTCGGCCTCGGTTGGATTCTCACCTAATTGCTGTAAATTGTTAATGTAAGTGTCAAGAACCTTATTTGTTGCACTTATATTTTCTTCAGTGAAAAATTCCCCATCTTCATCATACTCAACCCATGAGGTTGTAGGTTTGTTTTTTTTCAATTCATCAAATGTCATGATAACCTCCTAAAAAGTGTTTTTTTATCTTTAATCTCATTCTATATTTTCAATCATATATAACAATCACTTAAGAGAAATTTTTTAGGCTACTAGTTTTTTAACTTATTTTGCTCTTCGCATCAATATAGTTTATCACAAGAATGCATGAATAGATTTCAAACCTTCTAGTTTTACAAAAAAGTTTGACTTTATATAGAGGTAGTGGTAATTTAAAACTTATAAGAAAACTCGGGATTAATTCCGAGTTTTCTTATGGGTATAACTAGTTTGAGGGGGGCCGAAAGATGAAACGGAAATTATTTGCATTACCATTTGTCCTAATACTACTTATTGCATTAGCGGCTTGTTCTGGAGGAAAAGATTCTTCGAAGCAAGCGGGCACTAGTAAATCAGGGACTCCGAAAGATGGAGGAACATTAACGATTGGCGTTAGCGATAACCCAGAGACGATGAATCCGCTTTATGCGAATGATCGTGTGTCGTTAACGGTGCAGCAAGCTTTATATGCACCGCTGTATCATATGGAAGACGGTAAGAAGAAATTTGTTCTTGCTGAAAGCTTTACGCCTTCAGAGGATCAATTAACGTGGACATTGAAGTTAAAAGATAATTTGAAATGGCATGATGGTAAGAAAATTACATCAGACGACATAGCATTTACATTCCAATCTATTTTAGATGAGAAGCAAAATAGCTCAAGTCGTGAAAACTTTGTTTTTAAAGGAAAACCGCTTGAGGTGAAAAAGGTAGATGAGTTAACAACTCAATTCGTTTTACCACAAGTAAGTGCATCTTTTGAAGGTGTGATGAATGATTTCTTCCCAATTCCGAAACATGTATTTGAAGGGGAAGCAGATTTAGCGAAGAGTAAGAAAAACTTACAACCTGTAGGATCAGGTCCGTTTAAGTTTAAAGAGTATAAGTCTGATGAGTACGTTGCATTAGATCGATTTGATGATTATGTAGGTGGTAAAGCGAAATTAGACTCTATCGTATATCGCGTTGTAAAAGACCGTAATACAGCAAATGTTTCACTACAAAATGGTCAAATCAATATGAAGATGATTGAGCCGCAAGACTTTAAGAAATTAGATAGCACTGGGAACTTCTCAATGGTGACATTCCCTGAAGGTAGATTATTCTACTTATCTTATAACCAAAATACAGATCTTATGAAGAAAAAAGAAGTGCGCCAAGCAATTGCGCATGCGTTAGATAAGAAAGAAATGATTAACTCTGCATTCGTTTCGAGTCAATTTGCAGAACCAGCAAATTCAATTTTAACGCCAGATGCTATGTATTATGCAAAAGACATTAAAGATTATAAGTATGATAAAAAAGAAGCGAAAGATTTATTAGCGAAAGCTGGCGTGAAAGATAAAGAAAAAGTACGCGTCATGTATGTAACGAATAATAAAATTATGGAAAGCTTAGCGCTTTATACACAACAAAAGTTAAAAGAAGTTGGCTTAGAAGTTGAACTAAATGCATTAGATGCTAGTGCGGCAAGTGAAAAAGGCTTAGATAAAGAGAATAAAGAATATGACATTACATTTGGTGGTTACATAATGGGACCTGAGCCAGATTCATATAAGAGCTTATTCTTAAGTAATGCTGAATACAATTATGCACGATATAAAAACGCTGATTTCGATAAGTTATGGGAAGAAGCTGCAGTTGAAACAGATAAAACAAAACGCGCAGAACTATATCATAAAATTCAAGAGACAGCTAGAGAAGACTTACCTTATCTACCAATCGCGTATCCGAAAGCTGTTATTGCAGTAGATAAAAAGTTTGATGGATTAAAAGAAGCAAAAGCAATTCCTGTCACAATGTTTGAAGATTTATCTAAGATTTATGAAGTGAAATAAGAAACAAACAGTAAAGAAGCTGGTGGAAATCAGCTTCTTTAGCTTGAGGGGGGAAGTTTGTGTATAAAGTAATTGCGAAGAGGCTTTTAAATGCAATTCCGCTTTTATTTGTTATTTCTATTATTTCTTTTCTATTAATAAAACTAGCGCCAGGTGATCCTGTTCGAAACTTTGTCACACCGAATATGAGCCCAATTGATGTTGAGCGTATTCGCAAAAGTTTAGGGCTCGATCAACCCATTTATATGCAGTATATTTTATGGCTGAAAAATATTTTAACAGGGAACTTTGGTTATTCACTGCAAAATCATCGTCCTGTTTTAGACCTTATTGTAGAAAGATTACCTGCGACAATTGGGTTAATGGGATCATCTTTACTCGTCTCATTTGTAATTGCAATCCCGCTTGGACTACTTACAGGTGTAAAAAAGAATTCTATCTTTGATCGCATTGTGAACTTTATCTCTTATGTGGGAATTTCAATGCCAGTCTTTTGGTTCGCTTTACTATTAATTTACTTATTCTCTTTAAAGTTGAACCTTCTTCCGAGCATGGGTATGCGTACGGTCGGTCAAGATTCCTTCTTGGATATTGTCCAGCACGGCATTTTACCTTGTATGGTGCTAGCGTTCCAAAACGTCTCTGTTTATATGAGATATATTCGTTCCAGTACGATTCAGCAGTTAGAAGAAGACTACGTACAAATTCAATATGCATACGGTGCTTCAAAGAAAACCGTTTTATTTAATCACGTACTTCGAAACGTATTAATACCGATCATTACAATTTTCGGATTATCTATTCCAAGTTTAGTAGGCGGAGCGTTCATTACGGAAACAGTATTCTCATGGCCAGGTCTTGGTTCGCTCGGGGTAAATGCTATTTTTAGATTTGATTATCCGATTATCATGGCAATTACATTATTATCATCATTCATGTTAATTCTCGGTAACTTAATTGCTGATATTTTATATGGCGTAGTAGATCCGCGCATTCGAATGAGGGGGTGATTTGGAATGAATAATAGGAGATTTCAAACGATAAAAAGTAGTTTTACGAAAAATAAGTTTGTACTAATGGGAGTTATTATACTTACGGTTTTAACGGTCGCATCGATTTTCGCATTTGTATCACCATACGATCCTAGTAAAATGTCGATTCCAGATCGCTTACAAGAACCGAGTGTGAGTCATCCTTTCGGAACGGATGATTACGGAAGAGATTACTTAACTAGGGCGTTATATGGTGGACGCGTTTCACTTGCGGTCGGTTTCCTTGCGATGGTTGTATCTGTTACAATCGGTACCGCAGTTGGGACGATTAGCGGATATTTTGGCGGAAAGTTAGACAACTTCTTAATGCGAGTTGTTGAAGTGCTTATGTCAATTCCATCATTCTTCTTAATGTTACTATTAAATGCTTATTTAAAACCAGGAATTACAACGTTAGTTCTTATTATCGGATTACTAACATGGATGGACACCGCTCGTATTGTAAGGGCAGAAACGCTATCTGTAAAAGAGCGGGAGTATGTTTTATATGCAAAAGTGTCAGGACAAAAATCACTCACGATTATTGTAAGACATATCATTCCTAACATTTTATCAACCATTATTATCGCCGCGACATTAACGATTGCGACATCAATTTTAATGGAATCATCACTTAGCTTCTTAGGTTTAGGTATTAGAGAACCAGATTCTTCTTGGGGCAGCATGCTAAACAATGCGCAAGGATATATCGGTGAAGCTTGGTATTTAACACTCTTCCCAGGATTCCTTATTCTTTTAACGGTACTTAGTTTTAACGTAATTGGTGAAGCGTTGAAGAAAGCTTTCGCACCAAAAGGAGCTGGAAATGAAAACTAAAGTGTTAAGTGAAAGGAGTGAGAAGCGTGTCTGAAAAACTACTAGAAGTGAAAAATTTAAAGACTTCTTTTTTCATAGAAAGTGGAGAAGTGGAAGCCGTTCGCGGCGTTACATTTCGTTTAAATAAAGGAGAAGTAGTTGGTATCGTTGGGGAATCTGGAAGCGGAAAGAGTGTAATGGCGAAGTCCGTTATGTCTCTCGTTACGTCACCAGGGAAAGTGAAAGAAGGAGAGATTCTTTTTCATAATGAAAACATCCTTTCTAAATCTGAAAAAGAATTACGTTCTATTAGAGGAAATCAAATTTCACTTATCTCCCAAGATCCAATGTCTGCGCTAAATCCAGTCGTGAAAATTGGGAAGCAAATGACGGAAGTAATTATACGGCATCAAAAAGTAAAAAAGAAAGAAGCAGAGCAGATTGCGATTAACTTGTTAAAACAAGTCGGCCTTTCGTCACCAGAAGAAAGGGTAAAACAATATCCGCATGAACTAAGCGGCGGTATGAAGCAGCGAGTTATGATTGCGATGGCGATGTCTTGTAACCCTGACCTTCTCATTGCGGACGAACCAACAACAGCGCTTGATGTAACGATACAAGCACAAATACTAGATTTAATGAAAAACTTAAAAAATGAAACGAATATGGCGTTACTTCTTATTACG
The DNA here is from genome assembly GCF_006349665.1 of Bacillus sp. CD3-5. NCBI lineage: Bacteria > Bacillati > Bacillota > Bacilli > Caryophanales > Bacillaceae > Bacillus > Bacillus sp. CD3-5. The sequence continues at coordinate 163,385 of NZ_VEPX01000004.1, read as the reverse complement.
CATGATTTAGGAATAGTCGCGCAAAACTGTACACGCGTTATCGTTATGTATGGCGGGCTTATTATGGAAGAAGGACCTGTACTTGATATTTTCCAATCGCCGAATCATCCATATACGAAGGGGCTATTAAACTCTTTGCCGAAAATATCGAACGGTGTAAAAGAAAGGCTCGCACCAATTCAAGGTGTAACGCCAAACTTATTACACCCGCCAAAAGGTTGCCCATTCGCAGAGCGTTGCCCGCATGCGATGGACATTTGTGAAAAAGAACGGCCGCCATATTTTGAAATCGGAGACGAAAGACGTTCCATGTGCTGGTTAAATGATAGGGCGGTAGGTGATTCACATGCATGAAGAAAACTTAATTGAAGTGCGGAACTTAAAAAAGTATTTTCCTATTAAAAAAGGACTATTTGGCAGGAAAACAGAGCAATTAAAAGCAGTCGATGATTTAAGCTTCACAATTAAAAAAGGTGAAACATTCGGGTTAGTAGGAGAATCTGGTTGCGGAAAATCAACGACAGGAAGAAGCATCATTCGCTTACATGATGTTACTTCAGGTAACGTGTTATTTGACGGAAAAGACATCGCAAGTTTAAAGGAAAGTGAACTAAAAGAATATCGAAAACGAATGCAAATCATTTTCCAAGATCCATACGCATCATTAAATCCGTCGATGAACGTATTCCAAATTATTAGTGAGCCAATGAACATTCATGGATCTTATGAAAAAGAAGAACAAAAAGAAATCATATTAGACCTGCTCAAAAAGGTAGGCCTAAAAGAAGAACATCTATATCGCTATCCGCACGAATTTAGCGGAGGCCAGCGCCAGCGCATTAGCATCGCGCGCGCACTATCTGTAAAACCAGATTTCATCCTATGTGACGAACCGATCTCAGCACTAGATGTCTCAGTCCAAGCGCAAGTCGTAAACATGCTGCAAGACATACAAGAAGAAACAGGCGTCACATACTTATTCATCGCACATGACCTATCGATGGTAAGGCACATATCAGACAGAATCGGAGTCATGTACTTAGGAAACATAGTAGAAATTGCCGACAGCGAAGACCTATACACAAAACCGGCACATCCATACACACAAGCACTACTCTCATCCATGCCAGAACCAGATCCAACAAAAACAGGTAAAGATCGGATCATTCTAGAGGGAGAAGTACCAAGCCCCCTCAACTCACCATCCGGCTGCAAATTCAGAACGCGCTGCAAATTCGCCACTGAAAAATGCGCACAGGAAGTACCGAAGATGGTCGAGATTGCGAAAGGGCATGAGGTGGCTTGTCATTTGTTTTAGAGTGGGGAAAAGCACTGGGGGAACCTGGTGCTTTTTTCTTTTGTGTGGGAGCGTATATTGATAATAAAGTCATTTGAAAACAAAAGTAAATCTCTTATTGTTATTTTGTTAATTTTTACCGTGCAAAAAATAAAGTTAAAAGTGATGTAAAATGAATTCGTAGATTTGAATAAATAGGAGGGGAGTTCTAATAAACAAAAAAGAAATTGAAGAATTATTTGAAGGCGTACCACCAACATTTCGGAAATTTTGTACGGTAAGCAGTCAAAACTATAAAAATTGATTGTAATATTTTCGCTTAAGCCATTGCCAAAAAGATATTAACCACTAATCATCGGCACTTTGTTTTTGGTAATGAGTTTTGGCGACAGCGAAAGAAGCCAGTGAGAAATGGGGCATTTCAGATCGGCTGGACACGGGCTATTCCAGAGGATGCCGTAGAACCTGTTGATGGACGAACGAAATAAATAAATCTTAAAACTACAGGGAAAATACAGATTGCTGTGTTATCTTTTTTACGGAGGTATACATTTATGGATATACGAATACTGCTTGTCGAGGACGATGAGCATATTTGCAATACAGTAAAAGCCTTTTTATCTGGAGCGGGATATAAGGTGGATGCCTGTTTTAACGGGGATGAAGCGCATAGCAAGTTTTATGATAACACCTATCAGCTTGTCATTCTTGACATCTTGCTGCCGGGAATGAACGGTCATGAGCTTTTAAGGGAGTTCCGTAAGCTGAATAATACGCCGGTTCTGATGATGACCGCTCTTTCCGATGATGAGAATCAAATCAGAGCATTTGATGCGGAAGCGGATGATTATGTGACTAAGCCATTTAAGATTCAGTTATTGCTGAAACGTGTGGAGGCGCTGCTCCGTCGCAGCGGTGCGGTGGCAAAGGAACTTCACTATGACAAGCTGACACTTTTGCCGGAAGATTTCAAGGTTTTTTATGATGACGAAGAATTACTTTTGACCCTTAAAGAGTTTGAAATCTTAATGCTACTGGTGCAAAACAATGGCAGAACACTATCTCATGAAGTTATTTTGTCCCGCGTGTGGGGCTACGATTTTGACGGTGATGGCAGCACCGTGCATACTCACATTAAAAACCTACGGGCGAAGCTACCGAATAATATCATCAAAACAGTACGCGGAGTGGGCTACCGATTGGAGGAAACTTCATGAAAAAGAATGGGATATTTATTAAAATTTTTGCCTATACGATAGTTGCTATGCTGTTGATTGTTTTCGTAACTGCCACATTGTTTTCAGGTCAATTCTTAACACTGTACAGAGCAGTTGAAAGGGAACAAATATTAGTGTCCTATCAGCCTTTGGTCAATAGAGTAAAAAATAGTGATTATAACGATATTCCCGCAGCAGCACAAAGGTTTCATGACAACAACCAATCATTTGAGTTTTGCATTATAGATGATAATGGCGGCGTGATTTACGCTACGTTGGGTGCTGATACCTCGGATAATTTCAATGGTGACTTTTACTATGTGGTGCATAATGATAAAGCCCGCGGCTATTCTGTCGTCGCCCAGACCAGACCGGGCTTAACTGCCTTTTACAATGAAATAATTGTGCGGGCATTTGTTGCGTTTGCCATTATACTCGCCCTCTGCCTTGTGTGCGCGTATGTTTTTGCACGTCAGATAACCAACCCCATCAAGCGACTGGCGGATGACGCCGGGAAAATGACAAGGCTTGAAGATGTACCGCAAAGCCTACCTATACGCCGGGATGAATTAGGCGATTTGTCGCGTGACATTCACTCTATGTACGATAAGTTGAAAGATACCATTTCCCGGTTAGAAAATGAAATCCTGCGGGTAAGGGAAATGGAGGAAGCACAGCGATATTTCTTTTCGGCGGCTTCACATGAGCTAAAAACGCCTATCGCGGCAACAAGTATCTTGCTGGAGGGTATGCTCGAAAATGTAGGTGATTACAAAGACCATCCCAAATACCTGCGCGAATGCGTGAAGATGATGGACGCGCAGGACGATGTGATTTCCGAGATACTGGAGATTGTCAACCTGAGCGATGGGGAAATCTCTCAGGCTTTTGAAAAACTGAAAGTCAGGCAAATAGTGGCTGACATACTGCCTGACTTTCAGATATTAGCTGAAGCAAACGGTCAGTGCATTGTTATGGACATTCCTGACGGACAAAACTGCCTTGTCGATTCTAAAATGCTTCAAAAAGCACTTTCCAATATCATTTTGAACGCAGTACAGAATACGCCTACAGGCGGTGAAATCAGGATATGGAGCGAGCCTGCGGCTAAACAATATCGCCTTTGCATACTAAACGCAGATGCAAGGATAGACGATACAGTTCTGCCTAAGTTATTTGACCCGTTCTACCGTATGGATAAAGTGCGGGGTCGGAAAAGTGGGCGCAGCGGTTTAGGCTTGACCATCGTGCGGAAAACGTTGGAAGCAATGAACATTGAATATGCTTTGGAAAACGTTCCGGATGGCGTTCTATTTTGGATGGATTTGCCAAAGGCATAAATAACACAAGGAGAAAAAATAATGAAATCAGAAAACCGAAATAAACTTACAATTACATTGTTTGTAGTATATATGCTGCTGTTGACAGGCGTCATTCTCTTCAAATTACCGTTTTTTTCTTCTGAAATATCAGATGGGATACGAGTAATCAATCTGATTCCGTTTCAGGGGTCTTTCGATGATAGCGGAACTATTGATTTTAGAGAAATAAGAGCTAATATATTTATTTTTATCCCTTTAGGTATATATATTTGTATGCTAAAAAACAAATGGCCTTTTATGAAGAAAGTTCTTCCAATTGTTGCTTTGACATTGGCGTTTGAAACTATACAATTCATTTTCGCAATGGGAAGAAGCGATATTACTGATGTACTTGACAATACGCTTGGAGGGGTAATCGGCATTGGTATTTATGCTTTATTGTTCAAGATTTTCAAAAACAGGACTGTTAAGGTTGTAAATATATTTGCCCTGGTAGTAACCGTTTGCGTAGTATTATATTTCGCCTATCTGTTTTATCTCAGCCATTTTGTTATAAGGCGTCTGCACCCCTGATGTTAGCAACCAAGCTTTATCACTTTGACCGACAGGATTATTCCTGCCGGTCTTTTTTGATGTTCTCCGCTACAGACAAACTACAGGGAAAATACAAATTGCTTTGCCATAATAGGAGCATGACAAACGTAAATGTCTATTTTACGCCATACATAGGAGGACTACCTCAATGGACGTAAAGTAACTTGATTATTCTTAATCATTCGACAAGATGCAACAATTTAAGATCGTATTTTTTGCTATGATAAGTAAGGAATTTATATATCGTGTTATTGGGGGATAAAAAGAGATGTTGAAAAAATTTACTACATGTATTTTAGGTGGCGCTTTAGTATTCAATTTATCTGGTTGCGGCAATACATCCGACAAAACTTCTTCAGAATCTAAAGAAACTAATTCTAAACAAGAAGAAAAGAAAGTGCAAACAACTGATGAGGCGAAAACGAAAGAGAATACAAAGCAGAAAAATACAGAACAAACAAAAGAGAAATCAAAAATAAAAGAAAAAGAGTATGCTGTAAACAAGGATTTTCATACACCTAAATTTGATGTAACTGTAAAAAGAGTTGTAGAAAGAGATAAGGTTGGTAAAGAAAGTATAGGATTCCAAAAACCTGAAGATGGACATGTCTTTATTGTTGTAGAAGCAGAAGGGAAAAATATCACAAGCGAACCGATGAAATTAGCCTTTTTACCATCAGTGGATTTAGTGGATGAAAATGATAATGCTTACCAAAGTGATGTGTGGGCAGCTAGTAGTTATGATGTTGAAAAAGGTGAGACCTCTAGTATTACTAAGGAATTAAAACCAGGGGAAGTAAAGAGACAAAATAAAGTTTATGTGATTAATAAAGAAAAATTTGATACAGGAAAATGGTATGTAGTTGTTAACAATGAGTATAAGGAACAAATTAAATAGTGTTTATTTATGAAGAGGAGAGGGCTCCTCTTTTTTGTTATAAGTTAACATAGAATTTTATTTTAACATGATATCAGAGAACGTTTATTGAATAGTGAATTAAAATTAAATAAATCGAAGAAAGAGTAATCTTATTTATACTAGAAAAATAGCAAAGGAGAGTAAAAAATGAAAATTTGGGAATTAAAGAGTTCATTTGATGACTATGAATCCTTTCAATTATTGAATTTAGAAGAAGATTCTAAAAAGTATTTTGAAGGGAAAATTGACTCGGCAGTAAAAGCATCTGACTCATGGGGAGAAATACGTATTAAATGTGTAGAAGAAGGAAATCAAAGTGATTTGCCTCATTTTTGGGGAGAAGTTGGTACAACAATGGTTAGTGGGAAAGCTAAAAAATTCTTAGAGTCTATACTTGGTGATAATGTAGAATTTCTTCCCCTAATTCATGATGTGACGGGAGAAGTGTATTATATAATTAACGTTTTAAATGCAATAGATGCTATTGACTATGAGAAAGCTATACTAAAGAAACTACCTTCTGGCTTAGTAATAGATTGCAAAAAATACGCATTCTTACCTAATATGGTTAAGAACCAAACAATATTTAAAGTTTACTTAAATGAAATATTACATATTCCTTCCGTTTTTGTATCAGATGAATTTAGAAATACAGTGTTAGAAAGTGATTTAAAAGGTTTTGAATTTATAACGGTATGGGATTCAGAAGCAAACATGTAAAAGAAAGTCCTAAAATAATTGATAGGAGTTAGTGATATGGATGCAAAGGTTTTAGAAGTTCTAAGAATGTTAAACAATTATGAGGGAAATGAAAAAGAAATTTTTGAACTGATTCAAGCTGAAGTAATGGTGAAATTTATATGTGGAAAAATCTGATTTTAGAAATTGAAAAAATAGAGAAAAGTTTTAATGATAAACTGAATACACCAGCAACAGATAGTGAGGTTCAGAAATTAAGAGAACGCATGAAAGAGAGTTTTAATGTTGACCTGCCGAGTGAATATGAGGAGTTTCTTAAAAATGTAAATGGATTAGATTTTAACGGGCTAGTATTTTATGGAGTTGACTCTTATTTGTTAGATACAGAAAGGGACGAATCAATTTGCGGGCTTATAGAAACCAATGATATTTGGTATGAAAATGAATTTCAAAAAGAGCATCTTTTCTTTGGCGATTCAAATATTGCGTGGTTTTGTAAGAGTTTATCAGACGGTACTTATTTAGAACTTGATAAACCATCAGGTACGGTAATGAACACATATAATGATTTTAATACAATGCTTGAGGAAGCGTTAAAAATAACTCTTCTTTAATAGGGGGTATTAAAAATTATGTTTAATTTTTTGAAAGAATATGTTGTGGCAGACAGAAGTGTTTGTTTTAAACAAAAACCTATTTTCTATCCTATATATCAAGATGGGATAGATGAGGCAGAAAGCTTATTACAAATGGAACTCCCAAAAGAACTGAAACGCTTTTATCAAGAAATAGGTTGTGGGTTTTTAAAGTCTGATAAAAAAACGTTTTTCAACAGATTTATGGATCCGATTTCAGTTGCAGATTTCCGTTTAAGGCAAGATATTTATGAATATAATCCTAACCTAGATGATGTAGATGATAATGAATCATTAGTGTTTTTTGAAGTAACAGAACTTAACTTTTTAACCATTAAATTTAAAGAGGAAAATGAATTAGGTCAATGTCCTATTTACTCTGAGGATGAGAAAATAGCGGATTCTTTAGAAGAATTTTTAATTAAAATGGATGAAAATCCTGACTATTATATTTAATCTTTTTAAGACTTGCTTTAAGGTGTAGCATTTGAAAAATATCTAATCATGAGTAAAAAAGCTTATGTATAACCTGCATAAGCTTTTTTAATGTCCATAAAATGAAAGAAATTTTCATATCCAAATCTAAGAATGTGTTTTTACTCATTTTATTAGGCTCACTCGTACAGACTTTAGATCGAGCATCTTCTAAAAATGTGGCGGATTCAATAAGTAGTCCATTTTCAATAATCTCAATTGAGTTGTACATCAATAAGGTGTGACTTTTTATTTATGGATTTACGACATCTTTATTTATAGTGTTTTGAATGTATACTTTTTTTATATGAATTGAGGATATCAAGGGAATTGTTGAGAAGTCAATGTTTAAGGGGGAATGAAAGTAAACTAATATTTAAAAGTTTACTTTCAAATTAGAAATACACTTATTAGACACTCTAAGTAATAAATTTGTTCCACTTTAAGAGGAGGGAGAATTTTGGGTTTTTAAATTATATATGAATCAATTAAGCTTTTTTAGATAAAGCAAATCGAGTTCAGGTAAACGAAGATCATAGAATACATACTTTTAACTAGATTTATTATTAACGGATGTATCCCCACCACCAAGCTCCGCCTCAATCTGCGAAGTCTTCGATGACTCTGCCATACGCCAATACGTAATAAAACTTATCGCGATACATCCAGCTACGTAGAAGTAGAATAATGACTCCATTCCGATACTCTTTAGCCATAAAGCGATGAATTCTGCTGTTCCGCCGAATATCGCGACGGTTAGTGCATACGGTAAACCTACGCCGAGTGCACGAATTTCGGTCGGGAAGAGTTCTGCTTTTACAATTGCGTTAATGGAAGTGTAACCAGTAACGATAATAAGACCGACCATCATGAGTAAAAATGCTACGATTGGTTCTGTCGTTTTTTCCATAAAGAAGAAGATTGGTGCTGTTAGTAATGTTCCGAGAATACCGAATGCCATTAATAGTGGGCGGCGTCCAATTTTATCGGATAGTAGCCCTGCAATCGGTTGAAGTACGACGAAAATAAGTAGTGCGACAAAGTTAATCCAGCTTACAATTTCTTTCGGAAGACCGACTGTGTTTACCATGAACTTTTGTAAATATGTTGTGTACGTATAGAATGCAACGGTGCCTCCGAGTGTTAGGCCGACTACTGTTAGTACTGCTTTCGGGTGTTTCATAAGCGCGCGAACGGTTCCTGCGCTTTCGCGTTTTTGTGATTTTATGTTGGAGAACTGCTCCGATTCATCCATCGTACGGCGAAGCCATAATACAGCTACTGCGCCCATCGCGCCAATAATGAATGGAATACGCCATCCCCAAGCTTTCATATCTGGTTCGCTTAGTAATTGCTGAAGAACAATTTGAACGCCTAATGCAACCATTTGCCCCGCAACGAGCGTTACATATTGGAAGCTTGAATAAAAACCGCGGCGACCACTACTAGCCATTTCAGATAAATACGTTGCGGAAGTTCCGTACTCTCCGCCAAGTGATAATCCTTGCAGTAAACGGGCGAGAACTAAAATAATAGGCGCCATAATACCGATGCTTTCGTAACTAGGTGTACAGGCGATAATTAAAGAACCACCGGCCATAACCGTAATGGAAAGCGTTAATGCTGCCCGGCGTCCGTGCCGATCTGCATAACGTCCCATTAATAAACTTCCGATAGGGCGCATTAAAAATCCAACTGCGAAAATAGCTGCTGTGTTCAATAATTGACTCGTTGGATCGCCTTTAGGAAAGAACTCTGCTGAGAAGTAAACAGCGAAAGCAGAGTAAACGTACCAGTCATACCATTCAATTAAATTGCCGACAGAACCTTTGAAAATATTGCCGGCGACTCGGTTAGATTTTGCTTGAGCCATACTAATTCCTCCTCTTGCATAGTAATAAAATGATAATTATGAAAGCGTGTTCATTGCATTTGAATTGTACTGTTCTTTAAATGAAATCTCAATATTATGATAATTTTATTCTTTTTGTACTTTATGAACATGGATATTTTTAATAGTTGCTTCATTTTCATTTTTGTCATAATAATAGAAAAGGAGATTGATAGTTTTGAATATTTTATCAAAGGATATGAAGCATGAAAAAATCACGCCAAGTGTCATTACAAACGAAAATAGTAAGCTTAATTATCGCGTTAATTTTATTTGTCGTTCTCCTATTAACGGGAATATTTGTTTACATTCAATCCGTTGATACGAAGCACCAAGTGGAACAGTTAGCACTGCAAACAGCGAAGTCGCTTTCTTTTATGCCTGCTATAAAAGAAGCTTTTCAAAATAATGAGCATAAAAGTACGATCCAATCCATTGCGGAACAAGTTCGTGAGCAAGCTGGTGCAGATTATGTCATTATAGAAGATCGCTTTGGGGTTATGTATTCCCATTCTAATTCGGATTTAATTGGCACAATGAGTAACAATCCATATAACTATGAAGCACTTACTTTTGGTGGCTATTATACGCTTGAAGCAAATGGTGAAAGTGGTCCTGCTTTAATGGCGAAGGCACCTATTATTGTTCATAACGGAGACTACGATCAAGTAGTAGGCGTTGTGACAGTAGAGTTTTCAATAAAAGGTATAGAATCTAACATACTGAGTAGAACGAAAGAAATTATACTCTTTTCTTTAGCTGTATTATTAGCTGGAATTGTTGGTGGTATTCTTTTAGCACGTAGCATTCGTAAAGACACACTCGGTTTAGAGCCAAATGAAATTGCGGCGTTATACCGGGAACGAAGCGCGATACTACTATCTATAAAAGAAGGAATTATCGCTATCGATCAAAACGGTTTTATTACAATGATGAACACGTCAGCAGAAGAAATGCTACATGTAAATGATGATTATATGCAGCAACACATTTCAAAAGTTTTACCAGAATTTAATATGGAAAGAGTGTTAGAAAGCGATCAAGAAATCGCGTTTCAAAATAAAGTGTTTATTTTAAACATGACACCGATACTTGAAAATAACAGTACAGTAGGAGTTGTATGTAGTTTTAGAGATAAAACAGAACTGCAAAACTTAGTGAATACGATATCTGAGGTAAGAAAGTATTCGGAGGACTTACGCGCTCAAACACATGAATTTACAAATAAACTGTTCGTCTTATCAGGATTACTTCAGTTAGGGCACTACAAAGAAGCGATTGAATTTATCCAGCAAGAATCTAACATTCATCAAAGCAAAAACCATATTTTATTCCATCAAATTCATGATGCGAAAGTACAAGCTATTTTATTAGGAAAAATCGGAACAGCATCTGAGAAAAAAATTGATTTTCATATTGAAGGAGATAGTGCGCTTCATCCGTTACCAGACCATATAAAAGTTTCACACCTTATTACGATCCTTGGAAACATAATCGACAATGCGTTTGATGCGGTGAGTGGGCAAGAGGGCAAGAGAGTTTCATTCTTCGTTACGGATATTGGACATGACATTGTGTTTGAAGTGATAGATAGTGGAGCAGGGATACCGGTAGAAAAAATCACGACCATTTTTCAAAAAGGGTTTTCAACGAAAGGAAATGATCGTGGTTACGGACTAGCAAACGTAAAAGAAATGGTAGATCTACTAGAGGGAACAATTGAGATTCAAAACGAGAAAAATGGGGGAGCTATTTTTACAATGTACCTTCCGAAAACATTGAGAGAAAGTACATAACAAACAGGGGGATGGGCATATGTTGAAGGTTGCAATTGCAGAAGATGATTTCCGCGTCGCGCAAATTCAGGAAGAGTTTTTATCAAAAATAAAGGACGTAAAAGTAATCGGAAAAGCATTGAACGCGAAAGAAACGATGGAACTATTGCAAAGGGAAGAAATCGACTTGCTTCTATTAGATAACTATTTACCAGATGGAATCGGAACAGACTTATTGCCGAAAATTCATGCTGACTTTCCAAACGTTGATGTCATTATGGTGACAGCGGCGAATGAAAACCATATGTTAGAAAAAGCAATTCGAAATGGCGTAAGTAACTACCTTATAAAACCAGTCACATTAGAAAAATTTGTGCGTACAATTGAAGACTATAAAAGAAAGAAGCAATTATTACATAGTAACAATGAAGTGAATCAAGCACTAATCGATAACTTCTTCGGCATGTCGCAAACACAAGACATAAAAAACTTACCGACAGGTGTAGATCCGTTAACACTGCAAAAAGTGAAAGAAATTATAAAAGGATTCGACGAGGGCATTACAATAGAAGAAATGGGGGAGCAAATGGGGGCCTCCCGAACAACCGCAAGAAGGTATTTAGAATACTTAGTAGCGACAAACGAATGCACAGTAGAGTACACATACGGCATTATCGGACGACCAGAACGAAAGTACCGAATAGGACGAGGACTATGAAAAAACGATTATTACTATGTATATGGATCATGACAGGAGTAATAGCTGGTTGTTCCTCGGAAAAATCCCAAAAGAATAAAGTAAACATCGACAAAGTAGAAATAGTTGCGCCAAACGTTCAAGGAGCAGGCTGGGACTTAACAGCGCGAGCGATGCAAAAAACACTAACAGAAGAAAAAATCTTCACAAAACCAATCACTGTCACAAACAAAGTAGGTGGCAGCGGTGATGTCGGTTGGAAATATACGAAACAAAAAGGTGGTCACGTACTCGCGATTAACTCAAGCTTACTCATAACGAACAACCTACTAGGCCACAGTAAACTAACATATAAAGACTTCACGCCGCTCGCGCTACTTGCATCAGACTGGGAAGTCGTTGTCGTATCAAAAGACTCTAGCATAGATAACGCAAACGAACTAATGAAACAACTAAAACAAGACAAGAAAAACTTCAAAATCGGCGTTGCCCCTGGCCTAGGGAACGACGATCACCTATCATTCGTACAAGTAAGCAAAGCATTCGGCATAAACCCTGCTGAACTACAATTCTTCGTCTACGAAAACAAAGAAAAAATCATAAACGCCTTAACGAACAAACAAATCAGCGCCGCAACCATGACCCTATCCGAAGCCGAAAAACAACACAAAGCCGGCAAAATAAAAATACTAGCCGTATCCGCACCAAAACGCCTAGACCGACTACCAGAAATCCCAACATGGAAAGAACAAGGAATCAACGTCATATTCCAGCACTGGAAAGGGATTATGGGCCCAAAAGATATGACCGAGGAAGAGGTTGCTTATTGGGATGGTGTGATTAAGAGGATGGTGGAGAGTGATAGTTGGAAGGGGGTTTTGAGGGAGAGAGGGTGGGAGGGGTTTTATAAGGGGAGTGGGGAGAGTAGGGGGTTTTTGGAGGAGAGTGATTTTAGGTATGAGGAAATGGTGAAAAAAGAGGCTTAAGAGGGAAGTTTTCAATCATGCTTTATTTTTGTAGTTACTTCTATATAATATAAAAGAGATGAGAGTGTTAGGCTAATTGCATTAAAAGGGCTAGATAGGGATAGATAAAATCTAGCTTACTGATTAAAAATATATTAGTCGTTAAAAGATATAAAAGGCATTTTTCAGTCTATAAGGTGTGGAAACGTAAATTATAGAGTTTCTGTGAGATTTAAGGAGGACATCATGAAGAAAAATATTTATGTTGTTGGAGCAGTAATTGTCCAAGATGAGAAAATTTTATGTGCGCAAAGAGGACCTTCAAAGTCGCTACCTCTTATGTGGGAATTTCCAGGTGGAAAAATAGAAGAGGGAGAAACACCTCAAGAGGCGTTAAAGCGTGAAATTGATGAAGAAATGCATTGTAGCGTGCAGATTGGTGAGCAAATTGATTATACAGCCTATGATTATGATTTTGGTATTGTGCATTTGAAAACTTTCTATTGTAAACTTGTTGAAGGAAGTCCGGTTCTAACTGAGCACGTAGCAATTAAATGGTTATATCCGAATGAGCTATCAGCTTTAGAATGGGCACCTGCGGATATCCCAACTATTGAGAAATTATCAAAAGAGTCGATTGTAAAGTAATTTGATTAAAAACTATTCGTTTTATGCGGATAGTTTTTTTATTGTAATAAATTTGCACTTTAAATCAGTGAGTAATACAATTAATATAAAAATTTGTCATAAATGGTGATCATATGGAGAATTTTATTCAAAAATTAGAGGGGTCTTTATATAAAGGGTTTATTGATCAAAAACATAGTCATCCCGGAATATATAAGCCTAAATTATTAGTAAACAATACGAAAAAAAACGAAAATGTTTTAAGTTCATTGTTGGAGGAGCTAGAAAATAGTACATCCTTTATTTTTTCAGTGGCTTTTATTACGGAAAGTGGACTGGCGACTTTAAAATCGCATTTCCTTGATCTTAAACAAAGAGGGGTTAAAGGACGTATATTAACATCTACATTCTTAAATTTTAATACACCAAAAGTGTTTAGAGAATTAATGAAACTTGAAAATGTAGAAGTAAGATTAACAAACTTATCTGGTTTTCATTCAAAGGGGTACATATTTGATAATAAAACACATTGTTCATTAATTGTCGGTAGTTCAAATCTGACTGCACATGCTTTGAAGGTAAACTATGAATGGAACGTCAAGTTAACATCGCATGAAGATGGAGAGATTGTTCAACATTTTAAAAATCAATTTGAAGAAGTCTGGGAGCATTCTCAAGTATTAACTGAAGAGTTAATTGCAAATTACGAAACAATATATGAACAAGTTGCAGAAAATAAGTTGCTAGATCGAGTTATAGAATTACCTGGTCAATATCATAATGCAATTGAAGAAGCGTTGAAAATTACGCCAAATAAAATGCAACAAGCTGCGTTAAAAGAAATACAAGCTATTCGAGACGCTGGAAAAGAAAAAGGGTTAGTTATCTCTGCAACTGGAACGGGTAAGACATATCTTTCAGCATTTGATGTTAGAAATTTTGCACCTAAACGGATGCTATTTATTGTCCACCGAGAGCAAATATTAAATAAAGCAAAATCAGATTTTCAAAAGGTTCTTGGTGGAGCCGATGAAGATTTTGGAGTTTTATCAGGATCAAATAAGCAAATAAATGCTAAATATTTATTTGCGACAATCCAGACTATTTCAAAGGAAGAAAATTTACATCAATTTGATCCTGGGCTATTCGATTATATTTTAATAGATGAAGTTCATAAAGCGGGTGCTAGTTCTTATCATAGAGTTATTGATTATTTTAAACCAAAATTTTTAATGGGAATGACTGCTACACCTGAGCGTACAGACAATTTTAATATTTATGAGCTATTTGATTACAATATTGCTTATGAAATTCGTTTGCAAGAAGCACTTGAAGAAGATATGCTTTGTCCTTTCCATTATTTTGGAGTAACTGATTTTGAATATAATGGTGAAAAGATAGATGACACTACAGTTTTATCTAAACTTGTTACGGAAGAGCGAGTGGATCATATAGTTGAAAAAGTAAAATATTACGGTTTTTCCGGTGGAAAAGTAACAGGACTAATGTTTTGTAGCCGAAAAAATGAGGCAGAACAATTATCACACGCCTTAAATAATAGAGGTTTTCGCACATTTGCATTAACAGGAGATCATTCCCAAGAGGAAAGAGAATTGCGCGTGAATCAATTAGAAACTGGCGTGCTTGATTATATTTTAACGGTAGATATATTCAATGAAGGAATTGATATTCCGAGTGTGAATCAAGTTGTTATGTTAAGACAGACTCAATCAAGTATTATCTTTATACAGCAGCTGGGGCGTGGGCTTCGAAAACACGATTCAAAAGATTTTGTTACGATTATTGATTTTATTGGAAACTATAAAAACAACTATTTAATTCCGATCGCCCTTTCTGGAGATAAATCACAAAATAAAGATAATATACGTAGGTATACAAATGACACGAGTTATATTAAAGGTATTTCAACAGTTAACTTTGAAGAGATAGCGAAAAAGCAGATCTTTAAAGCAATTAACGAAAGCAATTTAACAGCTATGAAAGTATTAAAGGAAGCTTTTGCTGAGTTAAAAAATAGAATCGGCAGAATTCCATATCTATATGACTTTATCGTAAACCATTCTATTGATCCAGTTGTACTTGTAGAAGGATATTCGAACTATTATCAGTTCCTATTGAAAATGAAAGAAGATGTCCCTACATTAACAGAGTACGAAAATAAAGTTTTAACGATGTTTTCATTGGAAGTATTAAATGGGAAACGTAAAAATGAAATCGTTTTGTTAGACTTATTATTAAAGCAAGAAAAAGTTGATAAGGATGAGTATATAAAACAACTTGAAGAAACTAATTGCTTAACAGATGATGAAACGATTACTTCAGTACAACGAATTTTTGAATTAGAGTTTTTCTCACAAAACAGCCAAAAGAAATATGGAGAAAAGCCAATTCTCTCTTTACAGAACAATAAGACATATATGTTTAATGATTCTATCCAAAAAAGTTTAGAACAAAATGAATACTTTAAGCGCATGGTTATGGACATTATTAGAAGTGCAAGAGAAAAGAGCAAAAACTACGAGTGTGATAGTAACCTTACTGTATATAAAAAGTACTCAAGAAAAGATGTCTGTAAACTTTTAAATTGGCATAATGATGAGAGTTCAACTATGTATGGTTATAAGACAAAGTACTATACTTGTCCAATATTTATCACATACCATAAAAATGATGAGGTAGAATCCAGTGTGAACTACGGTGATGAATTCCTTAATCAAGATGTTCTTAAATGGTATACAAGAAGTAATAGAACGTTAAAGTCAAAGGAAGTCCAGACGATTATCGATGCCAAAGAAAATAATATTGATGTCCATATTTTTGTGAAAAAAGATGATGACGAGGGAAGCGACTTTTACTATTTAGGAAAAGCGAGACCTGATAAAGCAAGTGTAGAACAAACTGAAATGCAAGATAAAAATGGAAAAGAACTACCGGTTGTTACAATGAATATGATTATGGAGAAATCGGTTGATAATAAGCTTTATGATTATTTAAAAGATAGTAACGTTTTGTAGGTAGAATAATTTTTTAATGCTTGTATAGTTCAAAAATGAGTAGTATTAGTGGATAAGATAAGGCTGTATCAAAATGGTATGGGGTATGCTTTGGATATAGCTTTATTTATTGGGAAGGGTTCTAAAGTGTAATTTCTGGTTAAACTAGTATTAATATTATTAGTTTAATAGACTTTTCGCGATAACAGGCAATATGAATGAGGTATTTTTGTATAATCGAAGTGTAAAGTACTATGAACTTTATTGATTGCCTAGCACACAAAATTTAACTATCAAATTTTGTGTGCTAGGCTTTCTTTTGGTTAATCAAAATTAATGTGAAACTAGACTAATAAGGAACTAATGGTAGGCTGGTAAATATTTCATTAGAAATTAGTTAGGGTATGCTTCTTATTATTAATCTTCTCCACAACTTCTTCGGGTAAATCTCCTAAGAAATAATTTTCAATATGATTCCAAAAATCGTCAGAAGTAAAACCACTTTCAAATAAATACCTCAACATCTCTACAGAGGTATAGTGACGATCGTGTACATTTTTTAAAATGCTGTTGTTATATCCTTCAGGATTTTGGAGTACTTTTTCAATTTGATATTCTGAACCGACACGAATATAAATTTGTGGATGATCGCCACCTTTAACTTCATAAACTAAGAGCTCAAACATTTCTAGTAAACCTAAGACTAAAAATAACTTAGCTGATCCAAAAGTGTCTTGCTTTCGCAAAAGATACTCTATAGAAGTGCCTTGTTCATTTTGCTTGTGTGCATAATATAATAATTTGGAAGTTTCTTGGGTGATAAACTTTATAAATGTGTTAAAGCTAGGATGAATTCGATATGTTGTTGAAAGTCGATATTCATTTTTATTTAGTATATTTGTTCTTTGAGTGTTTGTTTTATTCATAATTGCTTCATAATTAATAATGCTTTCAAGTAATTGACTGACAAATGCTTCAGCTTTATAAGATGAAATAGAAAAATGAGCCTTTATAAGTTTTTGAAGCTCTTCAGCTTCAAAAACTTTTCTTTTCATAATATATTGTGAGAAAACCTCATTTAATTTGTTAAGATTTTCTTCTAATTTATACATAAAGAAATCTTGAGAAGGGGCCTGCAATTGGCTAGAAATGATAAAAATTGGATCGAGTTTTTCTAATAACTTATCTTTAAGTTGACGATCCTTTGCATGCAAGATTCTTTTGAAATTAGGGAATGATAAATGGCTAAATTTATCTCTCCAAAGATGATCAAGATTTATTTTATAAATGCAATGTGTTTCTGCGTCTACCTCGCGATACTTTTGAACATATTCTTTATAATTTTTTAATAAATCACCTTCATCTTCTCTAGATACTTTAAAGTATTCTATAGCAAACATACTGCGCGGACGTGCTGTTATAGGAGAATATTTTAAAGGTGAGTTAATAAAGCCTTTCTCAATAATTAATAGAGCAGTTTTGAGTTGGTTATCTATTAAATCACTGTTAATAGTATCATCCCTTTTAGATTGGAAAATGTAATGGAATTCCTCAGAACTCACTAATAAGTGACGAGATTTATTTTGTTTGCTTCGTTGTTTATATAAGTCTAAAACTTTTTGCATAACTTGAATTAATTGATATTTTTTAATTGTACTAATACCATGCAGTCGATTCACATGTTTAAAATCCTCTTTTAAAAAAGTGAAACTTGCTAATCCCATCTCTAAATCCCGTGCAGCGCGACCGATTTCTTGTACATAATCACATACATTTCCTGTTGGGGCAAAATGTAGCACTGTATCGATGTCTGGAATATCAATACCCATTCCGAAAGCTTTTGTAGCTAGCATGATTTTTGCATTTCCATCTTTAAATCGTAAGAAATTTTCATTTTTCTGCTCTTTTTGAAGGCGGCCATGATAAATCGTGAGATGTTCTAAAAGATTATCTGAGGCATGACGTTCTAAATATTCTTTAAAATTGAGAATAGATTTGATTAATGGGAAATATATGAGCACCTTTCGGTTATCTGCTAGCTCATATTTAATTTGTTCCAACAAAAACTTGTGCTTAGCTGTAAGGTACTCTTTATCTTTTGCATTCTCAATTCTGTTCGAATTAATTGGGTTGATTTGAACTTCAATATTATCCCGCTTTACATAGCCAAAGTAGTTAATTGGATGATTTAATATTAAACTATCCCGTGTTTCGGCATACATATCCTCAATACCACCATAAATCGCAGTTGCAGTAAAAGTAGCAATAGGAAATTGATGCTTTGTCTCTAAATCTGCGGGGGTATTTTTTTGATAAGTTTTACCTCTGCGAATTTTTTGTAAGTAATCTCCTAAGTACCAATAATCTGCTCGGAAAGCTTTACCCCAAGTTGTGACAATATGTGCCTCGTCAATAATAAACAGTCCAATCTCCCTGTCTCCAATAAGTGCTGATATATCTGCCCTGCTTAAAAGCGTTTCAGGTGAAATATATAAAATAGAGACTTCTTTATTTGAGATTCGATCTGCAATATTTGCTTTTTCTACTGGAGAAATCTCAGAGTTAATCGTCGCGCTAAAGGTTATATTTTTTTCTTGTAAATTATAGACTTGGTCTTTCATAAGGCCAATCAATGGTGATATGACGATTGTAAGATATTCATATTTTTCAGCTAAATAAATAGCAGGCACTTGAAACATAATAGATTTTCCAGCGCCTGTTGGTGCGGTAACAAAAATATCTCTAAAGTTTGGTATTGTACCAGTCCTTTTTGCGGCTTTAGATTGTGAAATTATATCGTGAATAATTTGCATCTGAGAGACTTCAATGGTTTCTTTTTTATTAGTAAGAGAGTCCACATTTTTATAAACTTTTAAAGAACGATAAGAATCATATCCCCAATAACGTTTCAAAATATCTAAGTATGTAGCTTCCATTTCAGATGGAATTTCATTTTTCTGTACCTGCTTCAACACTTTATAAACTTTTAGGTTGGGTATATATGAATAAAGTAAATTCAACTTATCTAAATTAAGGATTTCTATATAGTTTTTAGTGGACTTCTCACCGAAACTTATGTAAACTGGGCTGTTTATTTCAGCTGATTGGATTCGAGCTGATATCATATCTAAGAAATCAAAGGGGATTTCGCCCCCTAATTCAACATAATCAACCTTTTCGCTTATTTCTTCTAATTGTAATTCGTTAATCTTACTAAATAGATTTACTTCTTCAAAGTCTTCTCTAGTAACGTATGAAACATAAATGTTTTTTTTCGGAGAAACTTCAATTGATGAGTAGAAGTTAAATAAATAATTGGCTTCATTATTATTTTTTGAATCAACTTGAAAGTTATGAAAAATATCTAGGTGTTCTTGTGGAATAGAATAACTTAAAGGGTAGTATGCATCGTAAAAGTTATTGTTAATAATAATCGGTGTTCCAACAATCTCAATATTAGCGGGTGAAATTGTTTGGAATTCTTCATAAGTTAGCCAGCAATGGTTTTTTACAGAAGATTGAGTGAAAAAGTCTATAATGTTTTGTTGTTTTTTCACATTTAAGGAAAGTAGTGAAGTATGCAAAGGAATTGGTAATAATTTGAAGTCGGAAACTTCTTGTAACCAATCATGCGGGAATCCTTTGAAAACATAAATTATTTTATTTGTATCTTGTTTTTTTTCTCTTAAGTTAAAAAAAGAATCTCTAAAAATTTGCTTAAGCAAAAAGACACCCCCTGATAAATGTAAATATGTTACTATTATATCAGTATTTATTCATTTACGGAAACGTAAGGGAGGTGTTTTTAGTGAGAGAGCTCTTGGATGATATTCTTTCTTCTCGGCTAACAAGTTTAGATAAAAATTCCCCAATAAATATTCAATGGTTTTTACATATTTGTAATTCTTTCTCCACTAAAGACGTAAGTGAGAAAGAATTAATTTCCTATCTACAGAGAAAGGGATATTTTTTGTTCTTTAACCAAACATTAGAAGAAGTAGTAAAAGAGACTAAACATATAGAGCAAAAAAAATCAGTTGTAGTAGAAAATACAAGAGATGAGCTAAAAAAAAAGAGAAAGCCTTTTAATCCTAATGAATTTTTAGATGAGATTAAAAATAATATTGATTTAACTATTTATACACATAGGGATAATGATTATTTGATTCAAAAGTATCGAGACACTAATGAATCTAAGTATTTAGATAGAATTATAGAAGTAAATATTAAATTGGTGCAGTCAATAGCTAAAAGATTTCTTAACTTAGGTCACCTGCTAGAATTTGATGATTTAGTACAAATAGGAATAATAGGATTGTATAAGGCTGTTGAAAAATTTGATGAGAACTTAGGTTATAGTTTTTCCACCTATGCAACTTGGTGGATTAAACAAAGGATAGATAGAGAAATTATGGATCTTGGCTTTACAATTAGGTTGCCAGTACATATACATGAACAATTAATTAAGTTGAAAAAATTACAAAAGCAATCAATTGAAAGTCAGCGAAAAATTGATAAAGTGTGGATTGCGGATCAAATGGGCATTAAGATAGAAAAATATAATGAATTATTAAAGATAGATTACTATTTTTATAGCTTAGCCTCATTAAATACGTACGTGTCTCCAGACGGTGAGGAAACAGAATTATTAGAATTGATTAATCCTAATCCAGATGTAGATTTTAATATGCAACTACAGCATTTTGAAGAACCTGGTCTAGCATGTATAAAAATAGATACAGTAGAGTTGCTGGGAGGGTTATTAGATTTATTAACTGATAAAGAAGCAGATATATTAAGAAAACGCATGGGCTTCTGTGAGGACAAACAGATGACATTAGAAGAAATTGGGGTCGAATATGATTTAACAAGAGAGCGTATTCGACAATTAGAAGCCAAAGCTTTAACGAGGTTAAAGGAAATTATTAAGCTAAAGAAATGGGATAAATATGATTTGATGTTTTAATAATTGGGATGTAGATGGTAAAATTATTACAACAAATAGTGTTTAATGGTTTTTTTATAAGATTAATATACAAATATAATTATAAAAGAGGGATAATGATGAATTATAACAATGTGGAGGGGAAAAATGAATAGAAATATTATTATCAGAAAAAAAGAAAGTCCTGTTCATAAACATATCGGTGCGTTAGTTATGGATAATGAAAGAAGAGATTCTAATAGAAAATTAACAGAATTAGAGAATACTACATTAGAACATGCTTTGAGACTTTTATCACACAGTGAATTAGTGGAAACTTTACTTTTGAATGGAGAAAAAATCCCATCTTCTATCAAAAAAAATACTGATTTAGTCGAGTATGTAAAGAGTAAATTTGCCAGAAGAGATATGCCGATTTCTGTATATACAAATTTAAGAGAAAAGGCTTTTAATCCTGAGCTAAATACTACAGATGGCTTCTTTTTAACTTATTCAGGAAAAGTTAAAAATTTAACTGAAGAGAAATTAGATGAATTTATAATGGCATCAAATAAAGAATATGATGAAGATGGGGCTGCTTATAAAGCAGTTATAAAAAAAGAATCTTATGAAAATAAAAGATGCAAATTGTTGGTGAATAGAATCCATTATGGATACGTTTTTGATAAACATAGTATGTTTAGTACCAAATTTGTAGATGAAAATAAAATTTGGGTGGAAATTGATTTTGATAAGGAAATTATTTTTTTTCAAACTTCGAATGTAGTGAAATTTAGAGCAGTCAAAACAATTGTTAAGGACTTTTTGAGAATAGTGACTGGTATAAATAGTTTGAATTTAAATGCCCCGAGATTATCTCAAACATTGGATATGAAATTAGAGTCAGATAAGGCGATTTCATATAGTATAAATCCAGCGACCACTAAGTTGCTAGATTTATTTATGCAGTTGGAAAATGATACAACAAATTTTGGTGGATTTGAGTGCCAAGAAATAGTTTTTGACCATAAAGACTCTAATAAGAAAAATCGAAAAGAGAGAATTGATAGGCAGGGCTACGGTGGTGGTGATCTTCTGAAAAAAGAAGATGTAAAGAAATTAGTTTTAGATAATCGTGATATATTAGAAATAGAATTTTTACTTGCATACAATCAAGATTTGGGTAATGGAAGTACGAGAAAGCATACCATTGTTGCGGGAATTAATAATAGAAAAAAAGACTATTTGAGAATTTATATAAAAAATAACGATTTAAATATTAAGAGGATTTTAAGAAAGGCTTACTTTGATTTGAAGGAAGTCTTTATTGAGCATTACGCAGATAATAAATTGAAAAGTGATGAAAAAATAAAAAAATTATTAGGGATATGATGCGGATTGGAAAAAAGCATCCCTTTTGAAGTTGCTTCTTTGTTTTTGTATAACAGTAGTGTTGCAGGAAATCTTCTTCAGCAGCTATTGGATGGTAATATTAAAAATAGGCAGGAGAGTTGGTTTTTAAATAGTAGTGTGATAACAAAAGATTGTTTTATTTTATATAATGAACAACTTCTTTGGGTCTTCAGTAGAGGTTCTGTGGAACCACGATTGTTTGAGGAAAGTAACTTTGAAGAGTACTTCGAAAAATTCCAATTAACGGAAAAAAAGTTTATTGATTTTCTTTTTGAAAAAGAATTTAGCGATAATCTAATGGAAATATTTGTTGATGGTGAATGTATTTATGATTATTTTGAAGAGCAATTTCTTTATGGTGCACAATTAAATTTATCTAAAGAATATGAGAAAGTAATGAGAGAAGATGATATTCAGATTATTGATATAAAATTACAACCATTAAATATGGATACTATAATTACATTAAGGAATGAGCATGTTATTGAGTTTAGTAACAAAGCTAACTTAAAAGAAAATTTACATATTATAAATATATTATCTAAATATATTATGAATTACTTAAGAACTGAAGAAAAAGGTGATAGGAAATGAGAATTGTATCAATTACATTAACACATGATGAAACATATACTGAATTGGAGCATAATATTTATGCTAAAGAAGAGGGAGTAAGTATAGATTTTGTGATGGGAATCGAAAATATTCCATCTAAAGAACATATTTTTCGCATAAAGAGGGAGACAGAAAACCTAAAATGGCTATCTTTTGAAGATGCCAGCTTCTATTTCAATTTAGATTTACTGAAAGTGGAATACCCTGCATTATTTGGTGAATGTAATTGGATGAAAGGCAAAGTGAAAATTGTTCCTTCTAATGCCGTATGTATTACTACTGATAGAACGGTAGTAAGTTTTTCTTTGACAAAAGAAGAGATAGAAAGTACATTCCCTCAAAAAATATTCTTGAGTCATAAGGGAGCTAATAAACCTATGGTTCGAAAGTATTTTAATTTATTGAAAGAACTAGGATTTGATCCTTGGATGGATGAAAAAGATTTAGTTAATGGCGACCCGTTGGATAGAGGATTGCTTAAAGGTATGAAAGAGTCGTGTGCTTGTGTTTTCTTTATAACTCCTGAGTTTAAGGATGAAGATTACCTTGCAGATGAAATAAACTATGCCAAAAGAGAAAAAAAAGAGAAACGCGAAAAATTTAAAATTATTACTTTGCAATTTACAAATGAACAAGGAGAAAAAGGGATTGTCCCAGAAATACTTACGTATGAGGTATATACATCCCCTAATTCTGAATTGGAAGCTTTTAATGATATTGTAAGGTCGTTACCTATTAAGCTTGGTAATGTACATTGGATAAAAAAATGATTTAAATTTATCATTATTATTGGGTCGGTGGATATTTAGCGGCAGGGTTCGTTACTTATCTATTTTGGCAACTAGTTTAGAATTTTTATATATGAAGTAGTCTTTGTACTTTAGATGTGGACTATGCTGGAACATATGTATAAGCCCGTTCTAAATTTGGAACAGTCTTATGTTTGTTTTGGTTTTTAAAATTAAATAACTTTATTGTCATTTTGCAAAATGATGAAAAGATAGTGTGAGATTATAAATTCACACTATCTTTTATTATTTTACGTGGAATATGTTAGCAGGCATGTATAGTAAGTGTAATACTGGAATTTTAAAATGTTAATGTGAAATCCATAGATAAAGTCGTGATTGCTTCTGATAATGTTAAAGAATTTTATGATACTAATCAAATAGAAAAAATACAATGCAACGTGAAGGACTAGCAGAATCAGAAATTTTAGTTGGTTTTCACTTGCTTCCTAAAAAAGGAATGAAGCTTATTGCGATGGGAGGTATGGAACAGCAAATGAAGCGACTTTTAGCATTTGCTTACCAACTACCTACTTAATTTATGGAAGTGTACGTAGGTTTGGAATTTAGTGCACCAAATTTTGTTGAGCCTTTCAATCTTTTTCTTGTCTTATCGTTTCATCATCTTTATGAAGTAAATCGCCCCAAACGGTCATAGCAAACATAGACATTATTATTATTACTGACACGAATAATAGGATCATTTTTATTCGTTCTTTCATTTTTTAAACCTTCTTATATAAATCCCTTTCAGTTAGAACGGTTAATTGTAAATTTATAGTATAATAGACGTATAAAATCTTTTGGGGAACGGTGATGAAAAATGAATAGTAACTTTTCATTTTTTCGTGGGAAATGGGATGTATTAGCAAATCTTGGAGAGACAGCGGAGAACAATGTATATCAAGATCCACATACGACCTTAATGAAGCTTCGTCTGTTTGGTGAAACATTATCAAAATTTATTCTTGCTTCTGAGAATATTCGTGAATCGTTTGGAACAACACAAGTAGACCGTATAAATACATTAAGAAGAGAAGGCTTAGTTGAATCTGAATTAATTGATATTTTTGATACTATTCGTCGGAAAGGGAATAAAGCATCTCACGAAGCAGATTTTGGTAAGGTAGAAGAAGCAAAGGCATTGATTAAATTGACTTTTCGTTTGTCTACTTGGTTTATGGAAGTATACGGAGATTGGGATTTTCAAGCCCCTGATTACATAGAACCAACTGAGCAGACAGAAGTAGATGAGGATATCCTACAAAAAGAGTTTGAAGATAAGATTAAGGAACTTAAAAAGCAATTAGAATTAACCCGCCAAAAAGCAGAATCTGAAAATGATGAAGTGAAGATTGAGCGTAAAAAAATCTCGAAGAACTTCATACGTAGGCAACAATTATCTGAAGCGGAAACACGTGCCATCATTGATGAGAAACTGCGTTTAGCTGGATGGGAAGTAGATACCCACCAACTCAATAATCAAACTAAAGGTACCTTTCCAGAAAAGAACAAAAACATGGCGATTGCCGAATGGAAAGTAGACGGTGGTAGAGTTGATTATGCACTTTTTATTGGTCTACAATTAGTCGGATTAATCGAGGCAAAGGCACAGAAAAAGAACATTCCTGGAATATTAGAGAGTCAAACTAAAGTGTATGCGAAGAATGTTATTCAACGTGGAAAAGAATTGATAACTCCAACTACAGGGAAGTATAAAGTACCATTCTTATATGCAACTAACGGTAGGCCTTATTTAAAGCAGCTTCAAGAAGAGTCTGGTATATGGTTTTGGGATTCACGAAAACCATTAAAACATGCTCGTCCTCTAGAAGGGTGGCATTCTCCTGCTGATTTACAACTTCTCCTAAGTCAAGATGATGCCGATGCAAACAAGCGACTTGAAGAAGAAGACATTACTAAGTTTGGGTTACGTCGTTATCAACAAAATGCAGTTCTTGCTACAGAAGCAACCTTAAAAGAAGGACAAAGGAGAATGTTGGTTGCTATGGCGACAGGAACGGGGAAAACTCGAACAGCCATTGCATTGATGTATCGATTAATTAAAACAAAGAAGTGTCGCCGTATCTTATTCTTAGTAGACCGAAAATCTCTAGGTAAACAAACCGAAGATGCTCTAAAAGATACCAAAATTGAAGGATATTCTTTCTCGGATATATACGATGTAAAAACACTTGAAGATATGACACCTGATGTAGAAACAAAAGTACAAATTGCAACTGTACAAGGAATGGTTCGGAGGCTGTTCTATAATGAGAGTGATAATATACCAAGTGTAGGTCAATATGACTTTATCATTGTTGATGAAGCACACAGAGGTTATACAAGTGACAGAGAAATGTCAGAAGAAGAATTAACATTCCGAGATCAATATGATTATATCAGTCAGTACAGACGAGTTATTGATTATTTCGATGCGGCGTGTCTAGGCCTTACAGCAACACCTGCTCTTCATACTACTGAAATCTTTGGTATGCCTATCTATAAGTATTCTTATAGTGAAGCAGTATTAGACGGTTATCTTGTTGACCATGAGCCTCCGTATCTATTTAAAACAGAACTTTCACAAGCAGGTATCAGTTTTGAAAAAGATGAAGAGGTAGAAGTCTTCGATGTGGATAGTGCTGGGATTCAGTTAGAAAAAATGGAAGATACGATACGGTTTGAGGTCGAACAATTCAATAAAAAAGTAATTACAGAACCTTTCAACAGAGTAGTGCTTAACAAATTAACTGATTACATTGACCCAACTAGCAAAGAAAAAACTCTAATATTTGCAGCCACAGACCAGCATGCTGATTTAATTGTTCGTTTACTAAAAGAAGCATTTAAGGAACGTGGTGACGAGGTAGAAGATGATGCTATTGTTAAAATTACTGGTTACATCTATAAACCTTTAGAAACTATTAAGAGGTTTAAAAATGAACGTTTGCCAAATATCGTTGTAACAGTGGATTTATTAACAACTGGGATTGACGTACCGGCTATAACAAATTTAGTCTTCGTAAGACGTATTCAATCACGTATTTTGTATGACCAAATGCTTGGTCGTGCTACACGCTTATGCCCTGAGATAGGGAAAACCCATTTCAATATTTATGATGCGGTAGGTATCTATGACAAGTTACAAAGTTATACAGAAATGAAACCTGTAGTAAAGCAACAAAACTATACAATTAGTCAACTTCATGAATCTTTATCAAATGCAACTTCAGAAGAAGAAGAGGCTTTTTACCGAGAACAATTAGTTGCAAAGATCCAACGTCGTAAACAACGGTTCAATGAACAAGGAAAGCAGAAATTTGAAGAGTTATCTAACGGTAAGAGTTTAGATGAGTGGGTGAAAGGGGTTCAGTCATATTCTTCTCAAGATGCAAAGAAAGACTCCGTCCTGTTTGAGTTTGTTGAAACTTTCCGTGCTAAAGGTGAAAAGCGCTACATTTCTAAAACAGAAGATGAAGTGACAGATGTAGTTCGTGGATACGGAGAAGGGAATAGCCGACCAGAAGATTATTTAGATGGATTTGTCCAATTTATAAAAGAAAATATTAATGAAATTCCTGCTCTACAACTTGTATGTACTCGACCTAAGGATTTAACCAGACAAGATCTTCGAGAACTGATAACAATCTTAGAAACAAAGGGCTTTAAGCAATCACATTTACAGACTGCATGGAAACAAACAAGGAATCAGGATATTACAGCAGACATTATCAGTTTCGTTCGTCAAGCCGCATTAGGAGAAGCACTTGTAGATCACGATACTCGCATTAAAAACGCTATGCAGAAAGTGTACTCATTAAATGACTGGACACCAAGACAGAAAAAGTGGTTGGAGAGAATTGAAAAGCAGTTACTTCAGGTACCAGTTTTAGCACCAACTCCTCAAGAAGCTTTTTCTGAAGAGCCATTTCTTAGCCGTGGTGGGTACAAGATGTTGAAGCGTGAATTTGGCGATTACATTGATAAAGTTGTAACCACAATAAATGATAGTTTATATATCAGTTAAATTTTGTGCCTCTTAATTGAGGCACATTTACGTTATAATAGAAAGGTCATTTTAACAAGTATATTAATTTTTAATATATATTTTGGGAATTATTTTAGGAGGTAAGAGAATGAACAACCAAGAAATCGTTCAGAAATTATGGAATTTATGTAATGTATTACGTGATGACGGAATTACATATCAGCAATATGTAACAGAGTTAACATATTTATTATTTTTAAAAATGATGAAAGAACAAGAAACAGAAGGGGTTATTCCAGAAGGATATCGCTGGGATGACTTATTACAGCAAGAAGGTACGGATTTAAAAAAATTCTATCAGCGTCTACTACTCGAACTAGGAAATAGTTCAAATGAAAGGCTAAGTCAAATTTATAGCGACGCTGCAACAAGCATTGTAGAACCGAAGAACCTAGAGAAAATTATCAAATCTATTGATGCGCTTGATTGGTACAATGCGAAGGAAGAAGGATTAGGTAATCTATACGAGGGCTTATTAGAGAAAAATGCAAGTGAGAAGAAATCGGGAGCTGGGCAATACTTTACACCTCGTGTACTGATTGACGTCATGGTTCAATTAATAGATCCGAAGCCAGGTGAGCGTTGTAATGACCCTGCAGCTGGAACATTTGGTTTTATGATTGCAGCAGACCATTATTTAAAAAATAAAACAGATGATTACTTTGATCTAGATCCACAAGATGCAGAGTTCCAGAAGAAAGAAGCTTTTACTGGGATGGAACTTGTAAAAGAGACACATCGCCTTGCATTAATGAATGCCTTACTACACGATATGGAAGGGCGCTTAGAACAAGGAGATACTTTGTCTAGTAACGGAAAATGGATGAAGAACTTTGATGTTATATT
Source organism: Bacillus sp. CD3-5 (assembly GCF_006349665.1). NCBI lineage: Bacteria > Bacillati > Bacillota > Bacilli > Caryophanales > Bacillaceae > Bacillus > Bacillus sp. CD3-5. Next base: position 134,622 of record NZ_VEPX01000004.1, on the reverse strand, counting down.
AACAAATCCTCCATTCGGTACAAAAAAGGGCGGAGAAAGCGCAACTCGTGACGATTTAACATTTGAAACGTCAAACAAACAGTTGAATTTCTTGCAATTAATTTATAATGCATTGAAAGATGATGGACAAGCACGTGCAGCAGTTGTTTTACCTGATAATGTTTTATTTGAAAGTGGAGCTGGTGCACAAATTCGACGTGATTTAATGAACAAGTGTAACTTGCACACTATTTTACGTTTGCCAACGGGTATTTTCTATGCACAAGGTGTTAAAACAAATGTTTTATTCTTTACAAGAGAAAAAACAGATAAAGATAACACGAAAGAGGTATGGGTATATGACCTACGTACAAACATGCCTTCATTTGGAAAACGTACTCCATTAGCGGAAGCGCATTTTGAAGGGTTTATGAAAGCCTACAATGCTAAAAATCGTACAAAGGTAGAAGATGAACGATGGAATGTATTTACACGCGAAGAGATCGCTAAAAAAGATGATAGTTTAGATGTTGGATTAATTGCTGATGAATCACTGTCTATATATGAGAATTTACCAGATCCAGTTGAATCAACGAAAGAGGCGATTGGTAAGTTGCAACAAGCCATTACCTTATTAAATGAAGTTGTAGATGAATTGAAAGCGGTGGAAGAAGCTGAGGGGGATAAGTAATGAGTAAAAAGAAAAAAAATCTGGATACTCTTATGCAAGAAGCAATAGTTAGAGTAGAAGAGCAACCTACTAGCTTACCTGAAAATTGGATATGGTCAAAACTTGAGTATTTAACTGATTCAGCACCTTATTCTTTAGTAGATGGACCATTTGGAAGTAATCTTAAAACTGTAGATTATACAACTGAGGGAGTAAGGTTAATACAGCTTCAAAATATAGGTGATGGATATTGGAAAGATCAAAATCAAAAGTTTATTTCAGAAGAGAAAGCTAAAGAATTAGAACGATGTATTACTTATCCTGATGATATAGTAATAGCGAAAATGGCTGCGCCAATAGCTAGAGCTACTATTGTTCCAAAGGTTGAAGAGAAATATATTGTAGTGGCGGATTGTATAAAATTAACAAGTAATAAAAAATTAAATATAAAATATTTAGTTCATTGTATTAACTCCCCAATTGTAAGACAGGTCGCAGAGAGTCTAGGAAAAGGTTCAACTAGAAAGCGTATAAACTTAAAAGATGTAAAAAAACTTCCTATTCCACTCCCACCTTTAAATGAACAAAAGCGTATTGCTGAGAAAGTAGAGCGTCTTTTAAATAAAATTGAAGAAGCGAAGCAGTTGATTGAGGAAGCAAAGGAAACATTTGAACTTCGTCGAGCGGCTATTTTGGATAAAGCATTTCGTGGGGAATTGACGGCGAAGTGGAGAGAGAAAAATCTTGAAATTGAGTCTGGTGTAATGAGGTTAGAGAAAATTAAAAATGAGAGGTTTCAAATTGTTGAGAGCAAGAGAGAACTTTCTGAAATAGCAATCATGTTTGATGAACTAAATACTGAAGAATGTATAGATAATAATAACTGGCTGTACTTAAAGGCAAATATGTTCTGTTATAATATTAATTGTGGAGGCACTCCTTCTAAAGATATTACAGAAGAAGGAGAAATTCCGTTTTTAAAAGTGTATAACATAGTTAAAAATAAAATATCTTTCTCCTATAAGCCACAGTATATCCCAAAAGAAGTTCATGAATCAAAGCTTAAAAAGTCTATTCTAAAACCGAATGATGTAATTATGAATATTGTTGGTCCTCCGTTAAAGAAAATAGCCATTATTCCTGAAGAATATCCTGAGATGAACATGAACCAAGCAATTGTCCGCTTTAGATCAACAAAATACGTTTTACCGAAATATCTCTATTTTTGTTTACAATATGACGAAACATTAAAAGAAGTAATAAATGAAACTCGAGGTGTAGTAGGTCAAAGTAATATTTCTGTTTCTCAAAGTAGAAATTTAATTATGCCAATTCCTTCATTAGAAGAACAAGCTGTAATTGTGAATAAATTAGAGGAATTGATTGAGAGAGAAGAAGTTGTATTAAACTTAATATCCGACAAAAAGAATTTAGAGGAATTAAAACAATCCATTCTCTCAAAAGCCTTTCGTGGAGAACTAGGAACAAATGATCCAAGCGAAGAAAATGCGATTGAATTATTAAAAGAAGTGCTACAAGAGCAGGTGAAATAGGTTGGAAAAACAGTGAGCAAACACGCTTGCTGTTTTTTTATAACAAAAATTGGTTTTTGTTTGCATATTTGCTTATTTTTTTGAACTTCAACAGGAAATAATTATTTTAAATAAATGATGAGGTGAGGAAATATCCAAATATACTATAGAGGTGTATAAATTGCCTTTAATCTGGGCTCAAAAAGTAAAAAATGTGAATACATTGAATAGGAACTGTAAGGATGATGGTAAAGTCGTTGGTCCTTTTATGCCAGGATATGAAGCAGATCGAGCAAATGGAATAAAAACTGAAGGTGTTGCAAATGTACTAAAGGGGGTATTCTAAAACAACATATGGTTATCGTTTTTTACGATTTCTTTTTCAGTGAAGTAGGTTAAAGACATAAAAAAACGCCTTCATTCTCATTTAGAGTTAAAGGAGGAGTTTCAATCAAAACTTGAGCGGTACTCACCGTTAGTTTTGGTCAAAATATAAATTATCAACAGTTGATACAAGAGGGTGTGACCCCGGAGAATCTCGAACTCACGACCACCACACTGTCAAGGTGAAAGTCTAATTTTATCTATATCGGTATCAATCAATTTTTCTATATATTCCCCTTGCACCTCCCCCAACGTCACCCCCTAATCTAAAGAAGACAAATCAAACAGGGGGGACCAAACCACTCATGAAAACCACCAGAAAAGAAAAAAGAAACACCATCATCATGCTACTACTTTCAGCTGCAATAGGAATCTTCTCACCACTACTCATGTACATCACACTGGCACGGAAAAATGAGGTGTACAAATATCATTGCCGAAAGGCATTCAACTTTCATTTGTTAATTTTTCTTCTATTTAATATTAGTTCACGTATTAGTGATGTTTTGTTTTGGAGCGTATTTGCCTTTGAGGTCGTTCAAGTGATCATTGTTGCGTGGAAAGTAATACGCGATGAACCATATCGTTATTTCATTCGAATTCCTTTATTTAAAGAAGATAAGTATGTCGTGGAAGGAGAATAGGTGATGAAACAAGAAGTGGAGATAAAGGGAAAGCGAATTTTTATTATGATTGCAGTGTTGTTTATTGCGATTTATATCGTTTTAAGAAAAAGAAAGTATGAGTACTTTTATGATGGTATTAGCGAGTATGAACATCGTTATAGGGGGAGTGTTCCTTTTGTATTGCTTGCTGTAGGTTTGTTTCAATATTGTAGGCAGAATGAGATGAGTTTTTCTCATATGCTTCAGTATGTGAAAGAGAAGTTAGCGGAGTAGGTGATGATATGGCATGGATGATTAGTGAGTTTGCAAGTGTTGGGGATGTTACGGTGCGGACGCTTCGTTATTATGACAAAATTAATTTATTAAAGCCGAGCGATTATACGGAGGGCGGACATCGGTTATATACGAAAGATGATTTGTATGTGCTGCAGCAAATCCAATCGTTTAAGCATCTTGGTTTTTCGCTTGGGGAAATTCAAAATATTATATTGCAGCGTGATATAGAGACGGCAGAATTTTTAAGACAAATGCATTTTCAAAGAGAGATGCTTTTGGCGGAGCAAGAAAGAATTGCGAAGGTACTATCACATATGGATGAGATGACGAAGAAGTTTCAAAAGGAAGAACGAGTGGATGTCGCTTTGTTTTCTTCTTTTTTGCAAACTTTTATATGGGAGAAAGAAAATAAGGAATGGTTAGAGGAACATTTTTCAAAGGATAGTGTTCAGTCGTTTTATAATAATAAGGAACTAAAAGAGAAGTTTGATCGGCGCTTTATGGATGTGATAGGGAAGTTAAAAAAGTATAAGGAAGAAGAGAAGGATCCGAGTCATCATGAAGTTCAAGTTACTCTGAAGGAATTTTTCAATGTAATAGAAGAGGTAACGAACTATCTTGATATACCTCAAAGCGATATAGAGAATATAATCCAAAAATCAAACCTTCCACTATCCGAATTCCCAGCTCTCTTCACAACTGAAGAAGAAAATTATATAAAAGAAGCAATGCAGCAGTTTAACACCTAGTTAAACTGCTTTTCCATTATAATAGAAGAAAAATCAAACGGAGGGAAAATCCCATGCCAACCTACAACAAACTAATCCGAAACAAAATTCCACAAATAATAAAAGCTAACGGAAAAACACCCACAACAAGAATCCTAAACGAAGATGAATACATAGAGGAACTCTGCAAGAAAACACAAGAAGAGCTAACAGAATACATCGAAGCAAAAACAAAACCTCATAAACTAGAAGAACTATCCGACCTCCTAGAACTAATCAACGCCCTAGCCGAACATGAAGGCACAACACTAGAAGAAATCAACAACATCCGAAAAAAGAAAGCAAAAGAACGAGGCGGCTTCTCAGATCGAGTGTTTCTAATCGAAGTAACCGATAACTAGCCCCTCCTAAGCCCCTTACAAGCCCCTACCAAGTAATAAATCACTAAGAAAAAACATAACAAAACAAAAACACCAACAAACACCGTAGTAGGAATCGAAAAAAATTTTGAAATAACACGCCAAAACCCCAGCCCTCCTTCCTATATATAGTACAAAGAGGGAATTTTCATTTTTGAATTAGGACGGGAGGAATTGGGATGGCGGTGTATCGTACTGTGCAGGTGAATTTTTGGCAGGATGATTTTGTTTTGGATTTGACGCCGGAGGAGCGGTATTTTTATGTGTATTTGTTAACTTGTTCGAAGACGACGCAGTGTGGGATTTTTCCTTTTCCGAAGCGGTTAGCTGAGATGGAGACTGGTTATAATCGGGAGACTGTTGATAAGCTTGTGCAGCGCTTCATTGATTATGGGAAGATTCTTTATGATGCGGATACGCGGGAGTTATTCGTTTTGAATTGGCTTCGTTATAATCCGGTAACAAATACGAATGTGGAGAAGTGTGTGCTTCGTGAGCTTAAGGGTGTGAAGAATAAGGAGTTTGTACATATGTTTCTTCAGAAGTGTGCGGAGGAGGAGATGAATGTTCCGATGCTGTTAGCGCATTTCGGTATGCCTGGTGATTTGGCTATGGATGATGTAGAGCCGGCTTGTGAGGAGGCAGAGGAAGAAGAGGAAGAAGAGGTTGTTCAGGAAGAGACGGGAAGTAAGGTGTTCACGTTTTATGAGCAACATTTTGGTAGTTTGTCTCCTTTTACGGTGGAGGAATTGAATGCATGGATGAATGATTTGTCAGAGGAGCTGGTGCTGAAGGCTCTTCAAATTTCGTATGAGAATAAAAATCGGAAGATGGCTTATGTGAAGGGGATTTTGCGGGGTTGGCACGGGAAAGGGTTTACGAAAGTGTGTGAGGTTGAGGCGGATGCTGCGAATTTTCGGAAGAAGGGGTCGTCTGTTAGTACGGGGGAGACGGAGGAGTTTTTGGCGAGGTGTGAGGAGTGGGAGAAGAATGCGCCGTCTGAGGAAGAGTTGCAGCGCTTTTTAGCGGAGCGCGGGTGGCGTCCATGAGTATTCAAAATGTGGAGGCGGAAAAGACGGTGTTAGGTTCTCTATTACTTGATGGAGAGCTTATTAAGGAGTGCCGTTTGACGGAGCAGTATTTTTCTATGCCAGTGCATAAGTCTATATTTCAGTTAATGCGAAAAATGGAAGGAGAGGGGCAACCGATTGATCTTGTGACGTTCACTTCTAGAGTGGATCCGAAGTTTTTGAAGGGGATCGGGGGAATGGAGTATTTTATAGGGTTAATGGATGGTGTGCCTACAACTGCCAACTTCTCTTATTATGAGGGGCTTGTTCGAGGTGCCTGGAAAATGTATCAGGCGGGTGTTCTTGGGCACAAGATGGGAGAGCGTCTTATTGCAGAGAAGAGTGAGAAAATTATTGGTGAGACGATTACGGCACTTTGTGAGTTAGAGGAGAAGGACTGTGTATGTGAGTTTGATTTGAAGGATGCGCTAGTTGATTTATATGAAGAGCTTCATCAAGATGCGAAAGAGATTACTGGTATTGAGACGGGTTATACATCGCTAAATAAAATGACGTGCGGATTGCAGGAAGGAGATTTTGTCGTTCTCGGTGCTCGTCCTTCGATGGGGAAGACAGCGTTTGCGCTAAATGTTGGACTGCATGCGGCGAAGTCTGGTGCGGCGGTTGGGTTGTTTTCGTTAGAGATGAGTAGTAAGCAATTATTGAAAAGGGTGGCTTCTTGCGTAGGTGAAGTGTCAGGAGGTAGGCTGAAAAATCCGAAGCATCGTTTTGCGATGGAAGACTGGGAAAGGGTGAGTAAGGCGTTTGCGGAGATTGGTGAGTTACCTCTTGAGATTTACGACAATGCAGGGGTTACGGTGCAAGATATTTGGATGCAAACTCGTAAGTTAAAGAGGAAGCACGGTGATAAAAAGATTTTAATTATTGTAGATTACTTGCAACTTATTACGGGCGATCCGAAGCATAAGGGCAATCGTTTTCAAGAGATTAGTGAGATTTCTCGTAAACTTAAGTTATTAGCACGTGAGTTAAATGTTTGTGTAGTAGCATTATCGCAATTGTCTCGTTCAGTAGAGTCGCGTCAAGATAAGCGCCCTCTTTTATCTGATTTAAGAGAGACAGGACAAATTGAGCAAGATGCGGATGTCATTATGCTTATGTATCGCGAAGATTATTACGATAAGGAAACGAAGCAGAAAGAGATGACGGAGATTCATGTGGCGAAGCATCGGAATGGACCTGTGGGGAGTTTTAAGTTGAGATTTTTGAAAGAGTTTGGGCGGTTTGTGGAGGGGAAATAGTGAAAAGACTTGAGTATTACTTTGCATATAAAATAAAGCATAAGTTTTCCACTGTATTCACTTATGCTTTATTTTTTGAATATGTTCCTTATTTTCCCATAAAGAAAGATCGTCTCTCTGCAGTAATCCATTGTTCCAAGTCATCTTGGCTACGTCGGACAAGTCGATTTACTAAAACATCATGCCATACATAATCCTCTAATAAGTATATATGAACGGGGTCATCTGTATAAAAAGCAATATTACGCTCTTCAAGTGATGGGCCATAAATCATCTCTTTAGAATCTATCGATAAAATAAACCAATGTTCTGTAGAGAGGGTTTCTGTATAAGTTGTTATACGATGGGCTTCTAGATTTTTAATAGGATTTTCAACATGCAAGGTAATGCCTTGTACTGTGACTTTATCAGCTACCTCAGCTAGGTCCTCTTTTAACGCTTCATACATTTCATCCCACATCGAAATGACAATACGTCGTTCTGCTTTTTTTATTAATGTTTGACAGTAGCTAATGATTGTTTGATTATCTTTTAAAGTAATGACTCGATTATCCGTTTTTTCCTCGGAAGTTTCTAGTTTTTTTAATGAATCGCTAATTCCTTCATAAGTAGACTGCCATTCTGATTGCGCCTTCTGTAAAAAGATTTCAACAGGTAGAGGTGAATAGCGAGTGGTGTCATTTATTTCTTCCTTCATGACAATTCCTTTTTCTACAAGGTTACCTAAAATCTCATATATTCGCGCTCTTGGGACACCCGAATCTTTACTCACTTGATAGGCTGTGACAGGCCCCTGTTTCACAAGAGATACATAAGATTTAGCTTCATATTCATTAAAACCAATTTTTTTAAGCTGTTGCACTATGTAGTCCACTTTTTTTCCTCCGATGTTTGCTGTTATATTTCAACGTTACAATAACTCTTTACATTTAGCAAATCAGTAGTTACTATTACAATAGTGACTAAAGGGGAGGCTATTAGTATGGATTTTTATTTAGACCCATCTGTATTAATGATTTTGATTGTTTTTGGGTTTGTGGCTGCATTTATTGATTCAGTTGTAGGCGGTGGTGGATTAATCGCTTTACCAGCTTTATTATTTACAGGATTGAATCCAGCAAGTGCAGTAGCCACAAATAAGCTAGCATCGACGATGGGAAGTGCAACTAGTAATATTGTGTTTTATCGTTCTGGTAATCTTGATTTGAAATCGGCGTTTAAATTATTTCCAATCACTTTCATAGGTTCCATAATAGGGGCATGGACCGTTCATTTAATGAATCCAGAAGTATTAAAGCCATTAATGCTGATCATGCTCGGTGTGGTCGCTATTTATACGATATTCAAAAAGGATTGGGGAAGTATTTCCACTCATAAAAAATTGTCTGGTCGACACGTCATTATTTTTACCTTTTTTATTTTTATTATTGGTTTTTATGATGGATTTCTAGGTCCTGGTACAGGTTCATTTTTAATGTTTGCTCTTTTATTTATTGGGTATGATTTTTTAAAAGCAGCAGGTACGGCGAAGTTTCTTAATTTAGGAAGTAACGTTGGTGCATTGTTGATGTTTATGTATGTAGGGCAAGTAAACTATGTGTATGGTTTTATAATGGGAGTTGCTCAAATTGCTGGAGGAATCGCCGGCTCCAGATTTGCTATAAAAAAAGGAAGCGGGTATGTTCGCGCCCTTTTCATTACCGTAACTTGTTTGTTGTTAGCGAAAAATCTGTATGACTATATTCAGTAAGTAATCTAAGTGAAGAGAATGAAAATAATATAAACTCATATTTTTCCATATAAAATTTCATTTGTTTTATTTACATAATATCTTTACAATCATTTGATAAAATAAAGTCAACTGCATATTGTGAGGGTGGGTGGTTATCTCTTCTTTCCATTTGGAAGGAAAGGGGGGCATAATATGGAGTTTTTGTTTGACCTTGTAAAGAATTTGTAAAAGCGACTGTACGTGAAGTTTCAGCGTATTTTTTGCGGAAGCAACTTCTGGGTAAGGACAACAAAAAACCCACTCCGCGCCGTAGGAAGCAAAAGGGTGGGTTTCGTAAAAAATAATAACGTATAATAACCACCACCCTATACGGTAGCAGTTAAGGAAGAGATGTTAGCGCATCTCTTCTTTTTATTATATGCCAATTTATTCGCTGTTACACTTATATAGTATTCTACGGAAAATATATCATATTCCTATTTTGGGGTCAATTTGATTGCATGATTGAAAAGGTGCAGTCTTATTCCTTTTCAAACTGAAAAATATCCCGGTTAATAAGTTGGTGGAGATACATATCCATTTCAGCCGCAGAAACTTTTCTTTCATTTTTAAACCACCATGCGCTTAATGAGGTGATTGCCCCTGAATAAAATTCAATGATTAAATCATTTGGCATCGTATGATTTTTGAGCAGTTGATGTAACGCTTCTATTTCTTGTTTTCTCGTTTCGTGACTTAAATACTGTGTCCGGTTAATAAATTGTTCATCAGACATTTGCGTTTCTAATATTTTACCAATTTCTTCATGGTGTAGAAATTGTTCCATTACTTGAAATGGTTTACTTAATCGATCTGAAACGGGTATTTCAGCAATCATCTTGCTGTATCGTTTAAATCCAAAGGCTAATAAAGCATCTTTATCTTCAAAGTGTTTATAAAAGGTTGTTCGGTGTACCATCGCGCGATCACATATTTGGTTAATCGTGATAGTACTATATTTCTGTTTTGATTGCGTCATTAATTCAAATAAGGAATCCCATAGTAATTTATGTGTACGCCTAATACGTAAATCAAGTTGTTTTTCATTATCGTTCATCTACAATTCTCCTTTTTTGTAGATTAAATATACAGTGGTTGAAAATTGATTCTCCCTTTTTAATCTACATATGTATATTATATTACATGTGTTCAGGTATATTTAAAGTTTTTTAAGTAAGAAATAGGAGGAGAATTTGCAAATGAATATGACAACTAAGAGCCCAGCAAGTGGCAAAGTTGATACTTCTAATTTGAAACATACCCCCATTTTAATTGCATTACTTTTAGGGGCAATGGTTGCATTATTAAACGAAACGTTACTTGGTAATGCGTTAACGGTATTAATGAAAGAATTTGGCGTAACAGCTTCAACGATTCAATGGCTTTCTACAGCTTACATGTTAGTAGTTGGGGTTTTAGTTCCAATTACAGCGTTACTTCAGCAATGGCTCACAACGAGACAAATGTTTTTGATCGCTATGGTAACGTTTTTAGCCGGTACATTAATTGCGGGATTTGCGCCGACATTTTCCGTTTTATTAGTCGGCCGTATCGTCCAAGCTGTAGCGACGGGGTTAATTTCACCGTTATTAATGAATACGATTTTAATCATTTGTCCGCCTGAAAAACGTGGTGCCACAATGGGATTAATTGCACTTGTGATGATGGCAGCTCCAGCAATTGGCCCTACATTATCTGGAGTAATCGTAGACTCACTAAATTGGCGCTGGTTATTCTATATTGTTATTCCAATCGTGATCATTTCCATTATGATTGGGATGAAGTACATTCAAAATGTTTCAGAGTTAACAAGACCAAAAGTAGATTATCCATCTATCCTTTTATCGACATTAGGATTTGGCGGGCTTGTGTATAGCTTTAGTGCATCAGGTGACTTAGGATGGTCCGATGCGAAAGTATATGGTGCTTTAATTGTTGGGCTTATATCATTATGTATTTTTGTCGTTCGACAATTAAAAATTGAGAATCCAATTTTAGAATTACGCGCATTTAAAGTTCCAATGTTTACATTATCAGTTGGATTAATCGTCATTGTGATGATGTCGTTATTTTCAACGATGACTTTATTACCGATGTTCCTGCAAACAGTTTTACTCGTTACAGCTTTTAAATCAGGAATTATCATGCTTCCGGGAAGTATTATTAGCGCCATAATGGGACCAATTGCAGGTAAACTATTTGATAAATTTAGTCCGAAAGTTATTATCGTTCCCGGCATTGTGTTAGTAGGGATTGCAATGTTCTTATTTAAAGGCATTACACCTGACACATCAATGTTACAAATTATTATTATGCACAGCGTATTAATGGTTGGACTCATGTTTGTCATGACAGCACAAACATACGGTTTAAATCAATTAACACCAGATCTATATCCGCACGGAACAGCACTGTTTAATACGCTGCAGCAAGTAGCTGGCGCAATTGGTACGGCTATCTTTATTTCAAAAATGTCTTCAGGAACAACTCAGTATATGGAAAGCTCCGCAAATCCAATGGATCCAGTAGAGAAGTTAAATGGTTTAACGTCAGGATTCCAAGGTGCATTTGCACTTGGATTAGTCTTTATCGTTGTTGCATTTATCGTATCGCTATTCTTAAAAGAAGAGAAAAAGGGAGTAGAAGTAGCAGGGGTTTTACAGAACGAAAATTAAGGTTTATATAAAAAGACATCTTTTACGATATACTGTACCCTATTGAATAGACACTTAGAAAAAAGTCTATTCGATAGGGTATTTCTTGTATAATAAAAAGAAAATGAGAATCAGAGAATATTCAAAATGAACAAAAAATTATTCGCAAAAAAAGAAATGCAAAACTTATCGAAGAATCCATACGTAACGTTGTTTTGAGTTAAATCATTTTCAAACAAAACAGGAGGTGTAGTATTTACATTAAAAGAATCCGTAGATGCTGATGCTTCAGTTGCTAAAGTAGTTGTTAAAAGTAATGGTGCAGTTAATGCTAAGATTTTTTTTTCTTCATAATGTCTCCCCCTAATTACTTTTTTATTGAAAAACCATATTTAAGTTTAATAGAATTTAGATATAAGAATGTTTATCTAAATATTTTTTTGGTATAATTATCCTGTAAAAAATGTAAACTTAACGAATTGTACGATTGGGAATCATCAGAATTTTAGTTGTCATTTCTTTATAAAAAATAAGTATGTTTGTCGATTTTTTAATATATACATACCTTGCCCCCTATAGTATAATAAACGCTGTAATTATACATTATTTTCCTTAAACTTGAAGGGTTTCAATATATTATTCGTATATATTGAAATTATTCAAATTTATAAAGAACTAATATACTGGGGGATATTTATTATGAACAATAAGCTACTACTAACACTCTCTTGTTCTGTTTTATTTATGGGGTTAGCAGCTTGTGATTCTGAACCAAAAAAAGAAGAAGTAAAACAAGCGACAACTAGAAATGGAGCATCAGAGGACTGGACAGACAACTCAAAAGATAAACAAGAAACAAAATCTACATTCAAAAAAGTTTCGATGGATCAATATATCAAAAACTATAACAAAATCAAAGAAAAAATGAAAAAAGAGGGCAAAGAAACCTTTCCCTTCGAATATGAGAAACAAGACCACTTAGTTGGCTATACGGTGTATTCCACAAAGTCAAAAACAGAATATCAATCAAAAGGATATACCGAAGTAGAAGTATATTTAAACGATGCTCGTGAAGTTGTACGTATCTCTTATAAGGGAAATGTAACAGATATGAATACCATCCAAGCAATGACAGAAGCTACTAATATCAAATGGACAAAAGAGATGGAAAACCTCGTACTCGCAAGGCAAAGACATAGCGATGGTATTAAAATGAGTAATGGTGTTAGTTTTGATGCCTATGTATCAGGCAACGATGATGAAATCAGTATAGAAATTTGGACCAATCACAATGATCGCTAACTAAAAAACAAATTAGGTCCTGATATATCTTCAAAAATAAAAACTGATTCCTTAACATACAGGGAATCGGCTAATTTCTGTCCAAAATTAGTAAGGAAGTCGACGAGATAAAAAGAGAAAGGAAAGGGGACGATCATGAGATTACAACCTACACAACCGAAAGATCCAAGAATCCGGTCGGACGAGGAAAAATTTCACACTATTGACTGCTGGATGTATACATCCATTTTTACTAGTTTGCAATACAGCAATCGGTTAAAAGTATTGATTGGTATTCTATTTACTGGTGTACTCTTTTCTTTAGCAGATTACGTTATACCTGCTCTTGGCTATATGTCGTATGACAAAACAGATTTCAGTGTATTGATTCCAATATGCGTCGTTATATTCTATGCTTTTTGCCATCTTGGGTCTGCTAGGTGGCATCAATATATCGTTCATCCTATATTATGCCTCATACTTGGATACAGTTATGCTTCCATTTTAAAAATGATTTTTCCTATTGATTTGGAATTTTTCCGTTTTTCGGTTTTACTTGCGGGCGGATTTTTACTCTTTTCCTGTTTCACGAGAAAGGTATACACCTTGCCTATGTATCTATTTAATGCCAGTGTCAGTTTGATTTGTAGCTTTTATTTATCTTATATTTTGAGTTACGTGCTGACAGGTATGAAGATTCTCCCGTACGAAACATCTTATAGCGGCCTTGCTATATTTATACTTTATTTGTTCCATTTTATATGTGGGTATCGTCACCGCTTTACCATCCCAGCCGGTATCATATCGTTTTTCGTAAGCGGCGTTGCCACTTATATATTTTACAGCATTTGGGCAAAGCAGCCATTCTCCATGGATGCTTTATTACACACACTAGTGGGCGGTTTTATCTTCACGGCGTGTTATGCGATATGCAGTTCGATTGCAACAACTTATTGCCACCAACCAAAGGCACACGTCTTTCTTCCACCGCCACCACTGGAAAAATATACAGCATATGACCAAGGATATGATGATGGGAGATACGAAGGGGAACAAGATGGATATGAAAAAGGACTGCGAGATGCTGAACGTCAAAATTATTAGACATTTGTTTCAAATAAGCCCTGTTAAATAGTAATTAAAATTAGAGTGGTTCAAGTCGAAGGAAGGCACCTTTGGGTTTCTTTTCTTTATAAACTTTATTCAATATGGGGGAGCGTCCCGAAAATACGGATTTACAACGCTAAGCCTATTTTCCTGACAAATCTTATATAGTTAAAACCATTTTTTATCAAGATATTTTTTTTAACATCGATATATAGGCCTTGAACAAACAAAAAATATAAATCGTGCATTTATTTGTTTATTTAATTTTAATAATTTATAAAAAAATTAGCATTTCATTGGTAAAAAAAAGGAGAGTGTTTGTTAGTGGATCCATTTACTTCACGTTTTGCGAAACGATTTTTTATTACAGTTGGGTCAGCTGTAGGGTTATTTTTGATAGGAGCTATGATTAATAGCGAAGCCATAGCATTTTCTTATCTGCTTGCTTTGTTTGGGATTCCTATTTATTTTGTGATCCAGGATAAGAAAGGGAAAAACAGCTGTAAAGAGATTGTACGTAATAAGTATAATCAAAACAGTATATTGACAGTAGAAGTATATCATCATTCTGATTTTGGGTGGGGATTTCTTACGTTAACTAAAGAGGCGCTAATTTTCGTTCCCAAAAAAGGTGATATAATAAATATTCCTCACAGTAATTATTCTGATTATGGTTATAAAGGACTTGGTACTGGAAATTATATAACTACTTCGTCAAAAATTGGGGATACAAATATGAGTATTAATAATACAAGTGAGAAAAAAGCCCCTGTTTTCTACATTGCTGCACAAAACGGTAATGAAACCCATTTTCATACAAGAAAAAACAAACAGATGTTTACTGCTGTACGAAAATTACGTGGAGAGGATAATAGCAATCTTAAAAGTAATTATTAAGAAATTGAAGTGCAATTATATTTTCTTTTATTAGTTTTATAATAAGTAATTAATGCGAATAAGTGTTACAAAAAACCATTTCATATTTGAAGTGAATCCGAATAGTGGCACATGAAAAAAATACCTCCTGAATTCGCATACTAAGTATGCAAATTCAATGGAGGTGTTTTTCGTTTGAAGACAAGAGTTCATTACCCAGAAGAAACAAAGAAAGTCATTGAAATATTTCACATTCAAATATTCGAAAATACAATAGGAAAAATTAAGAAATGTAAGATTTTTTAAGAATCCTACATTTCCTCCGTAACATCATACCGAAGCAACTCTTCCTGATCATAAAACCTCTCAAAAATAAGCCCCATAATATAGAAGAATACTAGGCCGAAACCAATATGAATGAGTGTAAAAGTAGCTCCAAATGAAGAAAATTCATACACGAGAATTGGCAATTTAGCAGTTGTCCAAACGCCTAAGAAAAATACGATGTACCGAATGCTTGCGCCTTTTTTTAATAGTAGTGCTGCAATTGGGAAGGCGACGTAGAGGGGACCCGCTGCAATGCCTCCTAATAATAGAGAAAATAAGATTCCGTATATACCTGATTTTTTGCCCATATATTTCATGAGTGTTTCTTTTTTTACCCACTGATCAAGTAACCTTACAAATAGTAAGACAGGGGGGAGGAGAAACAACATATCTAAAATGCTATTCCCTGTTAGTTGTAATGCACGCCATCCTAAAGATTGATTTATAAACGTTAATATGAAGAGACCGAGTAGTAAGATGAAAAAGAAGCGATATCTTTTTAATTCTTTCATACCATCACCATCCAAATGATATAGGAAAATAGAAGTGACATGAGCAAAGCAGATGCATTACGTGCGTAAGCAAAGCTTCGTCCGAATATTTTTTGTTCCATCGGCAAGGTTGTAATTCCTACTGACATAAGTGTAGACATAAGTGCCGCAACTTGAGGTAGCCCTGCACCGTGTTGAACTAACGTATGACCGAGAGGAAATACAACAAAGCTTGGAATAAGTGCAATGGATCCGAGTATTGCTGAATACACAATGCCGATAAAACCTGATTGCCCTCCAATAATTGAAGAGATAAAGGACGGCGTTAATATAGAAAGCGATAATCCAACGAAAAGCATGATGGAGAGCATCGCAGGAAGAAGGTTGCGAAACATTTTCCACGACTTCATTAGAGCATCTTTTGTTTTCTTGCGGTCCTTCATAAAAGAAATCCCCGTAAGAATAATGGCTAAAGTGTAAAGGATCACGCCGTTAATCATGGTCGGATTCCTTTAAGTCTTTATATTTGTCCAGGAAAAAGGATAAGTTCTTCATTTTTTCTTCAATGTCCATTTGAAAGTCTGCCAATTGTTCCTTTCCAGCAGGCGTAATTTTGTACATCTTTCTCGGTTTGTCTTGATGATCTGTGCTTACATAAGATTCAATTGCACCTTCGTTTTCTAACTTTTTTAGCGTACGATATAAAATGGCACTATCGATTGGATTGACGGGAAGTTCTTCCTCGCACTTTTGCAGTAATTGTCCGCCATAGTTATCGCCCTCAGCTAGAAATAATAAAAGAAATGCACCTGTATGTCTTCCTGTATGTTTCATGGATATACCTCCTAGAATGAATTTGGATTTATACTGTTAATGACAGTGTACTGTTGTTAACAGTATATGGTGCATGAAGTGTTATGTCAATTTTAAAATATGTAATTCTTCAGAAGAAAAATAATCAGTTTAATTGTAATTGTTTTCTGATTTTGTTGAGTGACAAAATTTAAGCATGCGGCATTCTCGTTCAAATGTTTATTGAGTGCCTCGGTTGAAAAACAACTAACAGTGGCTTCATTTAATTTTGTGCAAAGAGTAACTAAAGACTCAGAACTGATTGTTTGTCCTAAAAATACAAAGAGTAATAGAAGATTCTGTGCCTGAGATTTTTGTTTTGGTTGAATCATACCTGTTTAATACATAAGTTCCTCGATTGGTGCGTCATTGTTTATAGCCATAAATTAAAACACCCTTTCATACAGTACTGCATGAAAGGGTGCCCTAATTCATTATTTTATTCATTTTCTTAAGTTGATGGCTATGCTCTTATGAGTGCCTACAGTGTTAGTTTTTAAGTTCTAAATTTTTAGAATGAGACATGGAACTTACATGATATTTTTCTCCACCGTATTCTACATCTGCAGAAAAGGTTTTACTCTCATCATCTTTTATATGCCCGTTTATAAAGACGGTTTGAAAATTACTTGGGGCAAATTTATGTCCTGTAATGATTACTTCTAAATTCTCTTTTTCTTTGAAATATTTAATAGTTACTTCTTCGGCCTTTTTTACTATTTTTTGTTCTTCTTCTTTCTTATCATCATTCATGTTACACCCTCCTAAAATGATTAATATAAAAATAATACTCAAACTGGAAAAGATTTTTTTCAATTCAATTCCCTCCATTAATGGTATCTAATATTTAAATCTATACTTTGTGGAATTGATTGAGCTATTAGATCAAAAAAGAGACGCTGTAATTAATGTTTCTTTATAATAAGTGTACTCTTACAGTTTAAGCATACTATTTCTTTTTGTTTGAATACAAGGTGCTGCCTATTACAAGTTAGGAAAATAATACCAACAGAGGTTAAACGTAATGTATTATATTCATGACTTTAAAAACCCGTTGTTTAAGAGGAGTTTATATAAGGGAGACGTAGTAATCAGTTCATAGGGCATTAACGGATTATATATGTAAATTGAGTGCAACTAGAGGGGAAATTAATTATTATAAGTAAAAAAAAGACACTCTCAAGAGTGCCTCCCCTTAGCAGCCAAATCCGCCGCCCCAACAGCTAGCGCCAACGATGATTAATAAGATAAAGAGTACAACAAGTAAAGCGAATCCGCCGCCGAAACCGCAGCCGCCACCACAAGTACCGCCATAGCCCATATTAACTCCTCCTTCCATAAAGACCATTAATTAATGGATTTAATTCACTTTATGTTTTTACGGATAATCTTGAGCAGGTCCTTTTGAAAAATAAAGGTGCTTAGATTTTATAAGAGTTGACGACCTTATTTTTGTCACCGCTATTCCGCTGATGACATATTCTATTTTATTCTGTGCATTGGGGGAAGGAGGATCTTTATGGCCAATTCTGAAATGATTTTACGATTACTTACGGATTTAAAGATTGAACAGCAAGCTTTAAAAGAGCAGTTGGAAAAGATACAGACAGCCGTGAATACTCTTGAAGAAAAATCAGCGATTGTGGAAGAGAAACCAACGACTATTGAAGAAAAACCAGCTGTTGCTGCTGCAAAGCAAAGAGCTCATTCTGGACACCCAACATCTTTTCGTGCTTGGAGAGCATCTGCTCAAAGGAATTCATAAAAATATAAGAAAAGAAGACATCAATTAAGATGTCTTCTTTTGCTTGTGCAATCCAAATGCGATAAGAAGGTATATATCCATATTGCTTTAAAACTAAGAAGAAAATAACGATTGTCGACTCCTTTTTTAGTATAGCATGTAATAATAAATAATTTTATGTAATGTTGCATATATACGGATTATATAATATTTAGTCATATATATTTTAGTTGTCTGTTGTCGAAACAGTATGTATCCCCTATTTAAGTAAACGTCAAATTGACTCGCGTATTTGTAGTGTGCTCTTCCGTTTAGATAATAATTTTTTCAGTCGGTAATAAAGCTAGCTTAGGGAAAAAGATCAATATATGTACATCAATAATATTGCTAATTATAATTAAGATGAAAGCATTCATAATATATGGGGGAATAACAAGTAATGAATAAAAAGGCAACATTTAAAATAGGGGCAATGTTTACTATTTTATTAATGGCATGTTTGTTTTATGGATATAGGAGTTTAAATAGTTTTTTAGTCTGGAATGAACTCGGTGATATACAGATGATTTCAAGTGAAAAAGAGGTTGCAAATGGTATATATTTTGTAAGGGGAGAGATATATTCTGAACGTGTAACAGGAGATGAAACGCTACTTGCTGATGGGTATGCGGTAGTGAATCGAATTCAAAAGAAAAAAACAACATACTATACACAGACTTCTGCACCAAATCGTTCGTTATGGAGTAACGGTCAAGTAACAGCTTTTTATAATGAACCAATACATATCGGAAATAAAGAATTAAAATTAATAAATAAAGAAAATGTGTCTTTGGAAACTCCCTTTATGGAATTAAATGATCAGAAGGTAATTTCAACAAGAATAAATGATATTCAGGCGAATACTACCAAGTTAGCAGATGGAAAAAAACGCTTTTATTCATTTAGAGCAGTAGAAAATAAAGAAAATGTAGTTGTACTTGGAAAAGTAGATGGAAAAGTAATAAAAGAATTACCTAGTAGGTACGGGAAATTTGTTCATATTGGACATACGAAGGAGCAAATTATAGATAGCTTAAAGAATGGTAATGAAAAAAATTGGATATATTTCGCTGTACTTATTATACTAACTAGTATTAGTGGATTCGTATTTTATATGTATGGGAAAGGAAAATGGACAAAAGATGTTTTTGTTTTTACATTTTTCGGACGGAAGATAAATTAAAGAGGATGCATCTTTGCATCCTCTTTAAAAATTCATATGAGTTCTTTTCGTAAGGAAAGTTCTTCTTCATTTTCGTATCCAGTAAATAAAATTTCTTCAATTTAAAAGGTGCCCCATAAATGATAAACCATACCGATAACAAAAAATGCTAGTCCCACAAACAAAACAATTAAAGCAAGGATTCCGTTTTTATTATGTTCCATACAGTCAGCTCCTTTTTATTTATATACAAAAAAGCCTTTAGTCGTAATTATGACTAAAGACTCCATTTCTCAAATTTTTTAATTTAAAGAGAAAAGACACCTTAAGGCGCTTTCCTCCGACTTGAACCATCTTAATTTTAATAATATGTATTGGACTCCCATCCGAAGATTATTTTACCCCCAGAACGAAAAATTGTGCTTACTTGTAATAAAAATCTCATTTTTTCGTTTTGGGGTGTTATAAAATCTTGAAGTTGATGGGCATAGGGTGGGACCCAAAACAGTACAATTTTATTTCAAAGACACAACGATCTTACTACACACTTTTATTTATCCCACACTCTCATCTGCTAGTATTACTATTTTTTATTACTAATGTTGCCGTTTCACTCGGATGGCTAAGAGGAAAATGATGGCCATATGGAACAAAATCAATCTTACCAACATGCGATGGAGCAGAATATGCTCTGTCATAACCCCCCCAGATAATGTGAAGATTATACTTTGTTACTTCATTGAAATCACCTTGATCGTTTTTCAGTAGTAAACTGTTAAGCTGAACCGTAGTATTTAAAATTCTAGGAGAAGTAAAACTTTTACTTATCTTTTCAATATAATGTTCAGGGATGCTCTCTATACTTTCAAACAAACCATTACTTAATAAATATCGCTCTATGAAATTAGTAGTTGCCAGTTTTAATGTCCATTTGTTCATAAATTGAGGAACATTTAGCGATTTAGCATTTTTTTTAACAACAGGTGGCTGAAGTAAAGTGATTGAATACTTCTTATCTATGTACTGTTGTACCAATGCTTCCAGAAGAATAAATGCACCGAATGAATGACCAATTAGATGTGCACCATTAGTAACTTTCTCCAATAACTTTTTCACTACATTCAAATAGATATCTAGAAGATTTTTATCTCGTTTAAAAGGAGAACGCCCCAAACCTGGAAGATCCAAGATCCATACAGGTTGACCAGTTTTTTCATGAAGCTCTTGTGCTAAAGGAAATAAATCCTCTCCATCACTCAATAAACCATGTAATAAAATAAACGGTTTCCCCTCTCCTTGTAATTGGTAAAGGGTAGTGTTATCGCATAATGTTCGTTTAAATAAATGATTATGCTGGCCATTTTGATATATCATTCGATAGTCCAGATCTGCTACTACAGCAGGGAGAAATTTCATTACACTCGTCTTCTTAAACCAATCCTCTCCCATAATTTTTTTCGCTGAAATATTTGAAAATGTTCGTTTTGTAATAAAATTCAGTCCATCAGAAGGAATTTTTGTTATTTTACTTACTCCACTATTCATAATTGTTTTCATAAGCGGCATTGGAACCGAGATTTTTGGTGCCCTCATATTCATACTTTCCGACATAATACTTAATAATTCAGCAATGTTCTGATCGTGCTGTTTGTCTTCAACAAGTGTATATGTTTGGATAGTCGGTTGCTCCAACCTGAAAACCTGCACAATAAACTTCGCAAACTCATCGTTTGAAATAAGTGGTAACCTATATCCCTTACCTCCAGGAATCACTGGCATGAGCCCTCTTCGCATACTCATCACAAGCAAACCTAATCCTGCTATCTGCTCTGTACTCCCTGTTTTGCTACTACCGACTACAGTTGGCGGATTAATTACAGAAAGTGGATAACCTATTGCTGATGCCTGGTGACGGATATAAAGATCTGCTAAAAATTTTGTTCTCTCATATGGATTTTTTATTTTCAAATAATTGTTTCCTTCTTTAAACACATCAATTGCAATGTTGCTATTTTTATCATCAAAGGGGCTCATATAACCTACAACATGAATAAATTGTTGCAAGCCCTTCAATTGATGAATACTTTTAGCTAATTCACTAATATGTTTCGCGCCATTTAAAAATACGGAAGCTGCCTCATTACTTGTCGCTTGAATATCCATGGGGCCTCCTGCGTGAATAATCACATCCGTTTTCAATACCCTCTCCTTATCTTCAGCACTTAGACCTAAATCTATTTTCGTTAAATCACCTTCAATAAAGTGCATAACTGCCTTTTTTAAGCTGCCTCTTTCTTGAAAAAGGCGTATTGCTTTACTTTTCGACCTCACTAAAAGAAGAATTTTAACATCCTCTTTGGCTAATTCTTTCACTAATTGCTTTCCAATAAAGCCTGTTCCACCAGTTAAAAATACTGTTCTCATATAAAATCCCCCTTTTAGTACTACTTAGTACTAATTTGATGTAAAAAAAATGCTTCTTTTATCGAAGCAATTTTAAAAAATGATCTGCTGTTTTCGTGATTACAGTTGCATCCTTCAATGTTTCTGAAATAAATAACGCTCCTTCAAGATTTGTAATAAAAAGTGATGCAACCTCATCAATATGAATCGTATTTCTGAATTCTCCATTCTCTACCCCTTGTTTAAGTAATAGAGAAACTTTCTCTTGTAATCCTGTAAAAAAAAGACCTATTTTTTCTTTTATTTGCGTGGCCTGTGTAGGACTTTGAATATAAAGAGTAATAAATGGACAGCTCCCTTTATACTCTCTCGACTGAACTCCTTGTGATAATTGCTTTAAAAACAGTTGAATACGATCTTCAACTAAAAATTGGTTCTGAGAAAGTACGTCATCAATTGCAGATTGATACATTTCAATCCAATAATCAACGACTCCTTCTAATAATTGTTCCTTATTAGAAAAGTGATAATACACATTCGACTTTGAAACTTTGCTTACACGTACTAATTCATCCATACTTGTATAAGCAAACCCTTTTTCTAAAAATAATGTTGCAGCTACTTCAATCACACGTTTTTGATTCATTAATTTTACCTTTGTCATAATTAGAACTATATAGTACTAATTTAAATATTGCAAGTATTTATGTTAATTTTAAAAAAAATTTGATTGAAAAATTTCCACCAACATTGATTTTACTGCAAAAAAATCTTATTTTGAATAAAGTTGAACTGAACCCCGAAATTGTTCATTTACTATCGTCTAATAGGGGTCACCATGCATGTCCATCAACTTAAGAAAATAATGCCCGGCTTCTCAGAATAACTATCTGTAGAGAAAGAAAGTTTTAATTTAGGGGGATATGAAAATATTAGCTTGATAGCAATGGGGTAGTACCAACGAGTCGCTTAGAATTGTAAATCTGTCTTTTCATAATCCTACTCCATAAAGAAAAGACACCCTAAAGTGCCTTTTATCAATTTGAATTATTTATTGTATATAATCAATATTCGTTAGCATAAAACTCTTTTATTAGCTTTATTTCGTTTGTATCCGGATCAAACTTAAATATTTTAATTTGATTAGATTCGTCTTTATAGGCAAATGTATGATCGCCAATTTGGGTCATATTACTAGTGTTTAACATAGGATCGCTACTATGGTCAGTGATTTCTACAGGTTTCTCACGATCCCAAAACGCGATGACGATAATTAAGATGATAAGGCATATACGTATGTTACGTAATTCTCTTGCAACAGGATGTTCCATTTGATAGTCTCCTTTATCATGTAATAGATTTTGTGTCTAAAAGAGATAAATCCTTAGAATATAAATAAAAAAGACACTGTAAAAAGTGTCTTTTTTATTTGAGTTATGCGCATTGCTTAATAAGACGCTAGTTCCTCAATCGGAATATGAGTAACTATGTAGGGTAATTTTATTATAACATTTTAACCAGTAATGGGTCTATATGGAATTTTTGTGATGATTATGTTTGTTTATTCAAAATAATAGATGTATCATGCCAGAGAGATCGGAATTTGATCAATGAAAAACAGTGGAAAAGGCAAATGGCATACTTTATTCCGTGTTATAGGAATGGATAGAGATTGATTTCCCTTTACACAAACATAACGGTATAATATAGTTAAGTTAAGTGAACTTAACTATTAAACGAAACAAAATAACAGCATGGAGGAAGAGTGCTATGACGAGAACATATAAAGAAATAATTAATGAAATGAACCGAGCCTATAATGAATTCTACATTTTACTATTTCAGGAGTTGAAAGATGAGTACGGTCTTACAGGACAGCAAGAGAGCATGCTATTTCATATTCATTTAAATGAAAACACGACAGCAAATCACATCGCGACTACTTTTAATATATCGAAAAGCGCTGTGAGTCAAGTTTTATCGAAATTGGAAAAGCAGAAGATGATTTCAAAACAAGTAAATCCTAATAATAAAAGGGAGTATTTCCTTACACTTGGTCCAAACGGTAGTAAGTATATGGAGCAGTTGTCTGAGTTAGATGATGTATTAATTGAGAAGTATTTTTCAAAAATCGATATCGGTGCTTTAGAACAAATGACGGATACGCTAAAGAACATAAATAAAGTGATATTGGAAGAAAAACAGAAGGATCTTGAGTCTAATGAGTGAGAATGAAGATGAAGCAATTAGTAGAAAGGAGGCGAAGCGTGTGATGAGTTACATACCAAATATGATGACGATAGCAAACTTTGTGTGTGGACTTTTGGCTATTCAAGCTGTTTTCGTTCACGATATGTATGGTGCAGTCATGTTCATTATTACAGGTATGGTATTTGATTGGTTTGATGGCATGGTTGCTCGGAAAATGGATGCTGTTTCGGAAATTGGCGGAGAGTTAGACTCATTTGCAGATTTAGTTACTTTTGGCGTAGCGCCATCTATTCTTGCCTATAGTGTCGCTTTAAAAGATTTGCAATCTATTGGGATGATATGTGCGCTCGCTTACAGTATTTGCGGAATGCTTCGACTTGCGAGATTTAACACGCAGCAAAGCAAACTCCCAACATTCATCGGAATGCCCATTCCATTTGCGGCAATGTGTCTCCTCATTTTATGCCTCTTAAATAACCCAGTTTCCGTGGCATTTGGCACATGCGTACTTGCTTATTTAATGGTGAGCAAAATCAAATTCCCCCATTTTAAAAAAGAGATATCGGAAAGCTTGAAGTCCGAAAGATGGGATTAATAGGAAAGATAAGGAGCATAACATGATTCGTATGGCATTAAGATCATTCAACATGCAAATATATTGTTTGCTAGGCGTGATGTTACTGGGATGGTTGATGACACCTTTTCGAGCCCAGTTTGTAGGGATAAGCATCGGCCTTTTAGTTAGTATGTACTGCGCCTGGATTTTAGGAAGACGTATCGAAAAGTTCGGAAATAGCATCGTAAAAAAAGAAAAAGCACCGATGCTTGGCATGATGAATCGGTTTGCAGCCGCAATACTCGGCGCGATTATTATGTATGAAATTGAACACCGTGAGTACATGTGGACATTTGCAGCTGGAATTATGGGTGGGTATTTCTTGGTTATTATTAATTTGGGGTATTATAGTATGAGGGATGAGAAGGAATAGATTAGTACACTTTAATTAGAAATTAATATCCGCCTCAAGCATGGAAAGATATATTTGAGGCGGATTATTAACACTTACAATAAAATCAATACAATTCCCCGAAAACAAAACAGTGAAAGCAAGTACTCCATTTTGAGTCTGCTCTATAAAACTAGCTCTTCTTATTTTTTATTTTTTTAAACATAAATTTGTAAATTAACCATGTAATAATTATTACCACAGGAGTAATTAAAGCACCGTTAAACATTTTTTTTGATATGTATAACATATTTAAAATTAATAAAGAAATTATTGTAATAATCATATTATATTTTGAAAAGATTTCTACAAATTTAGAATGTGCAAATAACTTTTTGTATATAAAGTAAAAGATTACAAAAAGGATTGTTGTTACTAAACTAAAAACACTAATTTGAAGATAAAATATGACTATTAAATTTGTTATTGCTATTATCATTAACCAAAAAATTATAAAAAAATTAGATAAAACTTCTACACTTACTAATAGAGCTCCTAGCGTTGCAATAAAAGCAGCAATTTTATTTGAGGAATCCCCTTTGTTATGAGAAGAATTTTTTCTATTCATGAATAAAAATCAGCTCCAATTTTCTTTATCCCCTTTAAAATAGATAATCATTTGTATATGAAAAAATCCATATATAAATGATTATCTATTTTATATTATCAGAATTTTATTTTGTGTGGAATTGTATTATGTGATTGCTAGGCTCTTTTACCTAGGTACAAGGTGAAAATTTAAGAAAAATTTTATATTTACCCCACTTTTTATTTTAAAAGTTTCTCCTATCCTATAAATAACAAAGTCATAGATGAAAATGTAAAGTTAGGGGATTCCACATGCATACAGGAGTTTTAATGAGTTATTTGTATACTTATTTTTTTACAATTATGTTTTGTATTGTATTTCAAATTGGATTTTATTTTAAAGCGAAAAACAATATATCTATTCGGCATTTTTTATGGGTATATGTTTTTCTATTCTACCTTTCGTTAGTGTATAAGGTGACGCAGATCGCGACTATATGGGATATAAGTAGATATGAAACGTGGATTCGTGTAAATCAAATCAATTTGACTCTATTTGATACGGCAGGTAGTACTACGTATCTTTTAAATATTGTACTGTTTATGCCATTCGGTTTTTTATTGCCGACTATTTGGCCGCAGTTTAGAAAAATGAAAAACACCGTATGTGCAGGATTCTTTTTTTCATTGGCAATTGAGTTAAATCAATTACTAAATAATAGAATTACAGATATTGATGATTTATTTACAAACACCCTCGGGGCGATTATTGGGTATTTATTATATAGAGCTTTTAAAATGATATGTAAAAGAGAGGGGGAAAAGCTTGATACCAGCTCTTCTCTAGTTATAAAATATGAAGCTGTTTTTTGTTTAGTTTGTTCATTTGTAGGTGCGATGTTAATTTATTATCCAATTTTATTTGGAAGACCTGTAATTCTCCAATGAGATGTGTGATCTCGTTTATAAAATGATTCTCGTTCTCCACACCCAAACACAGTAAAATGTGAATGATGCATTCTCTTTTTCTAACTTAATAGATATAGTTTATGTATTACATGATAGGTAGGTGTAAAGGTGTTACATGTTCAATTATCTCAATACTTACTAAAAGAATCAAAACCAGCTCTTCATACAGATGAAAAACGAGTGTATATGTTAAAAGATGAAGGGTTATCACCGTATCCTATTTATTTAAATCACCCTAGTATGATAGGAGTGGGGACGAATTGGAATCAGCATACAGGATTCGAAGAAATCGTTAAAGGATTTATGAGTACACATAACAAATTTCCTATGTATATGTTATTTGAAACTTATTTATGTAGAGACTTTATTGAAGGATTTTTAGAAGAGAATAAACTTCATTTTGAGCTAGTTTTTACTAATAAGAAAAAGGATACGAACTTTTTTTAAGTGTGCATTACCAATGGTGATGATATAACTACACTTATGAAGTATTTCTTCCAATCAGCACAAGATTCTCTCTATACGTTATTAAGCTATTCAGCAGACTGTAAGATTATCAGTAATCGTACTGGTGAGATTGAAATAAAGACTGACAGTTTCTATCCAAGCTTTTCATTTATGTATGATGCGCAAGAATTATTTATTATTGGTGGAGAAGAAAAATGGTCACATATCAATTATATAAAAAGATTTTTCTATCTTGAGCAGATTACAGATGAGCTAATTATTGATTTAAGAAAATGAGAGACGAGAGAGAATAAATGAAAACCCCCTCAAGTATAGAACGACATACTTGAGGGGGTTTATGTATGAAGAAGGGCCTTGTATCATATATTTTATTCGTCGCTGCATGTAAGTCATTCGGTTTATAAAAACAATGTGTTGAATAAATCAGTAAAGAAGGCTTTTCTATTTTTCCCTAGAATGAACAGTAATGTATAATCTAATTCCTTCATGTAATAAGGAGGCAGTAAAATTTGAACAGGAAAATTTGGTATGTATTTACTTGTTTTGCTCTTTTAGTATCTAGTTATATTGTTGTCCAATATTTTATTATGGATGGATTTCAAACAGGGCTTGTAAAAGTGAAGCTTATGTTTGGATCTAAATTAAGTGCGTTCTGGTATATGATGCTATTTATACATATTACAACTAGTATAGTAGCATTAGTAATTGGTCCGTTTACATTATCCACTAAATTTAGAGAAAGGAATATCAACCGTCATCGAATAGCTGGGAGAATCTATATGGTTGGTATATTATTAGGCGGCGTTTCTGGACTATATCTATCCTTTTATGCTACGGGAGGATTGGTAGCGAAGCTAGGTTTCGGTTTGTTATCCGTACTTTGGCTAACATCAGCATATGAAGCATTACATAGAGTTAAGAATAAAAAAATTAAAGAGCATCGGAATTGGATGATTAGAAATTATGCTTTAACCTTTGCGGCAGTTACATTAAGAATTTGGCTACCTTTGTTTATCGTTCTATTTGGGATAGAACATTTTGAACTTAGTTACGCTATTATTGCTTGGTTAGCATGGGTACCTAATTTAATTGTTGCAGAATTATTCATAAGAAAAAGGCTTAATAAAGGAAAATACGAAGGAAATGAGGATTTACATTTTTGATGTAAATTTGCTGTAATATTGAGTGCAGAATTCTTCAGTAATTGAATTTTTCTCATAGCTGAATTACGTACAAAAATAGGCTGGCCAATTGAAGCCATCCTATTTTTATCTATATTACCAACTAGCAGTTTCCGTATTTTCTTTCAACCACTTCACCCAGTTCAAGTCCTCTACCTTAAGTAAACTTAAAGAAACACCCTTCATATCTAAAGAAGTTAGTAGCGTACCAACTTTTACGAATGTAATCTGTAACCCTTCCAGTTCACATAAACGGCGAATGTCATTTGCGAAAATGTATTGCTCCATTAATGGCGTCGCTCCGAGTCCGTTAATGAGAATGGCGAAGTTGTCACCTTTTCTCCAGCGGTAAATGCTTTTTAATTTGTTCATTAGTTCGATTGCTAATATTTCAGAAGAGGATAGTGCTTCTTTACGGTAACCTTTTTCGCCGTGGATACCGACCCCATAAAATACTTCATCTTCGTTTAATGTGAATGAAGCTTTTCCTTTCACTGGATCATTCGCAGGTGAAAGGGCGACTCCTAATGTGTGTAAGTTTTCGGTGATAGAATGGCCGAGTGTTGTTAGTTCTTCTAAAGAATGACCTTCAAGAGCAGCCGCACCAAGTATTTTTTGAACGAAAACAGTACCAGCAACGCCGCGTCTTCTTTTATTAAACGAGGCATCATCTTCAATTGAAACGTCGTCATTTACGATGATGTGGTCAATTTCTCTTCCTTCTTCTTTGGCAATTTGCTTCGCCGCTAAAAAGTTCGCTACATCATCTTTAAAGTTTTTAATGATGAATAGAATACTTTTCTCCTTCGGTATGAGGCGAGTTGCCGCCACAATTTGTTCCACTGTAGGCGGAGTGAAAATACTGCCGTTTACTGCAGCCGTAAGCATTCCTTTTCCTACATAACCAATATCAGCAGGTTCATGTCCGCTACCACCACCGCTTATAATAGCGACGTCTTGCGTCATTTTTTCGATATCTTTTACATAAATGATGTTATTTGTTTCGTCGTAATTTACTTTGTCGTTATGTTCAAAATAAAAGCCGTGCATCATATCTTGAACGATATGTTGTACATCATTCATAATCTTTTTCATTGCTTTTGCCACCCTTTAATTACTTTGCTGATTGCTCCAGTAATAGTAGTAATTGATTGTTTATCATATTTTTCATAAGAGAAGACATAATTGACGGATCTACTTCACATTTGCTTTCAATCCAATCTTTTATCGTTCCAACGAAGCCGTGACTATAAAAGGAGGCAATCGTATTTTTTGTCTCATCAGAAAGGCTGAATCCACAGCTCACAGATAGTTCATCAATAATCTTCATATATAAGTTTTTTGTATGCTCAAATAAATAGTGATTAAACGAGTTTTGTTCAATGACTTTAAAAGCATTTCGGTAAAATTTTTGATTTTCATAAAAGTAATCAAATAATAAATCAAAAATGTTTTCCCATGTTTCATAGTCGAGAAAGTCGATAATGTTCTCTTTCGTTTCTTCTCTATAAATCCAGCTTAATAGTTCAAATTTATCTTTAAAATGGTAATAAAAAGTTTGCCTACGCATTTGACAGTGTAACATAATATCGCTTACTGATATTTTATGAAACGACTCTGTTTCCATTAAATACTTCAATGAGTTCGCGATTATCTTTTTAGAAATTATAGAAGAGGTCATCTCAATCATCCCTAGAATGTTAGTAATATGAAAATCCTACCCATAAATGAGAGCGGTGTCTTTAGACAGATTGTCCATTTTGTCCGTTTACTATAAAACGCTTTCATTTTAACATGGATAGTAAGAAGAAGATTTCAAATATATCACAATATATTAAAGGAATTGAGGGAGAATCACAATGAAAAAGATTATAAACAAACCAGAAACATTAGTAATGGAAATGTGCAACGGAATGGTTATGGCTCATCCAGAGCTTGAGCTTTTGAAAAAATATAAAGTCATTAAGAAGAAAGAAATGAACGAAAACAAAGTAACGTTAATTAGTGGCGGCGGTAGTGGTCACGAGCCAGCGCATGCAGGACTAGTCGGAAAAGGAATGTTAGATGCGGCAGTGTGCGGAGATGTGTTTGCTTCGCCTTCACAAATTCAGGTATATCAAGCGATTAAAGAGACAGCTAGTAAAAAAGGTACGCTATTAATTATTAAAAATTACAGCGGCGATATTATGAATTTCAAAAACGGTGCTCATTTAGCGACGGAAGATGGAATTGAAGTCGACTACGTAAAAGTGGACGATGATATTGCGGTAGAAGATAGCCTGTACACAGTAGGACGCCGCGGCGTTGCGGGTGTTATTCTCGTTCATAAAATTGCCGGCGCAGCAGCGGAAGCAGGTATGGATTTAGGAGCGGTGAAAGCTGTAGCGGAAAAAGCAGCTGCTAACGTGCGTACAATTGGTTTAGCGTTAACGTCTTGTACAGTTCCAGCGAGCGGATCACCTACTTTCACACTTGCGGAAGATGAAATGGAATACGGCGTAGGTATTCACGGCGAACCAGGAATTAAACGTGAAAAAATGCTGTCAGCAGATGAATTAGCGAACCGTATGACAAACGATTTAATGAAAGATTTAGGAGTAAAAGACGGAGAAGAAATTGCGCTTTTAGTTAACGGTTTTGGCGGAACACCACTGCAAGAACTTTACTTATTTAACAACGCAGTGACGCGAGAATTAGCTGCTAGAAATATTAAAATTAATAGAGTATTCGTCGGCAATTATATGACGAGTATCGATATGGCTGGTATGTCTTTAACAGTAATGAAATTAGATGATGAGCTAAAAACATTACTATCGAAAGAGTGTAACACACCAGCGTTTAAAGTAGATGGACCAGTTGAAAGTGTAGAGTATGTGAATGTACTTGAAGAAGCAGAAGAGAAAGAAGTTTCATTTGAACTAGAAACGGCAGAAGAGCACGCTGTTATTAAAAATAATGTCATCACATTAAACAACATGATTTATCTCGTTGATAAAATGAGCGATATTATTATTAAAAATGAAGTACCGTTCTGTGAGTTAGATACACATGCAGGTGACGGCGACTTTGGAATGAGTGTGGCAAAAGGATTTAAGCAATTAAAACGTGAATGGCATTCGATTGTAGAACAAGAAAACGTAACGATCGGATCATTCCTTGACGGTTGCTCCATGATTATTATGGAACATTGCGGCGGAGCATCTGGTCCAATTTGGGGCGGTGCATTCCGCGCAGCTAGTAAAGCAGCAGGCGAAAAACGTGAGCTAACAGTGAAAGAATTTGCTGAAATGTTGCAAGCAGCACTGCAAGGCATACAATCGATCGGTGAAAGATCATTCGGAAGAGGAGCAGTAGTTGGTGATAAAACACTTGTTGACGCACTTGCTCCATGTGTAGACTCTTGGTTAGCTAGCGCTTCAAATGAAGAAGATATGAAAACCGCCTTTGAAAAAGGAGCAGAAGCAGCGGTTAAAGGCGCAGAGTATACGAAAGAAATTGTAGCTCGCATGGGCCGCGCCGGTACAGTTGGCGAAAGAAGCTTAGGCTATCCAGATGCAGGTGCGCATGCACTTGGAGTTATCTTTACGGAGATTGCGGGTAGTTTGAAATAGGAATGAGAAAGTCCCTTTGCCTTAAGGTGAAGGGGCTTTTATATAGTTGGTAGAAGACTATTTTCGGGCTCTCTGTAAAATATGAGTTTGTTACTATTTTTGATAAAATTTTATTTCAAAAATACAACTAATATTTCTCAACATTAATATATTGAAAATAATTAGAATATTTAAGAAAATAGTTTGTGAAGAAAGAAATTATAAAAAAAGGGGGAATTTATTTTGTTACGTCGCTTATCTATTTGTACTTTATTAACAGCTTTTATGTTTACTTTATTTACATTTAACGGCTCTGCTTTTGCGGCTACGAATACTACTGAAAATGAAACAGTAGTAGCAGCTTGTGCCAAGGGAGGTACGGTAGGTACATATGGTGCAAAGATGCGCAGTGGTTACACTGTGGGATCACCTGTCTTACATACATTTACTAGTGGTCAGAAAATTACTGGCACATGGGTAACAGGTGAGTATGTTCAAGGGCATTATAGTAATTCTAAACAGTGGTTAAAAGTTACTTATAAAGGGATGACAGGTTATGTATCCCACACAACATTATATAACGTTTGCTCATAAAACTATGTAATATAATAGCTTTTGAGATATTGAACTAATCCCTTCTAGGGATTAGTTCTTTTTTATCTTCTTAAAAAATATCCATATTTAACTAAGTTAGTGTATAGATAACCATTTTTCTAAGGATTTATTGGATTAATAGTTTTAATATTAGTTGTTAATTAGTATGGAGAAATTTATCATGCAAGGAGAGTGAGAAAGCAAGAATTATAAAAAATTATAGTATCTTCGATATAAAACTTTCTTTGGATTTATAACTATAAGTAAAATGGCAACTATTAAATAAAAAATTGCAGTATACATAATTAATTCAATTAATGGTCCATTTATTATGCCAATAAATAAATTAAAGAAAAAGTGGATGATAATTGGAACAATTAAATTTTGATTTAAATTATAAAATGTTGCCATGATAATTGTAGTAGATATAATTGCAATCATAAAAAATAAAATATATTTGATTAAATTACTGCCTGTAAAACCTGTAGTAAACCATATAGGCAGATGCCACATTCCCCACCAAAAACCAATAATGATTGAAGATTTTAATGGCGAGTATTTTTTCTGGAGCTCCATTAATGCAAAACCCCTCCACCCTAATTCTTCTCCTAGTGGTCCAGATACAATAGTTTTAACAACATAATAAATTAACACGCCCCATGTAGTTCTATTAAAAATAGAGTCTGCTTCACTATTAGTCGAAATGAGAAACAACATCGTCAAAAATATAATTATTTGAATCATACTGATAGTAAGAACGATAGAGTAATTAAGTTTATTTTTAAATCTATCTTTTACGAATTGAATAAAACTTTGTCCAGGATAAATTCTTTTAAATAGAAACATAAAAGCAAAAGTGGAAGACCAAGCTGATATGCAGAGCATTACATCAAAAATCCAAGTTGGAAAATGTAATAACTTTGTAATTCCTACAAGCAGAAAAAGTGGCCAAAAAATAATGTTGGTTAGTAATATAAAACTTACCACCGGCTTTTTCAGTCTTTTATCTTCAGTCATATACAATTCCACCTTAAGTTAAATTTTTAACATGCAATAATGTACCTATTCAGCGCGTTGAGATGATGCACCGAGTATTCTTTCTATTATATCTATATGTTCTTTCAAAATATTACTTAGTTAATTAATAAAGGGAATTTTTAACTAATTGTTCACATAAAATTCATTCTTGGAAGTAAAGTTCTAAAAGTAATTTATCCATAGTGATATTAAAATTACTACTAATAGGGGGAGCACCACATCGCTATCATGCTAACAAAAATAAACTACACAAAATTAATTTTTTTGCTTCATATGTTAAAGAATATGGAGTAAAAACCAGAAAATGAAATGATTCATACAGAACTAGAGGTATATATAATTTTATACATTTACATAGTTTTTTAATTTTAAACAGTAAACTAATTCTGGATGGTGTCCTTCTTCAATCTCTCCTGTTGGCCTAAAACCCACTTTTTCATAAATCCGCTTTGCGCGTTCATTATCGTGAATAACCGATAAGAATATTTCTTCACATTTGTACGTCTGAACCATACTATCTATTACTGCTTTTAAAACAGGAATCCCATACCCTAACCCTTGATATTGATGGCCAAGCATCATACTAATTAACTCATATTGCTTCGTTTCATTTCTAAACCCATACGAAGCAAAACCTATTAAAACATCATTATCATATATAGCTTTCGGAGTAAACCCAAACGTTTGGCAAGCTGCAAGAAAGAAAGCATTTGAACCAACCCATCTTTCATATATTTGAATGTGTTTTTCTTGAAGTTTATCTGATTTTAAATTAATAATTTCAAAGAAATTTTCTTCTGTTACATCTATTAATTTTAGATTCATCTTTTCCCCTCTTTCCATTTTTTACATTATCTATTCTAATTCTTTATCGTATTTCTTATTCCTTTATCTTCTTAATCAATAACTCATTAGTATTCTACATACTAATTGCATGAATTAAGAGGTTTCGTGCACTACTTCTTGGAAGTTGATCATGTAGCGCTCTATTTCGTAATTCACTATGTTTTCCAAAGAAAATAATGAAAGGAAAGGCGATGAATACATTTGCAAAATGACAAAATTGTAAGAATACAAGAATGTTTGTAAGAAAGTTCGATGTTTTCCTTTTTCTTTTTTTATTATAGTGAAAAAGAAGAAAGAAATATTCTCTTATGTAGGAAAGGAAGATAATAATGATTGATTTATTAAATAAATGGATGTTAGAAAGTACAGGGAATTTCAATATTGTTGTAGGACTTACAGCACTTCTACTTTTGGGTTCAGTAATTGCACTTATTATTATTTACAAAAAAATTGGTAAACCAAATGAAGGAACAAATGCTATTTATTTAAAAATTACTTCTCGTATGTTTACTACTCAAATTCTAATGAATGCTATATTTATTTCTTTAGTTGGTAAAGATATCGAGAATTTCCGTCAAATCTTTATATTATTTGAAGCTTTTGTATTCTTTATTGGAGCTATTTATTCGTTTAAATTATATAGACAGGAATACAAATAGTTCACTTATAAGAAACAATAAAAAATGTAAACTTTTCATTTTTAGTTTACTGTATATTCTATACATATGAGGTTAATATAACGTCTCATTATCGATAGCAAGAAAAAGGCGAATTCCAAATTTCAAAAGGAATTCGCCTTTTTCTTTTTCTATAACCCTATCCATATCTTTATACATTCCTATCATGGCAGTACCCTATTTATAGGTTATGAGAAAGGGTATTTTTTGCACCATTATCTATTCTTGGATATTATTAATAATATGTATATGAACTTATTTTTTTATTAAAAAGGTTTAGCGGTGTGTAAAATGATGAAAGGGGTTAAAAATATCGAAACGAAAGAACCGATAAACATGTTTCTATTTATTCCCTGTAGTACTCTTTTGTTTGATAATATTTATCAACATTTTATTCTTAGAAAGGATTTTACACTAGAGAAGCTTTTATTTGAACTTGTATTTTTATTTATTTTCATTTCATTTTTTTTATGTAATAAGTGTTTACAAAAAATGAATAAACAAATGTTTACAAAATATATTTTTCTTGGTGTTAGTATTATTTATCTTTTAGCATATGATCTTATGTTTATACGTGATTCAGGTGCTTCCTTACATATTCCTTATTTAGAGTGCTTCTTAGTAATTTCTGCGCCTTTATTTTTAAGTATTCATTATCTTCTAACGGTATCTATTTGTATGGTATGTAGATTTTTAATTGCTATTTATTATTTTGAAATTAATTATCCAATATCATTAATATTATTGTTTCTAATCATTTTTGTTGCGTCATTTTTTGTATTTCTTTCATTAAAATTTTTAGTACAAAAAATTAAAGCATCCTATGAAAAACAAATGAAAGAAACAGCTTTATCGATAATGAGGATAATGGAACTAAAGGATCAATATACGAAAGGGCATAGTGAACGTGTAGCCAATTATGCTACGATTCTTGCTAAAGAAACAAATGAATATAAAGATGAATCTTTAAAACAATTTCATTTTATTTATTACATGATATAGGGAAAATAGGTATTCCTGATGAAGTTTTAAAGAAAGCATCTTCTCTTACAGAAGAAGAATATAATCTTATTAAGACACACCCACAATTAGGATTAGAAGTTTTTAAAAATATATCTTTAATAAAAGGTAATGAAGACATAATTCTTTCTCATCATGAAAGATGGGATGGAAAGGGCTATCCTCAAAAACTAAAAGGAAATCAAATACCATTGGTTCAACTAATAATCAGTGGAGGATAAAGAACCCCCCACTGATTAAAGTTTCACTTTATTATGTATTGTTACATACTTCTCTAAATTCCTTTATTTTTCATTTGATAAAATAAAATCCTAATATTACCAAAAGTTAAATAAATATTTCTATATATTCAATATATTTACATAAATTACAAAAGTGATACATTTAAGTTGTAAGTTATAAAAACTATTAAAGGGGGATTTATTATGTTCAAGAAATTAGTAGTAGGGCTATTAGCAACTGGTATTGCATTAACAGGAGGAATTGGAGCGGCTTCAGCTGATACGCAAAAAGCTGTGAGTTCTCCGAAGCAAGCAACATGCTCAATTCCTTATGAGTATTCTAACGGTAAATTCAAAAGAACTCTGTATTACTCAAATGGAGTATATGCTAATAGTTTTACTGAAAATGTTTGTGGCGGGACGATTACATGGTATTTAAAACATGTTCAAAATGGAGTTGCTTTTTACGAAGGTAATTTAAAATAGTAGATTCTTTGAACCTCATTTATTGAGGTTCTTTTAGTTCTTAAACTGATTCTTCACAAAAAAAGACACCTAAAGGTGCCTTCCTGCGACTTTTGTAAGTATCTTTTACGAAATTATGATTGTTTTTTATTTTGTATTTCAATCAGTTCATCTGGTAGCGTTTTTGTATAATATTCTTTTTCTGTTAGTTCAAATATAAATAATGCTTTTTTCCAGTTATAAACAACCTCTTCTACATTATGTTGTTTAATCTTTAATAAATATTGACCTTTTAAATAGAATAGTTCACCTAATAGGTATAAAGTATTTAAATTAATTGCTAATTTTATACCCTTATCAAGGTATTTTATTGCCTCTTCATGTTGATATATGGAGTCTAAACATTTTGCTAAATTTAACATGATTTTTAATTTAATTTCTTTATCTCTAGGAAAATCTAACTTATTAAAATTAGTTAAACATCTTTTTAATATATTAATACCTTTTTCATAATTTTTATTTTCTGCATAAAATATAGCCATTGTTTGCATAATATCTATTTCTCTTTCTGATAAAAAATCAGAATTAGTTAAAGTCAGTTTTAATGCATTATTTAAAAGATCTAAAGCAGTTTTTATTGATCTATCCACCATAAATATAGCAATTGCTTCGTGCCATATTAGAAACTGTTTCTCTTCTTTTGTTTGAAAATTATTTAAGTTTTTCTCTTTTTTTACTATTTCATAAAGTTCTTTATATTGTTTTTGCTTTAAGCAGTCTTTTATTACGTATTTTACGTTTTCTACATATTTTAATCTTTTGTTTTGAGTTAGTGCAAATATATTATTTGGATCAATACCAAGTCTTTCTGATAATTGATATAACAATATACTAGATGGATAAATCATACCTTTTTCAATCTTGCTAATTTGACTTTGTGAACATATTCCATGACATAATTCGGATTGTGATATATTTTTTTTCATTCTAAGTTCTTTAATGATAATACCCAAATCGTTAAATTCCATTTTTCCACCTACTATCTAGCACTTTATTTGTAAAAGGACATCCTTTTACCTTAATGTAATGTAAAAATAATATAGTTGCAATTATTGTTTGGTGTAAAGGGCTTACCGTTTTTATAAGGTGGTGAGGATTTTAGTATGTACAAAGAAGATACCCAAAGGTGCCTCCTGCAACTTGAACCATCTTAATTTTAATAATATGTATTGGAAGCTCATACGAATATTATTTTACCATGTTAAATACCTAAATTCATTGAGAGAAAGATATAACTCATTATTCATTCTGTCAAAAAGGATTTATCTAACGTAACGTATGAATGTTCCATAAAATGTATCAAAAAAAATGAATAAATCGTGATTGGCATGAAAAAAGGGTTTTTACTATTACGTAAGAACCCTTAAACAAAGAAAAAAGTCGTATGTGCCTCTATATTAGAATCGAAATAACATTTTTAATATTCAATTATATATAGTTTTCTATATAACTTAACGTGATGAAGTTAAATAAAAATGTTATTTTAATACAAAACGAAATTGAAAGTTAGCAAGCAATACTTAAATAAGTAAAAGCGGCAAATCCATAAACTAATAAGCTACTAGTAGCAAGGAATTTTATAATTTCATGTGTAGAAATAATAGTTAAACATATTGCTATAGATGCACCTATAAAGAATTGATACTTCGTATGTATATTTGTAAGATTAATTATTACAAGTACAGTTAAGAAAAGTGAAATGAAGTTCAAATATCTTTTCATTGTCATATTTCCTTTCAATATTTGATCTGTATTTATTATACCGGATGGTACCAGTAATAACATACTTTGTAATAGATCGTAATAGAAATCTCATTTTGCCATAAATAAAAAGGCGGTTGTTTCCGCAACCACTTTTCAGCAAAATAAAGCACTTTTTCAGAAATAAAATATGGATAATTCCTGAAAATGTTATAGGATATAATCCCATTTTTATAATTCAAGTGACGAGCTTAATTTATAAGAAAGGAATGACTACATTATATGAAAACTTGTCTAACAAGGTTACAAATAAAAGAGCAGCTAGCAAGTGCTAACTGCTCAATACAAGGAGATACAGAGAAAACTAAATGAGTTTTGGCATACAGCCTATCAACATTATGGACATAATATTGAGTTTTATTCGAAGGAATTCATATTTTATAAATTAGATTACGATAGTTGATATTCTCCATATTGACCAGAAAAGAACCAAGAATTCTATTGAAATTCCAAGTGTTCTTTTCCTAGTTTTTTGAAATTCTTTTATTAAATAGCCAATAGCACTAATTGCTATAAGAATGAAAAGAATAAGTTCTAGTGTAACTGGCATTTGATCCGCTCCTAATATGTTTATTTGTTATATTAAGATTATAGGATATTTTTGTGGTTAGTAGTGAAAAATTTAGTAAAACTATCTCTATATGAAAAAAGATTCTGCTGTCTCCAGCAGAACCTTTTCTAAAATGGCAAAGAGTAACTCTTACCTTACTCTTTGTTTATATACTACAGGAGTGTTAATGAAAATCCAAGGTTTCTTATATTGAGAAATAAAGAAGAATTATTTTAAATAATTTGATCATTGTTATAAATAAAGGAGCAGTTAGCAAAAACTAACTGCTCATCTCCAAGTGGAAACCAAGAACAAACAGCTATTATAGACGATTTAAAAAATCATACTATTGGTTTAGGATTAGTAAGGAAATACATTGCTCTACAGAAATTAGAAAAGGCTATAGCTTGTATAATGAAATAAGTGATGATATGGCACGGAAGCAAACGCGAGAGTCTCTTATTATCGTACTGGATAAAACGATAAATACGTTTATAAAAATAAGGAATATAAGAAAGGACCCGCTGGAGTTCGGGTCCTTTTAGAAGTGATGATGTTTTCTCGGCTTGGGAAACTGAGAAAATACAAAAATATAATACATTGAGATTTAGAGAATTTCAATACTAAATTAGAGATTACCATGAGGGAGTTATAACGAGTTACTACCTATAGATATTCATAAATAAAACAACATAATATTAATACGAAAAAATATAAAAATATGAGTTTTTGCATATTTCCAAAATTAGTGTACCCTTCAAAAAATTTTAATTGTATAATATGTTTTGTCATATTATTTTAGATTTTTCGACAAAAAATAACATACATAGAAACGATATTGGGAGAAGGAATTATGTACACAAAACTACTAAAATCAATTACATCATTATCACTTATAGGTGGTGCTTTACTGTATACAAATGGCAGTGATGTGAGAGCAGCTGAGGTGGGTATTTTTTCTGATGTGCCTACGTCGCATTGGTCGTATCCGGCGATTAAAGATTTATCGAGTAAAAATATTATTTCCGGTTATGGAAATGGAAAGTTTGGTTTCGGTGATGTTGCGACGAGAGAGCAAGTTGCTGCTTTAATTTATCGTGCGCTGTTACCGAATAAGCAAGGTGGTACGTTCAGTAATGACGGTGCTCGTTATGTATTAAAAGATGGATCTACTTTAAACAATCCGTATCGAGATATTCGCTCAGGATCCACATTGTTTCCAGAAGAGGTTTTAACGTTAACGAAATTAGGGATTTTTAACGGGGATGGAAACGGAGGTTTTAGACCGAAAGATTCTGTTAGCCGTGCAGAAATGGCGCAAATTATTAAAAACGCTTTTCAAGTTTCAGCTAAGCAAAAGCATACATTTAATGATGTTCCGAATGGTTTTTGGGCAGAAGGTGCGATTAGTGCGGTGCAGTCAAACGGGATTGCATCTGGTACAGGCCACGGGAAATTTGAACCTGCTAAAACGGTAACGCGTGAACAGTATGCACAGTTTTTATATAATGCTTTGCAATATAAAAAGCCTGCGGTTGCGGTGCAAGATACAGGAGATGCGGCATTATTAGCAGCATTTAAAGAGGAAGTACAGAAGCGTATTAATGCGTATGAAACGAATATTACACTGCCGTATAAAACGACAAATAGTAATACAAAAGAAGTGATGAATACACTTTTTAACGCCTATAAAGAAGTGGCAAGTAAAAATGAGTATACGAATTATAATAGATCGAATGTTTCATATGGTCTTAATGGGTCACCTGGAAATTATACGTTTACACTGAAAATTACATATCGCGAAACGAAAGAACAAACAGAATATGTAATGAAGCAAGCGAAGGCAATTGTTTCTTCTATTACACAAGTTGGGATGGATGATCACGAAAAAGTGAAAGCGATTCATGATTATGTCGTAAAACATGTTTCTTATGATACGTCTTATAAAGCTTACACAGCATATGAAGCACTCGTAAAT
Source organism: Bacillus sp. CD3-5 (assembly GCF_006349665.1). Taxonomy (NCBI): domain Bacteria; kingdom Bacillati; phylum Bacillota; class Bacilli; order Caryophanales; family Bacillaceae; genus Bacillus; species Bacillus sp. CD3-5. Next base: position 93,805 of record NZ_VEPX01000004.1, on the reverse strand, counting down.
CGTTCTGCTGTTTGCCAAGGTTACGCACTATTAACTTATCAATTATTAAAAGAAGCGGGAATTGAGAATCATTTTGTAGTAGGAACTGGAGACGGTCAGCCTCATGCTTGGAACTTAGTGAAAATCGAAAACAAATGGTATCATCTTGATACAACATTTGATGATCCGGTTCCAGATGAACAAGGCCGCGTAACATATTCCTATTTCAACTTATCAGATGAGCAAATCGCAAGAAATCATGAGTGGAACCGAGGGGAATATCCGCAAGCTACAACAAATTATTATAGTACATTAACAAATAAAATTGCTGCAGGTGGTACGAAAACTCCTGCCTATCAGCAAATATTAAAAGATACAAAGTTAAACTATTTAGGAAATGAATACATCGCAAATAACTATAATGAATTCAAAAATAAAATGCAGCAGCGTTATAACGAAAAGTTACCAAAGATTGAAATTCTTTATAAACAATCAATGGATGATGCATTGCAAGATGTGAAAAAAGTAATTGGAGAAATTGGTTATCCGCAAGGGGCAAACCGTGTTTCTTATAAAGCGGAGCCGTACAATGCGAAAGAAGGATATTCTTTAGTAACGATTACATAAATGGAATTTAATACATACACAGTAATGCTTATGTTCTTAGCCATTGTCTCAAGCAAGGACTTTTAGGTGTTATTACTACTATTGTTCTTTTGTTAATCGCTGCATGGACTACAAAAAGATTTCATACAGACAACCAACACAAGTAAATTATTGTATTTCTCAATAAACAAAAATAACTTAACATGGTAAAATAATAGTTGGATGGGAGTCCAATACATATTATTAGAATTAAGATGGTTCAAGTCGGAGGAAGGCACCTTATGGTGTCTTTTCTTTATTTTGCTAATGAATAGATTGTCCTCTTCTATATAACTCTTTAAAATATAAAATGTGCCATCTTTGCCCTTCCCTTAAGAAGGGAGGGACAGGAATGAAAAAACGTAAAAAAAAGGCGACCAAAAAGGCAAAATCCCAGTCTTTTGTAAGTAATCTAGCATCGTGGACGACAGTACTGAGAAATATTCATTACTTCTTCACGCAAAGCCAGTTTGTAAAACATATAATTCAATTCATCAAAGAACAAATTGGAATGTAAAAAAGTGCTGCTATGATTAGCAACACTCAACTCAAAACTAAAGTAGATGGAACACTGAGCTGAAAGTACTGACCATACTTTCTTCGCACAAGACCAAAGTGATTTAGAAGCGGCAAAGGTGTCAGTGTTCTATCTTCTACTAAGATTATATTTTATTTTGTCCATAATAGACCTATATATACGTTAATAAAAAAGAAATACCCCAGCGACCAACCGGGGTATTTCATGACCGATAGGAATGAAAAAACTTGGCGACCAAACCTAGCTTTTGTGTTATTCCCATAAAATTTAAAAACTAAGCAACATCTTGTTGCACTTTTATTGTATCATTATCTTTCTCTTATTGTAATACATTAGATTATTTTTTAGATAAGAGTCCAATACATATTATTAAAATTAAGATGGTTCAAGTCGGAGGAAGGCACTTTAGGGTGTCTTTTCTTTTTTCTAAAAGAGAGTTTTGCTTTCAAGAAGATACATTTTCAATGGATTACTACCATGAGTATATAGATAAAGTCCATCAAAACATGTATGTTCATGAATATGTAAAATTACATAAAATTTCCGAGAAAAAGAGAGTATACTTTCTTATTGTGTAATAAAGATAAAGCTCGCCTACGGAAATAGGCGAGCTTTTTTAACATATAAAGAAAAGACAACTTTTCAAGTACCTTTCTTTGAGTTGAAACATTTTACTAGGTTAAGTTTTGTGATGATTATTTCTGTTCATTTAAATGAACTAGAGTAGTACATCACTTTATTTTTAAGCATCCTTCTCAACAAATATGAATATTTTCATTATCCTTTTCACTACAAAGGGTAGTAATTTAGAAGCTAAAAATGCAAGCACGAAAGCAATTGCCCATGTTTTTATCCATGATTTGAGAAATAAAGCTGTATACCCAACATTCATTGAAACCATGACGAAAGAGATAATACTAGATATACCTAAAATCATAAAGAGATTAAAAATTATCGGTTCAAATTTTTTATTGATTTTCAAAATTAACACCTATTTTCTATATATGCTTTGCTGTCCGATTTCACCAACATCTAATCTTACAGTTTGAAATCTATGTTGTCCAGCTTGTTGTACTTTTCTGCAATAGCAATTATTGAGATGTTAACTAGTTTGTCTGGGATGGGAACTCATGATATTGCTATCAAGCTAAGGTTGTATAAATGAACACTTTATCTTTTTTATAGCATCGAAGTTCATTTTGGGGGCGAATGTAATATTACATCATTAAAGTATTAGTTACACTTGAATCGCTGCATATCGCATGTCTTTTCCAATAGTTTTTTAGCAGAAGCAAGCAGCTCCAACGATGATTAATAAAATAAACAATACAACTAATAAAGCAAATCCTCCCGCGAAGCCATAACTATCACCAAAGCCGAGAACAATTCCTCCTTTAAATAGGAGGGGGAAAACAAAGGATCAATTATGTGTTTTAACGGATTCCATTTACTTTATGTATTTATGAATGGAGCAGGTTCTTTTCAAAATAGATTTATTCTTTGAAGGAGTTCAAGGGCAAAATAGGAGAATCTATATTGTTCTTTAAGAAGGAATAAATAAAAAACAAAATATCCAAAAATAAAGATAGAAATCCGCTTTTATACCTTTCATTAAAATAATACTAGCATTATATATTGTAAGGAATACTTATCCTTAATTGTAAATGAAAGGGGGGATTGGTATGAGTTATGGCTATGATCATCCTCCTGAAAAACATCATAAACACCACAATGAAACTTTGTCAACGGGTGTATTACGTAGACATTCCGCTACGTTGTTTCTTACTGTGGAAGCTATGAATGTTGATCCAGATGATACTCATACAGTAACTGTTGAAATGTTTGATTGGTCATCGGGTTCTCCGGTATTGTTACCATTAGTAGACCCTTCAACACAAACATTGGCACCTAATCGACGTGTTACTTTTCGTTCAGCAGCTCTTCCTTCAGGTGTTTTTGCTTATGAAGTAAGAATCATTCGTTCGAAAGATAGAGATGTTGTTACGAATGTTTTTGGTCTTAGTGCAATAGTATTTAACCCACAAGAAGGAAATAATGTTTTACAACATGATTTAGCAAAATTAGATCTTAAATAGCTTTTATAAAAGTTTATTTATTGGACAAGATTAAAAAAGAGTAGGATTTTACATCCTACTCTTTTTTAACATCAATTATATTAAAATTTTAAAAGAAATCCTTCATCATTTTCACATCTTTAATATTCACTGTTACACCTTCAACCTTATCCTTCTTCTCATCTTTAGCAATCGTAATTTTCTCATTATTATCAACCCAAACAAGAAATTCTTCTTTTGTGTCATCTTTATATGTAACGGTAATAGTAGAATGTGCCGATTCTCGCTTTTTTTGATCTAAAGTGATTGTTTTAGGCGTGCCTTTTTGAACTGCGGAAACGATAGATTGTATCATTTCTTCGTTGTCTGTTTGAGATTTTGAAACGTTGTTATTTATTGTGCTAAGTATTTCAATGTCTGTAATATTTGCGGATTTTAATTGAAAGGTAGTTTGTGTATGTTCTTGCTTAGCTTGTGAAGCTTTATCTGTAGATAAGGTGCTTGTACAGCCTATTAAAGTGAAAGATAGAGCGGTTAGAGCGCATATAGATATAATTTTTTTCATAGTATCCCTCCTCACGCTTAATTGTAACAATTTTCTGTTAATTTAGGTAGTTATTGTAAGGAGAAGATGTTTTTAAAATGGTAAATGATGTTGTTCATTCTCTATTAAAAGCAAAATTCACATAACTTTTTTCATATTTTATGTTTAACATTTCGAAAATAGGTGTACTACATATAATATAACAAATAATTCATTTTAAAGGAGGAAGTTAAAGATGGAAACGAAGTATAGTAAACCTTTTGTATATGAATTTATTACGGAGAAAGAGGTCATGAATGCGGCGAATGATCTAGTGAAGAAAGGAATAGACCAAAAAGATATTTACGTATTAACACATGAGAAAGAAAGGACAGACAGAATTGCAGACAATGCAGACGTGAATACAATTGGAATAAAAGAGGAGGGACTTGGGACAAGCATTATTAACGTCTTTCAAAAAACGGGAGATCAGTTAAGAAATAAGATGCAGGAGTTAGGGCTTAATGAAGAAGAAGCAAACTTCTACGAAGAAAAGCTAGATGAAGGGAAGATCTTGTTATTCGTTAAAGATTTAGAGAGAGTCGGTGAATGGTTACAAGAAAGAAGATGCATGTATTCTATTTAAATTTGTATCCTGTAAATCTATAAATCTATTACGAAAAGGAGATGGGAAATATGAGTGAGAGCGGACTAAAAGAACAAATTACTGGTAAAGTGGAAAAGACAAAGGGACAAGTAAAAGAAGGAATTGGTGAAGTTACAGAAGATAGAAAGTTGAAAAATGAAGGGAAGTGGGACAAGACGAAGGGAACGATAAAAGAAAAAGTCGGAAAAGTTAAACAAAAGATAAGTGATGGGTTGGATAATAAAGAATAATACATGTTTATCAAGCTTTGGTTACATACCAAAGCTTGATAAATCCAATATAAAACGAATATAGGAGGGTTAATTGTGGGACTTATTATTACGTGTATTGTAGGTGGACTTATTGGTGCGTTAGCTGGAATGATTACGGGAAAAGACTTTCCTTTAGGTATAGTTGGTAATGTGATTGCTGGTTTAATTGGATCTTGGGTTGGTAGTGCATTATTTGGTCATTGGGGTCCTGAATGGGGAGGCATCTTTATTCTTCCAGCGTTATTAGGTGCAATCGTCTTTATTTTAATCGTTACATTCTTCTCTAGAATGCTACGGAAAGCGTAAGTATGATAATGAATAGTAATTTTAAGTTTATTATATATAGTTATAAAGTAAATAGAATGATAAATATACATAAAAAAGCATCCAATTCAAATGATTTGGATGCTTTTTTATGTAATCTGCATAGGAATGAGCGGGGGATGAAGGCCCCCGCTCATTGAAATTACACTTTCTATTATGTATTAAACCATCGTTACTTTTTTACAATTATTTATTCTTACGACCTGCCTTGGTTCTATATGAGGTAAGTCCTCGCTATTACCTATATCCACTACAATCGTATTCGTTAGTATATTAATAATGGAACCAACTAATTTTGTAGCATGATCGTGTCGATAAGAAAATTGAACGAAATCTCCCTTTTTAAAGTTGTGCTCTTCCATAGATAGATCCCCCTAAAAATAATGTTTATACATTATACATACACAAATTTATAAGGTTTAAACATTTGGTATTATTTTTTACGTGTTAAGCCGAGAAAGGTGTGGAAAATTTATTTATAATAAAAATAAAAAAATATGTTTAAAACTAATTTTTATGGGTAATTAACATAGTAGTAGTTTGAGATAAGGGGGCGGAAATGATGAATTTGGGAATAAATATTTTGCAAAATGATGTAGGGTATACGGTACAACTTAATGGTGAAATTGATGCATATACGGCATCAGATTTAAAAAATAAGATCATGCCTATTGCAAGCGAAAAAGAGGTTCATATGGTAGTAGATTTTACTCAGGTAGAGTATATGGATAGTACAGGATTAGGCGTGTTTATAGCGCTATTAAAAGCAGTTAAGAAAAATGATGGAAAACTAGAGTTTATTGGTGTATCTAAAAGGTTAAAAAGATTATTTGATATTACAGGGTTAACAGAAATATTAAATTTGAATTCCGATTTTGAAAAAGTAGAAAGAAGGTGACTAGGGATGATGGAGAGATTTGAAAAGATAGAAATGAAAATTCCTGCAAAGGCAGAATATGTGGCTATTATTCGTTTAACGATGGCTGGTGTTGCGAATCGAATGGGCTTTGCTTATGACGATATAGAAGATATGAAAATTGCTATTAGTGAAGCATGTACAAATATTGTACAACATGCATACAAAGAAGACGTTGGAGAAATTGCAATTGTCTTTGGGCTATATGAAGATCGATTAGAAATTATGGTTGCGGATAATGGGGTTAGCTTTGATTTTAATAACTTAAAAAGGAAAGTTGGTCCGTATGATATTAGTAAACCAGTAGAACATTTGCCGGAAAATGGTTTAGGTTTATATTTAATCAATACGTTAATGGATGATATACAAATCATGCATGATGAGGGCATGACAGTTTTAATGACAAAATATATACAAAGAGAGCAGGTGGAGAATGATGGAAATCCAATCTCAACCTACGAATCTTACTAAAGAAGACGTTATGAAACTAATTGCAGAATTTCAACAAAACCAATGTGATGAAGCACAGGACAGGTTAGTTGATCATTATAAAAATCTTGTCTATTCTATTGCATATCGCTATTCAAAAGGCGGACCGATGCATGAAGATATTATACAAGTAGGCATGTTAGGGCTCTTAGGCGCAATAAGAAGGTATGATTATTCGATAGGGAATGCTTTTGAGCCTTTTGCAATACCTACGATAGTAGGGGAAATAAAGAAGTATTTACGCGATAAAACTTGGGGCATTCACGTTCCAAGGCGAATTAAAGATTTAGGCGGAAAAATTAAACTTGCGATAGAGGAGCTAACAGATCATTTGCAGCGTTCACCGAAAATTATAGAGATTGCGGATCATTTAGGACTATCCGAAGAGGAAGTACTAGAAATTATGGATGCGAAAAATAATTATCGAGTATCTTCCTTAGATGATGTAGTTGAAAATGCATCTGATGGAAGTTCGGTAGCGAGAATTGAATCTGTAGGTGAAGTAGAGCAAGGATATGAAGAGACAGAAAGGCGTCTCGTTTTAAAGGATATTTTTAACGTATTAAATGAAACGGAAAAGAGTGTTATTCATTATATATTTGAAGAGAATTTAAATCAAAAGGATACAGGGGAACGGTTAGGTATTTCACAAATGCACGTTTCTCGTATTAAAAGACAAGCAATAAGTAAATTGAAGCAAGCCGCATTTTTAGATACATAAAAAATTTAAAATAATGATGTTTAAAACATGAGAAAATGGGTACGTATTAAGTATAGGAGGAGATATAAAAATGTCACACGATGTGAAAGAACTAATCGAAGGATTGAATGAAGATTTAGCAGGAGAATACGCAGCAATTATTATGTATAACCATAATGCAGCAACAGTTTCTGGTATATATAGACAAGTGTTAAAACCTTTCTTTGAATCTGAAATTAGTGATGAACAAGGACATGCCCTATATTTAGCGGAGAAAATTAAGACGTTAGGTGGTACACCTACTACGATCCCTTTACGAGTGAAACAAGTAGAAGACGTTAGAGAAATGTTAGAAGAAGCTAGAAAGTCAGAATATGAAACAATTAAGCGTTATGAAAAGAGAAAAGAACAAGCAGCGAAATTAAATATGACAGAGTTAGTTGTAAAGTTAGAAGATATGATCGCAGATGAAACAAATCATATGGAAGAATTGGATCGTCTTTTAAGTGATAAAGCAATGGTGTTAAATTAAAAGTGGAAACTTATAGAGTGAAAGAACAAACTCTCATTTCTGGGGGTTTGTTCTTTTGCTATATAAAAAATGTGTTTGAGTAGGAAATTTTCATTTTATAACTGAGTATGTAATACTAGAAAAATAGAAAATAATAATCGATTTACATTTTATATAAGAAAAGGGGAAATCACTTGTGTCCATTTTAATTGTAGATGATAATCCGGTGAATATCTTTGTAATTAAGAAGATTTTAAAACAAGCCGGATATCAGGATCTTGTATCACTTAATTCTGCACAAGAGCTTTTCGAATACATCCATTTTGGAAAAGATTCTTCCAGGCATAATGAAATAGATTTAATACTATTAGATATTATGATGCCTGAAATTGATGGACTTGAAGTTTGTAGGCGATTACAAAAAGAGGAGAAGTTTAAAGATATTCCTATCATTTTTGTAACAGCTTTAGAAGATGCGAATAAATTAGCTGAAGCACTTGATATAGGTGCAATGGATTATATTACAAAACCAATAAATAAGGTTGAATTGTTAGCGCGTATGCGTGTAGCACTACGCTTGAAATCGGAATTAAATTGGCATAAAGAACAGGAAGAAAATCTTCGGAATGAACTAGATTTAGCTACGCAAGTACAAAGAAACTTATTAAGTAGCCCATTAAGAGAAGAGCATATAAAAATCGAAGCAAGTTATTTACCTTCATTTAAACTAGCTGGAGATATGTATTACTGGTATAAAATCGATGAAAACCGCTACGGTATTATATTATTAGATGTGATGGGACATGGTGTATCTGCTTCCTTAGTTTGCATGTTCATTTCGTCTGTATTACGTGAAACGATTAAATGTTTAATCGATCCAGAACTCGTCATGAAAGACTTAAATAAATATATGACTCTTTTACATAATGAGAATGACAATATTCCATATTATTTTACAGCGATATACTTAGTAGTTAATACAGAAGATAGAACGATTGAATATGTAAATGCAGGACATCCTTCTGGATATGTTTTAGTTGATGAAACAAATGTAGTGGAACTAAATCGCGGGAGTTGTGCGGTAGGATTTTTTGATGAGATAAAAGTTGAAAAGACAGTTATACCTTTTGAGAAAAATGCTCAAATCGTATTGTTTACAGATGGTGTACTTGAAGCAATAGCAAATGATGAATTTGTGGCTGAAGAGAAATTACGTACTTTTACAGAAAGAAAATGGGGAGAGTTAGAAGAAGAGATAGAAGGGTTTTACAAGGAAGAACAGAAGGAAGCACAATCAGATGATATGTGTCTTATTATGATACAAGCGAATGCGAAATAAAAAGCGTATGAAATCCAAATAGAGGATTTCATACGCTTTTATTGTATTTTTTGATAGATTTGTTCGTGTGGATTAAATTGCGTATAATGCGGCATGATATCCGAGAAACGAAGAGTTTCTTTATTTCCTAAACATAGGAATCCATTGTGACTTAAACTTTCATAAAATAGTTGCTGTACTTGGTTTTGAAGTTTACTTGTAAAGTAAATTAAAACGTTACGGCAAAGGATAATATGAAATTCGTTAAAAGATTGATCGGTTACTAAATTATGTTGTGCAAAAATAATGTTTTGTAACAGTGAAGGATTAAAATAAGCAAAACGACTATCCGTTGAATAATAGTTAGAAAATGCTTGTGTACCGCCAGCTTGTAAATAATTTTTCGTATAAGTTTGCATTTTATTTAATGGAAGAATACCTTGTTTTGCTTTTTCTAACACATTTGTATTCATATCTGTTGCGTAAATAACAGCTTTTTCACTTAATCCTTCTTCATGAAGTAAGATGGACATGGATAATACTTCTTCACCAGTGGCGCATCCAGCATGCCAAATTCTAATTTCAGGATGCTTTCTTAATTCAGGAATAACATGCTCTCTTAGCGCCTTAAAAAAGATAGGGTTACGGAACATCTCAGTTACATTGATCGAGAAATCATTTAATAACTGTTCTAAAACCCCTTCCTCATGAATTACTTTTTCAATTAACTTTGAAATGGTAGGGATATGAGAAATCTGCATTCGATTACAAATCCGCCTATAAATAGATGTGCGAGCGTATTGGCGAAAATCAAATCCTGATAGTTTAAATACCGCTTCTAATAGTAAGTCAATTTCTAAGTTCGTACGCTTATCCATATCTACTGATGGATCAAAATTATAATACTTATTTTCCACTGAAACGAAACCTCACTTATTTTATTAACCATACACTCATTACCGAATAGAGTTGATGTAAATTTAATGGTTTACTTATATAATCTGAAGCGCCAGCAGATAAACATTTTTCCTTATCATTTGGCATTGCTTTAGCAGTTAATGCGATAATAGGTATTTCATGTAACCCTAAGTTCATTCGGATATGTTCCATCGTTTCATAACCGTCCATATTTGGCATCATAATATCCATTAAAATAAGGTCGATATTTGTATTGTTTTTTAGTATTTCTAAACACTCTAGGCCGTTTTGTGCAGTAATGATATTGGCATGTTGTTTTTTTAATGCATTTTGTAATGCAAATATATTTCGATGATCATCATCGACAATTAAAATAGTTTTCTCTTGGAAGACGTTATTTGTTTCTGGAATCACGATAGTTTCCTCGACAACTTCAGCAGGAATAACTTCATCTACCGTTGCTGCGACTTCTAAATTGGACAACTGTACATCATGTAATCCATTTGGAAGGTTAGGAATATATACGGTGAAAGTACTGCCTTCTCCTACGTGACTCTGTAACGTAATCCAACCACCTAATAATCTAGCAAACTCTTTACAAATAGATAATCCTAATCCTGTACCACCATATTTCCGAATCGTTGCGCCATCAGCCTGTTGAAAGGCTTCGAAAATAAGTTGATGTTGTTCTTTAGCGATACCAATACCAGTATCTTTTACTGAAATTGTCATCCAGTCTTCACTTATAGACTGCATATCATCACTTAAATTGCTTGTTTCTATCGAATCGAAATGTAAAGAGACAGATCCTTTTTCCGTGAATTTAAATGCATTGGATAATAAGTTTTTAATAATTTGTTCAATCCGTTTTGCATCTGTATAAAACAGATCAGGAATCGTGTCACTGTCTTCAACAGTAAATTCAACATTTTTTTGTGCAGCGATATGTAAGAAGTTTTGCTGCATACTTGCAGCCATATCACTTATGTTCGTTGCTTCAAAAATGACATCTAGTTTTCCGGCTTCTACTTTCGATAAATCTAGTATGTCATTAATTAAAGTAAGTAAATCCTTCCCTGATGAATGAATGACGGTTGCCAATTCAATTTCATCATCGGATAAATGATTATCATGATTTTCTTTTAACATTTCAGATAATAGTAAAATACTATTTAACGGTGTGCGTAATTCATGTGACATATTTGCTAGAAATTCTGATTTATATTTTGAGCTACGTAACAACTCGCTTGCTTTTTCTTCTAATTCTAATTTAGTCACTTGTAAGTCAGCTGTCTTTTGCTCGGCCTCTTCCGTTCTAGACTCTAACTGTTCGTTCGTTGTTCTTAATTCCTCGGCTTGCATTTGTAGTTCTTCCGCTTGCGTTTGCAATTCTTCTGATTGAACTTGTAACTCTTCTGTCATTGCTTGTGATTCATGTAAAAGAGTTTGAATTCGCATACGTCCCATAATGCTGTGGATTGTTAAACCTAGATTATCAACAGTTTGGTGAATTAAATCTTGATGTAAATCTGAAATGTCAGTTACACTTACTAACTCCATTACTGCAATCACTTCATCCTCAAATAAGACAGGGATGACTAGTAAATTTTTAGGGCGTATTTCTAATAATCCAGTAGTAACGTAACGAAACTCTTCAGGTATGTCCCTAAGAATAAAACTTTTCTTTTCTAAAGCAGACTGTCCAATGAAACCTTCACCCATTTTAATGGATTGTTTTCCAATATCAATACCTTGATCGGCGAAAGAAGCTTTTTTCACAAAGTAGACAGTTTCTTCAACTTCTTCACGAACATAAAATGCACCGCAAGAAGTTTGCGTTTTTTGTATAATTCCACTCAAAATTTTGTTACCTAACATCTCAATTGAAGATACACCTTGATACATTAAAATTAATTCTGCAATCTCCGTTTGTAACCACTCTCTTTTAGATATTTCGTCTAGCAGATGGTTCGTTGTATGAGCAAGATCTTTTATTTCATCATGTGTATTTACATGAATTCTTTCCGTAATTTTTTCTTTAGAAGAAATGGATTTAATAGCTTGAATTACATTTTTAATCGTTTTTGTAATGGAATTCGAAATATAAAGTGAAACGATAATAGAAATACAAGATAGTAAGAACAATAAACTGTATAACCAAAGCTCTAATTTATTATTTTTAGTATCTAATTGTGCAGCTCTTTTTTTCGTTAATTGCTCCTCAGTGCTACGGAAGTCAGTTAGTTGTGATTGTAATGATTGGATTTCGGTAGTGTCGATTTCTTGTATTTTATTACTATTATGATTTGCAATTAACGGGTGAATCTCTTTATTCATCCAATTAGTAATGTTTCCGTTAATCTCTTTTAATTTTTCTTGCTGAGATGGATTATCTTCTAATAAAGAAAAAAGATTATGGTAATGTTTTTCGTAATCTCTTTCGGCAGAGTTAAGAGATTGCAAATAGTTCGCGTTATTAGAAGTGATAAAGCCTTTCGCCTTATTTTCTATTGTTAGCAAGTCTTTTTCCACTTGGTTCGTTAAATTGAGAACTTTAAAATCGTGATCAATAATAAAATTACGAGATTTTTGTAAATTGGAAATCTGATTGTTTAACATAATAAAAGAAATAAGTAAAAACAAAATGATAACTAAATAACCAGCCATAATTTTGTAGCGAATACTAAATTTTGCTTCCGATTTCATTAAAAATTCCTACCTTCAAGGTTATTAAAAGTTTTCTATTTTAAAGAATGAAAAACGTAATATATATTATATCAGTTTTCATAAGGCCAAACTAGAAATCCCCCTATTGTATTAGGGGGTTCGTTTTGAATAGAGGAAATTATTTTGAAGTATAAAACTATATATGAAAAGTAACAATCGAGGGAATAGGGAGATAATAAAACCTTTAAGAAGGAAAGAGTGTTCTTAAAGCTCTTTTTGCATCTACTCCTTCAAATATAAATAATACAAGCTCCCTCTTTTTTACAGTAAGGAAAAATGATACTAATGTGCTTAAGTTTTTAATAGAAGTAAGTGTTCCTTGTTTACTTATAAATACATTTGTTTGAAATGTTGTCATTAAAGCATAAAAATGATGAATCTGCGTTATTGTAGGTGTTTCATTATAAGAAATAGTAGTAGAGTGAATGGCGTTCATCGTAATTTTCCTTTCCATATAATAAGCATAACAATATAAACATACCCGTTTTAAAAAATGTTAAACATATAAAATTAAAAAAATATAATTATAGTTTTTTACGTTTAAAAAGGGATGGTAAGGGTATACATATACCATAAAGAGATTGACCGAAGATGAATTGTAAAGTTCTAGTCTATAAAAATATACTTTTACTTTAAATAAAAAGGAGACTGTTACATATGGATAAAATGATAACGGATATTACATTTGATTTCATTTACTTGTTAAGTAGTTCTCTTGTAGTCCTTTTATTGTTAGCGTTTTTCGTAAATGGGTATGTGAATAAAAAAATTAGTGTATATAAAAACGAAGAGTAATAAAGATACGTTATATAAAATTTTAGGAGGTTAATAGTTATGAATGTAGATAGAAAAATAGTAGGTGTTTTTCAAACAATTGATGATGCAGCACTCGTTATTAATGAATTAAAGGAAAAAGGATATTCGGCGGATAACATTTCAGCTATTGCGAAAGATCAAAAGGAAATTGAACATCTGGAAGAAAAATCGGGTGAAAAAGTGAATCATGAAACTGCACATAAAGCGGATATCTTTTCAGCGACAGGGCTTGTAGCAGGAGGAGTAGCAGGCGGACTCGGTGGTTTATTAACAGGTCTTGGTGTACTTGCTGTATCTGGACTAGGCCCAATTGTAGCAGCAGGACCTATCGCAGCAGCTATTGGAGGAGCCGGTATTGGCGGAGGAGCTGGAAGTTTAATAGGAGCATTTATAGGGTTAGGAATCCCTGAAGAACATGCTAAAAAGTATGAAGAATATATTTACGATGGAAATATATTAATTTTAGTAGATGCAAAATTAGATGATAAGTTAGAAATCTATAAAATATTTGATAAGCATCATGCTTATAACTCGGATTTCTTTAAATAAAATGTAAACAAAGTAAATATCGTTTTTTGGTCTTACAACTTTGGCGCGACCGAGGAGTCGTATGACTATAAGAGAGGAAGGGCTTATGGTAAAAGATCAAGTTTAAGAGAGAAGGGGTGTCTTGTCGTGATTGTAAAAATATTAAAGGATAGTAGTAATAGCTTCCTTTGTACAGTGCAAAATAAAAACGGAGAGAAGTATGTGAAGAAATGGTTTCGTAAACATGAAAATAATGAAGAATTAGGGCGACCAACTTTTAAAGAAGTAGAACGCGACTGGAAAGAAAATAGAGAATCGTTTATGTATCCAAATGTTAAAGCGCTTTATTAAACATACTAGGCATTTTATTATTACAAAACTGTCACATTCCTGTAAGGTAATTCAATAGATTCGTTACTTGTTCCATGCCATAATAAAGACATAAGAAAGCTAATCAAAAAATATAAGTTATAGGAGAGTGTCAGTCATGATTGTAACAACAACGTCTGGAATTCAAGGTAAAGAAATTATTGAGTATATCGATATTGTAAATGGTGAAGCTATTATGGGTGCAAATATTGTCCGCGATTTATTCGCATCTGTTCGTGATGTTGTCGGTGGTCGTGCTGGTTCTTACGAAAGCAAGCTAAAAGAAGCTCGTGATATCGCAATGGATGAAATGAAAGAACTTGCAAAACAAAAAGGTGCGAACGCTATCGTTGGGGTTGACGTAGATTATGAAGTTGTTCGTGATGGAATGTTAATGGTTGCTGTAAGTGGTACAGCTGTACGTATATAAGTAAATGAAAAACAGGCTCCCCCTTGAAGTTTATGCTTTGAGGGGATTTTTTTGTTTTATGACTAACGTTAAAATGAAGAAGAGTTGATGGAGTTTTATAAATGAGTCAAACGTTATTGTAAAAATGCTAGGATGCTCCTAGCATTTCGTGAGGGGTATTGTATGGGAATTTAAAATAAGCTGACACACTTGCTTATCTCAAATGTAGTATATATTGTTTTCAAAGGGAAAGGTAAGAAATACAACAATCTTTATATATGTTTAACGAAGGTGTTAACTTTATGACAAATAATAAAATTGTTATTTGAGGTAAGAAGAAAAATAATGGTATGAATAGCTTTAGAGAGTGTATAGTTGATAGAAATAAACGATTGAGCATGTAAAGCGTTGTATTACATAAAATTTAGAATGAATGGAGGCGATTACATTATGTTTTGGTTAGGGTGTTTTTTAGGCTATATTGTAGGTTCAGTTATTACATGTGCGCTACTTTACTATGGTTATAGATCTAGAGAAAATAAAAAAACGGATATACGAGAGAGGGAGGAGAGGAAAATCAATAAAAAAGGTGTATAGGATGTGAAAGGTAAGGTGATAGTATCGATGCAAAAATAAAGGACAGTACATATTGTATATGACTACTATGTACTGTCCCGTTTATTCTTTTTGGATTAGGAAAAGTTGTTTCCTGTCTTACTATAAATTTCATAGGCGAAATAACCAAATAAATAGCCTATTCCAGAGCCTAAACTAATGGAAAGAAGTGAATAATCCGGGAAAAACATGCCGAAAACCAAACCGATTATACAGCCGACAAGCATTCCTATCGGTATGAAACTGTCTAATAAAATTTGAGCCTCATTTGATTTTTTATTACCCAATTTGCCGTGCTTATATTTATGTTCCAATCTTTTAATTACAAATACTACAATTCCACCGACTAGTATAACAGGCCAAATTGCTGAAATGAACCACATGTTAGAAGCTCCTTTCATCTTTTAAAATAATTATACCAAATACTTACAAATTTTCGTTCCTAAATGTATTATCTAGTCTATTTAAAAGGTCAATGCAAAAGACTTCTTCCTTTGCATTCAATAACTCGTCAAAAACACTTTCCCTTTCGTTTTCTCAGCAGACTGCACAACATCAACCGCCGTTTTCACATCGGCTAAGTCATACGTAGAATGTACTTTCATAAAACGTAATTGTTTATTCTCCACTAAGCGAATTAAGTGACGAAACGTTTCTTGCCATTTATATGGTGACACTTCTTTATTCCAATGTCGTAAATGAAATATGTTCGCGTGCACTTTTGCTTTCGTGACAATCTCTTCCCAGTTTACTTGTACACCTGATAGAAGACCGATCGTTAAAAAGTGGCCGTTTGGACGTAAGGAGAAAGCTAATGCATTTCCATCCGGTCCCCCGATAGAGTCAATCGCAGCATCTGCACCAATTCCGTGTGTTAATTCCATAACGGTTTCATAAAGCGGGGCAGTGGAAGTATCTATTACATGGTGGGCACCAAGCTCAAGTAATTCCTCTGTATGTTTACTATTTCTTGTCACGGCAATGAGTCGGAAATTTAAAATTCGTGATAACTGTGCAAAAAGATGCCCAATA
Source organism: Bacillus sp. CD3-5 (assembly GCF_006349665.1). Taxonomy (NCBI): domain Bacteria; kingdom Bacillati; phylum Bacillota; class Bacilli; order Caryophanales; family Bacillaceae; genus Bacillus; species Bacillus sp. CD3-5. The sequence goes on along the minus strand of NZ_VEPX01000004.1, from coordinate 77,455 downwards.
GCGGATCCACAAGCATTTACTAATAAAACATCATGACTCTGTAAGTTTAGCGTTTCTGTACAAGTGACCCACGCCGTAAGAGGATTAATATACATTTGTGCCGCTGTGAAATCATCGATGGAATCGGGAATAGGAACTACAAAATCAGCTGATGTTTTCACATATTCTTGCCAAGTACCTTCGCCGCGTAACGGTAAAACACGTTTGCCGATAAGTTCTCTAGAAACAAAAGCCCCTACATCTTCTACAATGCCAACACCTTCATAACCAGGTATGTTAGGTAACGGAATTCTATGGGCATACGCTCCGGTTATTGGAATTAAGTCAGATGGATTAATCGGTCTAACTAGCATACGAACTAAAACTTCATTCTCTTTTAATGGTTCTATATTTTTATATTCAACTTGTAATACATCTTTTGGATTGCCGAACTTGTGAAATTGAATGTGTTTTCCGTGCAAAGTAATGTTCCCCCTTAGTTTGATTGGGTTTATTATAGCATTTTTGGTTTTGGGGGTTATTTTGTTAAATGTATAAAAGGAAACGCGTAGAAATAATTCAGTGAAAAATGGGAAAATTTAAAGTTGTAGAAAGGAAACGATAGTTTTTGGCCGTTAAAAGGTGCTTTTTCATCCGTATAAAAGTAAAAAACGAAATATCTCTTTAAAATTTCGTTTTTTTTATTTTTCTCGACAAAATACGACACAATATAGACAGGTCATCTGATATTATGTTTTTTGTAAATCTTACATATATCATTGGAGGAAATGTTTTATGGGTAAAATATTTAAGTTTGGGTGTTTAGGGTTTATCGGTTTAATCGTGCTAGGTATCATTGTAGCATCACTAGGTGGTGGAGATGATAAGAAAGAACAGTCTTCTACTGGAACAAAGCAAGAAACTACAGCTCCAGTGGCTAAAGAAGGTGAGTCTTCTAAGGTTAAAATCGCTGTAGGGTCTGTTGAATCTGTAGATTCTGTAGGTGGCGAATATTTAAAAGAAAAAGCACAAGGTGTGTTTAAAGTAGTTGAAGTTACAGTTACAAACAATCAAAAAGATGCTATTACTGTTGATGCTAACAGTTTCAAATTGGTTGACAATAAAGATCGTGAGTTTACTTACTCTACACAAGCTCAAACAGCTTTTGATGTAGGTAACGGCGGTCAGTCTGATTTCTTCTTAAAACAACTTAATCCTGGTTTATCTCAAACAGGAAAAATTATCTTCGATGTTCCTGCTGATGCACAAGGACTAGTTTTAAAAGCTCGTGGCGGTATGACAGGAAAAGAAATTAAATTAAAAGTTGAATAGTTAAATAGTCAAAGGCACTCAAATGAGTGCTTTTATTTTGCCTTCCCAAATACAATTTAACAATTACGCATAAATGGAGGAATCAGCATGAACAAAAAGGTAATCGGAGGGATTTTAGGTGTTATTGTAATCATCATAGCTCTTGTGAGTATGAACGTATTACAAAAAAACGCTAAAGAAGCCGAAGAAAAAAAGAAGCGTGAAGCTAGTTATGTTCAAGCAGCAGCGGAATTTTATGAAAATATCGGACTAATGGGATTTGTTGCTGATCTTGTTTTACCACAATATTCACAGGCCTGGTCTAAAGCTATTGATGATCGCCGAGATTTTAATATAGCTGTAAATGCTAAGAAAAAATCAAATGATACAATAATTTCCCAAGCATCTGTAATATATAATGATATGGAAGGGCAATTAAAAACTGTTTCTGAAGCTGCAAAAGAAAATCCAGATAAGTATAAAGAACTTTATGATGAATACAAAAAGATGTATGGAACCATTACATCTTTAAAGGAACAAACTGAATCACCTAGTGGGACCTTAATGACATTTAACCAAAATGCAAATATGTTATTTCAGGAATACAAGAAGTATAAAGGAAATATCGATGTGGTTGTATCTGAGGATATAAAAAGTGAAGTTGAAAAGTTAAAAGAAAAAAACAAGAAATAATTAAAATCGTAATTGAAGTTTTCAAAAGCAAGAAGCTACTTTTAAAGTAGCTTCTTCTATTTTTTATTAAGCCGAAGCCTTCTTCATTCTCTCAAGTAAACTAGATAACACATGCGTACGATACGATTCTAGTTTTTTACCTTCATAAGTACGGATACCTAATTTTTTAAGTTCTTTTACATACCAACCTTTGCTTCCGAAATACATGTGATCGCTCCCCTTCAACTTTGTTTTTACCCCGCATTAACGGGCAGTAAGACTCCCACCTTGAAATTGGGCTATGACGCAAAGCAGTTAGGTGGGAGATCAACTGCCCGTAAATGCCCGATTGGTTCAACTAATAATCATTTGGGATGAAAAGATTCCCCAATGATTAAAGTTTCACTTTATCTGTTCTGATTGCATATGGAGGTACAGGTAATATAATGAAGGAAATGAATTTCGCGCGAAAATGGTTAACTTTGTTGCAAAAGACATATATACTAAAGATAGTATACAACGAGGTGGACAAGACGTGATTATAGAGAAGCACGAAATTCAAATTGACCAAATTACGAGTGGTAAAGTGAATATCTTTACTTTCTATCGAAATAGAAAGCAAATTGATGATCAGTTTTTACGATTGCAAGAACCATCGCTTACAGCAAACTACTTCTTCCATTTTCATTTTGATGCAGAGAGCTTGCATCTACTGCAGGAAGAGTTTCCAGGCGTATATCCGTACGACGGTAGTGAAACGATTCACGACTGGACGGAAAAGATGAAAGCGGAATTGCAACATCAGATCCAAACAGGAAAATGGAATAAGCGCGTACGTATCGGTAATCGCATTCTAGATGTGGTGTTTACGTGGTGTGACGAAGATATAGTAGAGTGAAAAAGAAGCGGATGACGCTTCTTTTTTTAGCGCTGGAATAAAACGAGCTTACCTGCAGAAGATGTGCAGCGATGTGTTTTTTCATACAATCCTTTTTCTCTTAAAATAGATTCACCTTTTGCTTTCGCTTCTTTTTCAGTTGCCGCCTCGAATGATTCGTCTAATGCTTTAGAACCATCTTTTTCAAAGACTGTTAGAACGTATACTCCCATGAAAATTCCCTCCAATAATAGAAATCAGAATCTTATAACTATTTTGGCATAAATCACTAGAATATGCAAAGAAATATATGACATTGCGTGTTACAATAAGGTGAAACTTTTGAAACATAGAAAGGATCGTTATTTGTGAAACAAGTGAAGTTTATACATGCGGCTGATTTGCATTTGGATAGTCCGTTTAAAGGAATGGAGATGAATGTACCGCAGTCTGTTTGGGAGAGAATGAAGCAGAGTACGTTTGAATCGTTCGAACGTATTGTTGATAAAGCGATTCAAGAGCGCGTTGATTTCGTATTGCTAGCCGGGGATTTGTATGATGCGGAGACGAGAAGTTTGAGGGCGCAAGTGTTTGTGCGCGAGCAAATGAAGAGACTTTCGCAGTACGATATCCCTGTTTTTATTATTCACGGTAACCACGATCATTTAGGGGGAAGCTGGGCAGCAATTGAGTTTCCGGAAAATGTTCATGTGTTTACGGAGCCTTACGTAGAAGAGAAATCATTTTATAAAAATGGTGAGTTATTAGCTTCTATTTACGGATTTAGTTATTTGCAGCAAGCGGTAACGGATAATATGACAGCGCAATATACGAAAATGAGTGATGCGCCTTTTCATATTGGCATGCTTCACGGAAGTGTGGAAGGAGATGCAGAGCATAATCGCTATGCACCGTTTCAAATTCGTGAGCTGAAAGAAAAGCAGTTTGATTATTGGGCTCTTGGCCATATACATAAACGTGAAATTTTATCAGAGGAGCCGTATATGATTTATCCGGGGAATATACAAGGGCGTCATCGTAAGGAGACAGGGGAAAAGGGTGCGTACCTTATTGAACTTACAAAACAAGGAACGCATTGTTCATTTTTTCATACGGCAGATGTTGTGTGGGATGAGATAGAAGTGAATATTGATGGACTTGAAACTGTTGATGAACTTATGACGAGTGTGTCAACTGCGATGAATGAGTGCCGAAGAGAAGAGGAAGGTATGCTACTAACTGTCGTATTTACAGGACAAGGGCCACTTTCTCCTTATTTACGTGATGAAAAGCGCGTAGAAGAGATTTTTCATATTTTAGCATCTGGCGAAGAGCGAAAAGATTTCGTGTATGCGATGAAGTGGAAAAATGAGACGGTCTCTTTTGCGGAAATCGAACGTTTGAAAGAAGAAAATCATTTCGTCGGTAGTGTGCTAAAGGAGTTAGAAGCTTTCACAAATATGGACGGCGTATTGCGCAGTATTTGGACATCTCCTGTAGCGCGTAATAGTATTGAATCTTTTACAGAAGAAGAGAAGAAAGAGATTCAAAAGGAAGCAGAAAATATTATTTTAGAACAATTATTCCAGCAAGAGAGGGATAAGAAATGAGAATTGAAAAACTCCATATTTATGGGTACGGAAAATTAGAAAATGTGGAAATGGATCTTTCAATGCTGACGGTGTTATACGGTGAAAATGAAGCGGGAAAATCGACAATTCGCTCGTTTATGAAAAGTATTTTATTCGGTTTTCCGACGAGAGGACAGCGCCGTTATGAGCCGAAAGAAGGCGGCAAGTATGGCGGGGCGATCACTGTACAAACAGAGAAGTACGGCCGTTTGAAAATTGAACGATTGCCAAAGACGGCAGCGGGTGAAGTAACCGTTTATTTTGAAGACGGGAAAACGGGCGGTGAAGAAATTTTACACGATATATTAACCGGGATGAATGAGAGCTTATTTGAATCTGTCTTTTCATTTGATATGCACGGTCTTCAAAACATTCATCAGCTTGGTGAAGCGGACATCGGCAATTATTTATTTTCAGCAAGCGCAGTTGGAAGTGATGCGTTATTGCAGCTCGATAAAAAGCTAGAAAAAGAAATGGATCAGCGCTTTAAGCCGAGCGGGCGTAAACCGGAAATTAACGTGTCACTGCAAGAGATGAAGAAGCTGGAAGAGAAGATGAAAGAGTGGCAAGAGAAAATTGGCACGTATGAAAAACAAGTTGAGCAGCTAAAAGAAAGTGAAGAGAAACTAGCTTCTGTTCGCGTGGAAAAAGAGAGCGCAGAAAAACGAAAGCAAGATTATGAAATATTAGCAGCGCTAGAGCCTCTCGTTATTGAAAAGCGTGCGCATGAGAAAGTGTTAGAAAACGAGAACGGGCAATTCCCTGTAAACGGAATGGCGCGTTATGAAGCGATTAAGGCGAAGATGGAGCCGCTTCAATTACAAGTTGATTCGCTGCATAAAAAAATAGAGAATGTGCAGTCAGAAATAGAATCGATTCAAATAGATGAAGAGTTTTTACAAAAAGAAAGTTATGTAGAAGAACTTCGTATGCAGCATATGTCTTACGAAAATGCACACCAAGAAATGCGTGATTTGACAGGAACGATTACGAATATAAAAGAAGAACTGGCAGAACTAGAGCAACAAATTGGTGCTACTTTTGAAAAAGAAACAGTTCTGTCGTTTGATATGAGTTTGGCAACGAAAGAGTTAATTACGCAAACAGTGCAAAAGGCGCGTGAATTAGAAACGCAAAAAGCACAGCTTGATGATCGTTTTAAAGTAGCGCAGGAGCAGTTAGAAGAACAAGAAGAAAACATAAGGCAGATTAAGCAACAAATGTTAGCGGATGAAGAGCGAAATACGTTAGCTGAGAAAGAGAAGTCGTTCCAAGATGCAGCGTTTATCGGTATGGGCGCAGAGAGACTGAAGCGCAAGTACGAGGAAAAAGCAGGAGCGGCTATGCAAAAGAAAAAGCAGTGGCAAAGAGTTTGTCTTCTGTTACTTCTTATTAACACAGGCGTTCTATTCACAAGTTTATTTATAGACAATCGCCTACTCTTATTTATTAGTGTCATTATTTTTGTAGGGATTGTTCTTGCCCTCGTTTTATATAAAGATCCATCAAGCGGATTACAAGAAGAGCTTCTTACTCTTCAGCAAAGTGCCGGCGGAAGACAAAGTGAAGAAGCGATGTCTGTACGCTACGAGTTAGAAAAAGATGCAGAGATACGGAAGCTATTTGAGCGTGAGTCATATAAATTACAACAAATGGAGCGAGCGTATGATAAAGTTGTTTCATCGTATGAGGAATGGGAAAGAGAAACGTTCCGCACGAGCGAACAAGTAAATGTGTATAAAAAGCGCTATACGTTCCCTGAGTTTTATACGTATGCGCACATATTACCGGCGTTTGAGCGTATGGAAAAGATGCAGCAATTATATCGTGATTTAGAGAAGAAAAGTGAGCGCAAATCTTCATTATTTGAAATGATTTCGCAATTTGAACATAAACTAGAAAATGTTATTGGTAGTGCGGAGTATAGTAAGCTGCACGAGGCGCAAAGTCGTATGCAAAATGAGAAAGAAAAACGCCAAACTTGTAAGCAGTTAAAAGAGAAGCTAGCGGAATGGCAAGAAGAATATGCGCTTATGCAAGAGCAATTGAAACAACTGTTAGTAGAGCGAGATAGTTTATGGCATATCGCACATTCTACAGATGAAGAGATGTTTTTAGAAGCAGGTAAATTAGCGGAAAAACGTGAAGATGCTGAGAAGCAAGTAGGGCGTTTATTACCGCAAATTGATCTGTTAGAACAGCGTTTAACGAGTTTATCATTAGCTGAACATTATGAAGCTGACGGTTATGATGAAAAATTAAAGCAAGAAATGACAGTCATGCAAAAATGTCTTACAAAGGAAAAAGAACTGACAGAGCGTATTGCACAGCATCGTATGGAAATTGCGAATTTAGAAGAAGGAAGTACGTACGGTGATTTACTACACGAATGGGAAATGAAAAAAGCGCAAGTGCGTGAACAAGTGAAGAAGTGGGCTGCGTATGCGGCCGCCAAGACAGTGTTAACGAAAACGAAGCAATATTATCATGAAGTACATCTTCCTCGTATTTTACAAAAATCAGAAGAGTATTTCGTCTATTTAACGGGCGGACGATATAGTAAAATCTTTTCACCGTCAGAGGCGGAGCCATTTATTGTGGAGCGTAATGACGGTATTCGTTTTTACAGTCACGAACTAAGCCAAGCGACAGCGGAGCAGTTATATTTATCGCTGAGATTTGCATTAGCGAAAACATTTGAGCATGATTATCCATTTATTATTGATGATAGCTTCGTGCACTTTGACGCGGTAAGGACGAATCGCACAATTGAACTCATAAAGGAAATCGCAAAAGATAGACAAGTCATCTTCTTTACATGCCATGCGCATTTATTAACGTATTTTACAGAAAAACAGATTATAAAATTAACGCATAAGCGTAAAGAAAATGAGTTGTAGTGTGCTATACTAAAAGTAACTGATTTGGTGGAGGAATTCGAATGAAAAAGAAAATTGCAGAGTATGAAGTTGGTGAACAAGTCGATATTTTCTTGTTAATTAAAACAGCGACAAAAGGTATCGCGAGCAATGGAAAGCCATTTTTAACAGTAATCTTACAAGATCCAAGTGGAGATATTGAAGCGAAATTGTGGGACGTATCACCAGAAGTTGAGAAACAATATGTAGCGGAAACAATCGTGAAAGTGGCTGGAGATATTTTAAACTACAAAGGCCGTATTCAATTACGTGTGAAACAAATTCGTGTTGCAAATGAAAATGAAGTAACAGATATCTCAGACTTCGTAGAAAAAGCACCAGTGAAAAAAGAAGATATGGTTGAGAAAATTACGCAATACATATTTGAAATGAGAAACCCTAACATTCAACGTCTAACGAGACATTTATTGAATAAGCATCAAAATGAATTTTTAGACTATCCGGCAGCGACAAAGAATCATCACGAATTCGTATCTGGATTAGCGTATCACGTCGTATCGATGCTTGATTTAGCGAAAGCTATCTCAAATCTATACCCATCATTAGATAAAGACTTACTTTATGCAGGCGTTATTTTACACGACCTTGGTAAAGTAATCGAATTATCTGGCCCAATTTCTACAACATACACGTTAGAAGGAAATTTACTAGGCCACATTTCTATTATGGTGAACGAGATTGGTAAAGCAGCAGATGAGCTGAACATCGATGCAGAAGAAGTATTAATTCTTCAACACATCGTCCTTTCTCACCACGGAAAAGCAGAATGGGGTAGTCCAAAACCACCATTAGTGAAAGAAGCAGAAATTCTGCACTACATCGATAACTTAGATGCAAAAATGAACATGATGGACCGTGCATTAGGACGCACAAAACCAGGCGAATACACTGAGCGTGTCTTTGCTCTTGATAATCGTTCGTTCTATAAACCGACGTTCCATAATTAATAGTGTGAATTGAATGGCCTCATTAAGTGTTAAAAGCTTAGTGGGGCTGTTTTCTTTATTAAAAATGAAATAGTTAAAAAGAATCTTTGAAGGTATTTTTAAAGTTGGATATGCGACAGCTCATGCTAAAACGGTCCCTTGGAAAGCTCCTGATTCAGAGCCTTTCAACCCACTGGACGAACACTTTAAAATCCCTTTAGATAAAGTATTTGATTAATTAAGGAGTGAATTGAAATGGGAAGATACCCAACGATTACAATAATAAAAGAATTAGATAATAGCGAATATACGATTTATAGTTTTGGTCCTACTATTGAGATTTGCGAGCAATACCCAGAAATGTATGAAAGATGGCGTTTTAAAATTTTGAAAGATAAAATAAGCTTTGAAGAAGGCTATGTTTTACTTGATGATTTGCCTAAGGAAGATTTTCAATTATTTTACAAGTGCGCCTTTAAGATATATAAGCAAATTGATGAACATGGTGGAATGGAGAATATTAAAAATATTGATTTACCAAATCAAATTTCATTTATTATTTAAAAGATATAATGGGGTAACCTAACCATGAAATAAAAGGGGTGTTCTATCTGAAGACGCTCTTTTATTTTACTAGCAACCATTTTGCATATACTATTAATACATTTAGAGGACTTCCATATTGAATTTTTAAAAGAAGACTATGCATTCCTAATAATTTTAAAATAGAAATTAGGGGATCATTTTTCTCGAATAAATCCAAACATAAAATTCAGCATAAATAAGGAGGTCTTTACATATGGCAATATGTTTATTAATGACTAAAGAATTTGAGAATGAAGAGATAGTTGTTTATCAATACTATCCTTCTGAATCACCCGCTAAAATAGGTAAGATGCACTATAATAAAAAGGAACGAATGTTTTATGACATAGAGCAAGCTCCAGTGGATTCCTTAAATATGAGAGAACATTATTTTAATTGTGCGTGTACTAGGATTGTGCGATGTCTTAGAAAGAACGAAGAATTTCCAGATAGCATGGCATATGAAGCATAATGAAACGAACATAAAAAAAGCCACCCAGCAGGAAGGATCTTATCTTACTTAACCTCATACCACCAACATCTACGATCAAGGTATCTTTTCATTCCATTAAGTTGCCCATCAGGTGTTTCATAGGGTGAGAAAGCTCCTGATTTGATGATGTTTTGTTTTGCTGATGGCGTTGCAACTTTAATCTAGATTGACGGTTCTTTTCTCCACGAATGTTTTTTATATTTACTAAACCATTCTCCAGTCCAAAATGTTATTCATTAAAAAAATATCTCGAATTTGAGATTTTTCTCTTGCTTTTTAATCACTTGAGTTGTAAAGTGATAGTAACGAAAGCGATTGAGTCATATGAAAAACATACACTCAGTTGCTTTCGACTTACAAAACAAAGTAACTTATGCAGTAAAAACTAAGATGAATTTACAAAAATATAATTAAGAATAAATTGAAACATTAAAAACCATATTAGTTGTGGAAAATGTCATTTTTTTAGTTATCACTTGACTAGTAAAACGAAACGGAGGAATAAACAATGTATGAAATTAAAGGGCATCATCACATTTCGATGGTTACGAAAAATGCAAATGAAAATAATCACTTTTATAAAAATGTACTTGGTTTACGTCGCGTGAAAATGACAGTAAACCAAGATGATCCATCAATGTATCACTTATTTTATGGAGATAAAACAGGAAGTCCAGGTACAGAATTATCATTTTTTGAAATTCCTTTAGTAGGAAAAACGTACCGCGGTACGAATGCCATTACTCGAATTGGATTACTCGTTCCTTCAGAGGATAGCTTGCATTACTGGAAAGAAAGATTTGAGACATTTGATGTGAAACATAGTGAAATAACAACATATGCAAATCGTCCTGCTTTACAATTTGAGGATGCTGAAGGTCTTCGCTTAGTATTACTCGTTTCAAACGGAGAAAAAGTAGAGCACTGGGAAACTTGGGAGAAATCAGAAGTTCCTGCAGAGCATCAAATTCAAGGAATGGGTTCTGTGGAAATGACAGTTCGTAGACTTGATAAAATGGCGAGCACACTTACAGAGATGTTTGGTTATACAGAGGTTAGCCGCAGCGAAGAGGAAGCAATTTTCCAGTCCATTAAAGGAGAGGCTTTTGGAGAAATCGTTGTGAAATATTTAGATGGTCCTACTGAAAAGCCAGGACGCGGTAGCATCCACCATTTAGCAATTCGTGTGAAAAACGATACAGAGCTTGCTTATTGGGAAGAACAGGTGATACAAAGAGGCTTCCAGTCTTCAGGAATCATCGACCGTTTCTATTTTAAAAGCTTATATTTCCGCGAATCAAACGGAATCCTATTTGAAATTGCGACAGATGGACCAGGATTTACAGTTGATGGAGATGTGGAACATTTAGGAGAAAAACTTGATTTACCACCGTTCTTAGAAGATCAGCGAGCAGAAATTGAAGCAAAATTAGCACCTATTGAAGAGAAGTAATAGAAGAGAAAATATAACTTTAAAAACCATTGGAGGAATATAAAATGAATCAATTAAAAGGAATTCACCACGTTACAGCCATTACAAGTAGTGCAGAAAAGAACTATGAGTTTTTCACTCACGTTTTAGGAATGCGTTTAGTTAAAAAAACAGTAAACCAAGATGATATTCAAACGTACCATTTATTCTTCGCAGATGATAAAGGTAGTGCAGGAACAGATATGACATTCTTTGACTTCCCAGGTATTCCAAAAGGAGTACACGGTACAAATGAAATTTCAAAAACTTCATTCCGAGTGCCGACTGATGCGGCGTTAGAGTATTGGGTGAAACGTTTTGAGCGTCTTGCAGTAGAACATACAGGCATTAAAGAGCAATTCGGTAAGAAAACTCTTTCTTTCGTTGACTTTGACGATCAACACTATCAATTAATCTCAGATGAATTAGATAATGGAATAGAATCAGGTACACCGTGGCAAAACGGTCCAGTTCCATTAGAATACGCAATTACTGGCTTAGGACCTGTATTTATCCGTATTGCAAACTTTAGTTTCTTTAAAGAAGTGTTAGAAAAAGTTCTATTATTTAAAGAGGTTGCGCAAGAAGGAGAATTCTATTTATTTGAAGTAAACGAAGGCGGAAACGGTGCCTCTGTTATTGTGGAACATAATACGGTCCTTCCAGAAGCAAGACAAGGTTTTGGTACAGTGCACCATGCTGCATTCCGCGTAGAAGATCGCGCTGTATTAGAAGAGTGGATTGAGAGAATCGGTAGCGTTGGACTTCCTTCATCTGGCTATGTAGATCGTCACTTCTTCGAGTCATTATACGCAAGAGTTGCGCCACAAATCTTATTTGAATTTGCAACAGACGGCCCAGGGTTTATGGGAGATGAGCCATACGAAACACTTGGCGAAAAATTATCTTTACCTCCATTCCTAGAGCCAAAACGTGAAGAAATCGAAAAATTAGTTCGTCCAATTGATACAGTGAGAAGTACGAAGGAATTTATTAAAGAGTAACAATAGAGAGAATAAGTAGGAGAGCAAGTAGTTTTAGCGGAACGCTGAAATTGCTTGCTTTTTTATTTGCCATATAAAATTTTCTGAAAAATGTTTCTCAAGTTTTTGAAATAGAAATATTTGGTATAATTCATTTGAATTATAAATTTTCTGACAATTATTTTTCAATACATAGAAAAGAGGTGATAATATACAATTTTGATAATTGTATAAATATCCTAATTTTGTAAGTTTGGAGAAAAGGAGATGCGGGTGTATGGGAGCAGATGTAGTAACAAAGGAGCAAATGAAACATTCTTTAGATGATTGGTATCGTGTAATGTTGCAGCAAGATTTTCTGCAATCAAAATCTTTGAAAGAAGAGATTGAATCGAAAATTAATGATTTCAAAGAGGAAAAGAATATATCCTTGTTCTATTCTTTATTAGAATTTCGTTATCAAGTATTAGTAGATAGTCTAAGTGTTACAAATAGTAGCTTTGATAGAATTGATTCTTTATATATTGTTGATGATAATGTTTTAACATATTATTATCATTTCTTTAAAGCGATTAAAGAAACATTAGTGACGAATTATAAAGCTGCAAGTGAGGAATTTGAGAAAGCAGAATTAATGCTAGGGAATATTACAAATCCAGTAGAGCATGCGGAGTTTTATTATCGACTTGGCTATTATTACTATCAATCATATCAACCAATTTTAGGAATTGATAATGTGAATAAGGCAAGAGAAGAGTTTGAGAGGCATAGTGGGTATGAACTAAGTGTAGCACTTTGTAAAAATATATACGGGCTATGTAGTGTAGACTTAAAGCAATTTTCGCTAGCAGAAGAAAGTTTCGATTCTGCATTAAATATTTTCCAACATCAACAAGTAGAACGATACATTTTAATGGTGAAAAGTAATTTAGGATGGTTATATGGAAGTCAAAATCTTTCAGAATTATCAATTCGTCATATTTCTGAAGTTGTTGAAAAATCACCTAAGCATTATAAAGGAGTATTTACTTTAGCTGAAGAGAATTACAAACTAAACAGAGTAGAATTAGCGAATGAGTTTATCGAATTAGGATTAAAAGTTTGTAATGAATTGAAAAATCAAGAGTTTCAATATCGCTTTATGATTTTAAAAGAATTGAATAAAAAATCCAATACAGCAGAATTAGAAAGAGTGGTCTTAGAAGGAATTTCATATTTTGAAAAGGAATCATTATGGGACTGTGTAGAAGAATATACTGAAAAGTTAGCAATACGATTTTATGAGGAATCAAATGATTCTAAAGCTAGTGAATATTTTTATATGAGTAATAAAGCGAGTAAAAAATACTTAGAAAAAGGAGCTTTGAAATAATGAAAAAATTAGGTGTGATAGTAACAGGATTAATAACAACGACTGTTTTAGCATTTGGTTTAAGTAGTTTAGGTGATCAGAGCCAGGCTTTAAATCGTGGTGACGGAGGAGCACCAGCAAGACCAGACTACGTTAACATTGGTGAAACAGGCGGAGCACCAGCAGATAATAGAGGCGATGGTGGCGGTATTAGTAAACAAGACTCACATGCTGACCATTTTTAGATTAAATAATAAAGTGAAGGGACCTCACAACGAGGTCCCTTTTCTTTTTACGACCAAAAAGAATTGACTTACTTTAAATATGTAACTATAATAGTTACAAAATAACCATCACTAATAACAGTGAGTAATATTTTTTTAATATAATTGTAACTGTTATAGTTACAATTAAAAATAATTATAAAACAACCAAATAATGTAAAAACTTTAAATAGCAACAAGAGAAAGGAGACGGGAATGTTGAAACGGTTTAAGTTTTATTTCATTAGCGGTATTGCGCTTGTTTTACTTATCGTATGTAACTTCGTTGATAAGCCGATTGCGAAGGTTGGAGAAGTGAAAGATACTGTTATGATGAAGCTGCATACGAAAGAGAGTATGGCGCAAATTGACGGGCAGACGATTTATTTTAAGAAAATTGGTGAGGGGAAACCTCCTTTACTTATGCTACACGGGTTTGGTGGTTCATCTGATGGATTTAGTGATATTTATCCGGAACTTGTAAAGGACCACACGATTATTGCAGTGGATATTTTAGGGTTTGGACGTTCTTCTAAGCCAATTGATTTTGAGTATTCGTTTCCTGCGCAAGTGAATTTATATTATAAGTTAATGAAGAAGCTTGGATACGATCAGTTTGCGGTGCTCGGTCATTCAATGGGCGGAGAGATGTCACTGAATTTAGCGTATTTATATCCGGACGCAGTGACGCATCTCGTTTTAGCAGATTCTACAGGAATTGAGTCTTTCCAGCAAAAAGAAAGTTATGAAGTGCCGCCATTATCAACGGACTTACAAACTGTAACAGAGATTACGGATTATAATAAAAGTGAAGTGAAAAATAGTCGCGATGATAAAGAGCATTATGATCAGCTGACGAAAATGAGAGAGCGCCGCATTGCGATGGAAGCCGATAAAATTAAGGTGCCGACTTTAATTATATGGGGACGACACGATAAGAGCGTTTCTTGGAAAAATGGTGAACTGTATCATGGGCTATTTGCGAATAGCACGTTTCATATTATTGAAAAAGGATACCACGCACCGTTTCGTCAGGAACCAATCGAGTTTATGGAATATGTACAAGCGTTCTTCGCGAAGAATCCACAATGATAAAATTTTAAGCATAAATGTACTTCTTTCCTCATACAGTGAAACTAATAAGGCTTGTCTAAGGAAAGGAATGAAGTAGAGTGGAAACTTTACCATGGTGGGTGTATCTTGTAATCGTTGGAATCGTATTAAGTGGCTACATGGTTTTATATACTTCAAAAAAAGAGCAAGAGATGGATAATGAGTTTATTGAAAAAGAAGGCGAAGTGTATATGAAGCGCTTAGCAGAGGAACGAGAGAAACGTAATCAGGATAGTGATAAAGATTCTGTATTGCTTTAATAGAAATGTTGAAAGGCTACCATCTAGTAGGTAGCCTTTTTCTTTTTTGGGAGCATGTATACGAGATTCATCATGAACTTTTATTGATGGCATTTATATATATGTTTCCTCATAAGAATGGAACTAGCGGGGTATTTTACTGGGGGGGATTAACAATGCATAGAGATGAAACATCATTACATCCTGATACAGGTGTTACATCTGTAATGTTTGTTGAGCGTTCATTAAATGAAATTCGTTTTTGGTCTAGAATCATGAAGGAACATTCTCTTTTTCTTCGCTTAGGGTTTAGATGCGAGGATACGCAATTAATCGAAGAGGCGAATCAATTTTATCGATTGTTTGAACATATTGAACAAATAGCGCATTCCTACACAAATGAAACAGATCCTGAGCAAATCAAAAGATTTAACGCAGAAGTACAACAAGCCGCAACTAATATTTGGGGGTTTAAACGAAAAATTTTAGGGTTGATTCTCACATGTAAATTGCCGGGACAAAATAACTTTCCACTGTTAGTTGACCATACGAGTAGGGAAGCTGATTATTTTAGAAAACGTTTAATGGAATTAAATGAAGGGAAATTAGATGCTCTTCCTGATGCTATTATTAAAGAAAATGTTTTCTTTTTACGGATTATGGCAGACCATGCTAAATTTATTGGCCATCTTCTTGATCCATCGGAAAGAAAGCTTGTAGATACAGCACGGAATTTTAGCAATGATTTTGATGCATTAATGTATCAAGCAATTGACTTAGAATCTATGAAACCACAATCCCAAACAGTCCCTCTTTTAGATCAATTTTTAGATCAAAATCGTGTGTCGGTTGCATCGCTTCGGGATTTTAAGAAAACAGCACGTGATTTAATTGAGCAATGTAAAATAAAAAGTATCATCCATCCATTATTAGCAGACCATGTTTTCCGTGAAGCTGATAGATTTCTTGAAATCATTGATATGTATGATGTTCATCTTACAAATATTCAATCACAACCTAGATATTAGAAGATAAGGAAAGATACTATTTTGCTTTCAGTTGAGAAGTTAACAATTTATTGTTAGCTTCTTTTTTTGAAGAAAAGGTTTGAAAATGAAACTTTACGTTATTCTTTTTGGAGACTGATAAGAAAGGATAGCGTATTTTTTATGCTCCCATTTAGTCTTTATTCGTATTAATTCTTTGTATTATTGTTCGGGAAATTATTATAGAAGAAAAATATATGAAACCTACATCGCATAGCATATGAAATAGCACCATTACAACCTGTAACGCACAAGTTGCACAAGCTACGCGACGACAACTCGCTTTACTCTTCATTATGTATTTGTCCATACTAGACGTAGAGAGGTGATAGACACAGTATGATTTTTAGTGAACGCTTAAAAGAAGAACGAGAAAAACGAAATTGGTCGCAAAGTGATTTGGCTGAAAAAATTCATGTCAGTAGGCAGTCTGTTTCGAAATGGGAGACGGGAAAGAACTATCCGAGCATTGAAATTATTATTCATTTAAGCGATTTGTTCGGTATTACGATTGATGAACTGCTAAGGAGTGATGAAGAGTTGACGCAAAAAGTAATCGAAGATAGTAAGCAATTAGCATATCCAAAATGGAAGGTGTTTTTCGATAGTCTCTTTATGATCGGGGTATTTTTGTTTCTTACAAAAATCGTTGTATGGACATTAAATAAGTTTGCAGGAGCGAGCATTACAATTTTAGCGGACGCACCATATGTAATGAGTTTTTTACCTTTCATATTAATGGTTATAGGTGGCACTGCTTCTGATAAGTTGAAGAATATGTATAGGTAAAAAAGATTTGAAAGAAATCCCCTACACTAGCTGTTCTTTTCACTCAAATTGTGTACTATAAAGGATAGGATGACATAAAGAAGGGGAAATTTAGAATGGAATTTCATGAACAAAAGATTTTGCCGGCAGTGAGGCAAATTAAAGATTTGGAAAAGCTATTACATAGTTCGTATGAGTATATCGTTATTTTAGATATTCATGTCGGTCAATTGAAGAGTGTTATATCGCTTGCGAAGCAATATTGTAAAAAGGTGTTTTTACATGTGGATTTAATTCATGGCTTGCAGAGTGATGGGCATGCGACGGAGTATTTATGTCAGGAGTTTAGACCGTACGGGTTACTTTCAACGAAGGCAAGCGTGATTATGAAGGCGAAGCAAAAAGGTGTTGTGGCAATTCAGCGTATCTTTTTAATCGATTCGAGTGCAATGGAGAAGAGTTGCAATCTTTTAGAAAAGACGAAGCCGGATTATATAGAGGTGCTCCCAGGAGCGTTAACGGACGTGATCGCTGAAGTGAAAGAGCGTACTGGTGTACCGATTTTAGCGGGTGGTTTCATTCGTACTGTTGATGATGTAGAGAGAGCTTTAAATGCTGGTGCGACAGCAATTACGACATCAAAACGCGAACTATGGAAACATTACCAAAAAAAGTGACGAAAATGTGAAATAATTCTGTTGACACCGCTTTCATTAACAGTTAACATTATAGACAAGTTAATAAACGTGACGGAGAAAAGTAGAGATCCACATTTCATTGTTTCTATATAAATTTATATAGAAGCGTGCAAAGCTGTGGGTCTTTTTCTTTTGACAAAAACGAATGGCCATTCATTTTACCTCTATCACATTTGGAAGCGTTTAAATTGATTGTGGAGGGATACTATGTCAGCATTTTTAGGAGAGTTAATAGGGACTGCGTTGTTAATCGTACTTGGTGGCGGCGTTTGTGCTGGTGTAAGTTTAAAGAAGTCGTTTGCGAAAGATTCTGGTTGGATTGTTATTACAATGGGCTGGGGCTTAGCAGTAGCGGTTGCAGCGTATGCGGTTGGATCAATTAGTGGGGCACATTTGAATCCAGCTTTGACGATAGGATTAGCATTTAAGGGAGCGTTCCCATGGAGTGACGTACCTGGTTATATCGCAGCACAAATGATTGGAGCAATTATCGGGGCAGTTATCGTATATTTACATTACTTACCACACTGGAAAGAAACAGAAGATCCAGGAACAAAGTTAGGCGTATTTGCAACAGGTCCAGCAATTCCGAACACATTTGCAAACCTATTAAGTGAAATGATTGGGACATTCGTTTTAGTATTTGGTATATTAGCAATTGGTGCAAATAAATTTGCAGATGGATTAAATCCATTTATCGTAGGTTTCTTAATTGTAAGTATTGGTTTATCATTAGGTGGAACGACAGGATACGCAATCAACCCAGCACGTGATTTAGGTCCGCGTATCGCGCACTTCTTCCTTCCGATTGCAGGAAAAGGCGGTTCAAATTGGAAGTATGCATGGATTCCAGTAGTAGGTCCGATTTTAGGTGGATCACTTGCAGGATTATTCCATCAAGTTGTATTTGAAGGAAAACAAAATGCAGCACTTATTTATGTAATTATTGCAACAGTGATTATACTAGCAATCTCTTATATGACAAGCAAAAAAAGTGGAAGCAATACAAATAGTAGAAAAGTAGCATAAGGGGGAAACCGATATGAAAAAATATATTCTTTCATTAGACCAAGGAACAACTAGCTCACGTGCAATTCTGTTCAATAAAAAAGGTGAAATTGTTCATTCAGCTCAAAAAGAATTTACACAACATTTTCCAAAACCAGGTTGGGTAGAGCATAACGCGCAAGAAATTTGGGGATCTATTTTAGCAGTTATCGCAACTTGCTTAAGCGAAGCAGATGTAAAACCAGAACAAATCGCTGGTATCGGTATTACGAACCAACGTGAAACAGCGGTTGTATGGGATAAAACGACTGGTAAACCAATTTATAATGCTATCGTATGGCAATCTCGCCAAACAGCTGAAATTTGTGATGAGTTAAAAGAAAAAGGTTATGGCGAAATGGTTCGCGAAAAAACAGGTCTTTTAATTGACGCATACTTCTCTGGTACGAAAGTAAAATGGATTTTAGATAACGTTGAAGGTGCAAGAGAGAAAGCAGAAAACGGCGATTTATTATTCGGAACAATTGATACGTGGCTTGTATGGAAACTATCTGGTGGTAAAGCGCACGTAACGGATTACTCAAATGCATCACGTACGTTAATGTTTAACATTCACGACTTACAATGGGATGATGAACTTCTAGACATGTTAACAGTACCAAAGAGCATGCTTCCAGAAGTACGTCCATCATCTGAAGTGTATGGAGAAACAATTGACTATCACTTCTTCGGTCAAAATGTACCGATTGCAGGTGTAGCTGGTGACCAACAAGCGGCATTATTTGGACAAGCTTGTTTCGGTGAAGGTATGGCGAAAAATACTTACGGAACTGGTTGCTTCATGTTAATGAACACTGGTGAAAAAGCAGTAGCTTCTGAGCATGGCCTATTAACAACAATTGCATGGGGAATAGATGGTAAAGTAAACTACGCATTAGAAGGAAGTATTTTCGTAGCAGGTTCTGCAATTCAATGGTTACGTGACGGAATGCGCATGTTTAAAGATGCAAGTGAGAGTGAAGTGTACGCTTCTCGCGTTGAATCAACTGACGGTGTATACGTTGTACCAGCATTCGTAGGTTTAGGTACACCTTACTGGGATAGTGAAGTACGCGGCGCTATGTTTGGTGTAACGCGCGGTACGACGAAAGAGCACTTCATTCGTGCAACACTAGAATCTTTAGCTTACCAAACAAAAGACGTATTATGCGCAATGGAAGCAGATTCAGGTATTGAACTAAAAACATTACGCGTTGATGGCGGAGCAGTTAAAAATAACTTCTTAATGAAGTTCCAAAGTGATATTTTAGACGTTCCTGTAGAGCGTCCGGTAATCAATGAAACAACAGCTTTAGGTGCAGCGTACTTAGCTGGTCTTGCGGTTGGATATTGGAAAAACCAAGATGAAATTAAAGAACAGTGGCATATGGACAAACGCTTTGAACCAACGATGGAAGCGGAAACAAGCGAAGAGCTATATGCTGGATGGAAAAAAGCAATTGAAGCAACAAAAGCTTTCAAATAATCATAAACAGTGTTATAATGGTGACAAGTTAATAATTCGGTAGGAGATTTGGAGAGACCACAACACGCTATAGAGGCGAAATCTATAGCGGAGTTTGTGGTCTCTTTTTTCGTTATCAAAGGGAGGAATTACCATGAAATTTTCAAGTAAACAACGTAAAGACGTATTAAACGGAGTAAATAAACAAGAATTAGATGTGATCGTAATTGGTGGAGGTATTACTGGTTCTGGTATTGCATTAGATGGAGCAACACGCGGGTTATCAACAATTGTGTTTGAAATGCAGGACTTTGCAGCAGGTACATCAAGTCGTTCAACGAAGCTTGTACACGGTGGTCTACGTTATTTAAAACAACTTGAAGTGAAAATGGTAGCAGAGGTGGGGAAAGAGCGTGCGATCGTATATGAGAACGGTCCCCATGTAACAACACCAGAGTGGATGTTACTTCCGTTCCATACAGGAGGTACGTTCGGATCATTCAGTACATCAATTGGTCTTCGTGTATACGACTTCTTAGCAGGTGTAAAACGAAGCGAGCGCAGAAAAATGTTTAACCGTGAAGAAACGCTGAAGAAAGAGCCTCTTGTAAAACAAGAAGGATTAAAAGGCGGCGGTTACTACGTAGAATATCGCACTGATGATGCGCGTCTTACAATTGAAGTAATGAAAGAAGCAATTGAGCACGGCGCAAAAGCTGTTAACTACGCAAAAGTAGATAGTTTCTTATATAAAGATGGAAAAGTATGTGGTGTACGTGTAATCGATTTACTAGACGGAGAAGTATACGAAGTTTACGGTAAGAAAATTGTAAACGCAGCTGGCCCTTGGGTAGATACACTTCGTGAAAAAGATAACTCGAAAAAAGGAAAAGTACTTCAGTTATCAAAAGGTGTTCACTTAGTAATTGACCAAAAACGTTTCCCATTAGGTCAAGCGATTTACTTCGATACACCAGATAAACGTATGGTATTCGCGATTCCGCGCGGCGGAAAAACATATGTAGGTACAACAGATACGTTCTATGATAAAGACGCAGCTGTACCACAAATGACAACAGAAGATCGCACATACATCATTAATGCGATTAACTACATGTTCCCAAGCGTAAAAATTACGGAAAAAGACATCGAATCAAGTTGGGCTGGTGTACGTCCGTTAATTTACGAAGAAGGTAAGAGTGCATCTGAAATTTCTCGTAAAGATGAAATTTGGACTTCTGAATCTGGTTTAATTACAATCGCAGGTGGTAAATTAACAGGATACCGCAAAATGGCTGAAATGGTAGTAGACTACGTAACGAACTTACTACAAAAAGAAGGCCATAGTGCATATCCGAAGAGCTCAACGAAACATATGCCAATCTCTGGTGGACATGTAGATGGCTCTAAAGGACTACCAGCATTTATCGCGAAAAAAGCAGGAGAAGGTACGAAATACGGTTTAACAACAGCACAAGCAGAAGAATTCGCGAAATTCTACGGCTCTAACGTTGACGTACTGTTCGAATTAGCGAAAAAACATAAAGACGAAGCGAAAGAATACAACATGCCGCTAGACGTTCTAATCCCACTTGTATACGCAATGGATTACGAAATGACAGCAAAACCAGTCGACTTCTTCGTACGCCGCAGAGGTGCTGTATTCTTCAACATCCACTGGGTATACGAGTGGAAAGAAGCAGTAATCAACTACATGGCTGCAAAACTAGGCTGGAGCAAAGAAGAGCAAATGAAATACACAGCAGAACTAGAAAAAGCATTAACAGACGCTGTCATTCCTGTAGATCAACAAGAACATGCAGCTGCATTAGCATAAAATAGAAAACCACCTGAAGGGGAGCCTTTAGGTGGTTTTTATTGTATCGCATTTTAATTTGTCTAGTTTTGAAGTTTATTTTTTCTTCTTAATAGACAACTTTGTAACAAATGGATGGTGATCTAGTTGAGCATTTGAAATGCATTTATTTAAGCAACTATCATTTTCAGAAACATATGTAGTGAATTTGGTTTCAGCATCAGTTAATTTATGGAGCCTATTAAATACAGTTTCTAATTTATATAATCTTTTATCTTTAATTGTATAGTCATTAATTCCGTGTTTATACTCAGATAAAATGGATATGAAAGAATTATCTATCTTATTCCGTTTTAAACGAGAAATGGTAAATGGATTTGGTCTTTTAGTGTAAGAGTCATGAAAAAACTTTTCAATGTATGCCACCCCGCGCCTACAGTCTTCGGTAGTTTCATTTTTAATATAATAATCTTTTTGAATTTTCTTGCCCTCTGGATTGATATAACAATAATCAATTCTAATAATATATGATTCTTTTCTATAGTGTTTGCTTCTGTTAATCCCGTTGTTGGAAAAATAAACCTGAAGATGGCAAGTGTTTACAGGGGGATCTTCTTTATCTATCTTTAATGAAATAGTATTAGGTTTGTCCTGTAAGGAAAAAGGTCTAAATTCACATATAGGAAAGATTAATTGATACCTTTTATGCAATAGTATTTTCTGTTCTGTGTTATAAGCTTTACGGTGGAACATCAACTCAGTTCTTTTTTGAGATACTATGTGCTCAAGTTTTTTTTCTTTTTGATTGAATAGGCCTATGTTTTTTAGGAAGCTCATAATAATTCCTGTAGGTCGTTGGTTTAATAAATCTTCATATTGTTCTTTGACCATTAGGTAATCTTTATGGCGTGCATCCAATTCTTGAACTGCATGTATTTCATTTTCGAGATTATAACGGCTGAATACTTGGTGAATATTAGAATTTACCTCTTTGCATTTTAATAGGGTTACATCATCTAATTCTTCTGTTCTCTTTAATAAGGGAATAATATCCCTATTAAATGCATGTTCAAAATTGAATTGTGTAAATCCATATTCATAATAAGAATATATATTATCTATATCCTTCTGACATAGGTCTAAAAAATTACTTATTTCTAATTTAGTTAATCTATCTCGTTTAAATTTAAACTTAATATTAGCAAGAAAAGAATTTAATTGATTAAAACCAAAAAATGAGGGTAATAACTTTTGGAAGTATTCTTGTTCCTTTCTTTCTAAATCCGTTTCATCAGCCTCTTCTAAAATAATCATACGAAAGTCTTGTAATGTACAGTTGTTTTCTAGCATATATTTGAAAATTTTACAGGTTTTAAATTTCCCTTCGTAGTATGATCCGAACTCGGAGAAGAAGTATTCATAATACTTTTCATAAGAAATTCTATTTAAAGAAAGTATTTCGCAGAGATGCTCTTTATATCTTCTTTGTATATCTTTCGACTGTCCTATGTATATCGGAACAAATTTATCACTATCGAAGTTATCTATATATATCATATATATGCCGGAAACTTTATACTTTGTTTCGGGTGTAACCTCTCTATATGCATTATCTTGTATGAGTTGTTTTACTCGTTCCTTTACATGATCTATTGTTATTGTGTTACTTGCCACGATGTACCTCCCAAATAAAGCATTAATAATTTTATTTATTAAGTTTACCAGTTTTTTAACAGGTAACGTATGTTTTATATTATTTGTTTTGAATTAATCCATATTATGAGTGGAAAATCTCGATAAAGTAGTGAGAAAGAGGAGAGTTTCTAAATATTTGAATTACCGCATCGGTATCTTACAAGCCTTTGGAAACCGCATATGGAAGAGGACTCAATTAAATAGGTTCTCTTTTTAATTTAGCGATGAGGGGAATCTTGAAGACAAAATCCGTATTACAAACCTAAAAAGCGCCTTGGGAGAAAGGCGCTCTTTCGGTGAATGTATTGTAACGACTATTCGGTTTATTATATGTAAGTAGCTGGAAAGTGTTTTATAAAACTTTTCCATACAGTGCGTCGTCTAATATATGGGAAGGAGGAAATGATGTGGATGAATTAACGGTAGAAGCGTTTGAAATAGAGGATAAGGAACTCCTTATCGATGAAATTATGAACAAGTATGGGCAAGAAGTCCTGCAACTTGTGTATTCATATGTAAACAATAAAGAGGTTGCTGAGGATGTAACGCAAGATATATTTGTGAAATGTTATAAATCTCTTCATACATACAAAGGGAAGTCGAATGTGAAAACGTGGTTATGGAGAATTGCGATTAATCAATGTAAGGACTATATAAAAAGTTGGTATAACAAAAAGGTCGTCGTGACAGAGGATGAATCTGCTTATATAGGGGTTCAAAATGATAGTGTCGAACAAACTGTTATGCAAAATGCGGAGGACCGTGAGCTCGCGTCTGCGGTAATGAATTTACCGATAAAATACCGAGAAGTCATTTATCTATTTTATTATGAAGAATTATCAATTAAAGAGATTGCGATTGTAATAGATGTGAAGGAAAACACGATAAAAACGAGGCTGAAAAAAGCGAAGGAACTTTTGAAGAAAGGATTGGAGGAATAATCACATGGAAGATCGATTAAAAGGTTTGCGAAAATCAATGGAGAACACAACGTTTAAACATTTGAGTTTTTCTGATCAGCACCAAAAGCGGGTGCGCGAAAAAATCAATCAATCGTCCGAAAAAGAAGAAGATATCCTTTTAGCAGTGTTGCAACTTCTTATGAATGAAAAAACAGGTTATGAATTGATGCAGCTGTTGCGGGGGAGAGGGATTCAAAAATTCGAAGGTGATGAAGGGTCTCTATACACTTTATTACATCGGCTAGAGCAGAATCGCTTTATCCAATCTAGCTGGGACCACGCGGGAGCTAAATATTATCAATTAAATGATAAAGGAAACAAGATGGTACGAAAGGCAGAGAAGAATGCTACGAAGGCACGATTTATATTAAAAGGATTAGTACAGGAGTGAGAACAAATTGAACAAAAAAGGGGAGCATTTTTTAAAAGAGGTTACGAACCATATTAAATCAAAAGAAGCGAAGGACTTGGTGGCAACGGAACTAGACTTTCACTTAAAACAGGCGAAGAATATGTGGATAGAAAAAGGGTTAAGTGAGGAAGTTGCTGAAGATAAGGCCGTTGAACAAATGGGGAGTCCGATTAAACTGGGGCAGGAACTTAACAAACTTCATAAGCCAAAGGTTGATTGGTTTTTAATTGGTTTATTAGTGGCTGCGATGGGGTTAGGGTTTTTGCCGGTTATAGCCTTTGGATACATGAATGATTTACTAATGGATAAGGTGATAGCTGTTGTTCTTGGTATTGCAACAGCGTTAGGGATGATGCTGATTGATTACCGAAAATTAGAAAGACTCGGATGGCTGTTTTATACAATTGGGGTACTGATCTTGTTAATGATATACTGTTTTCCGAACGCTTCGATACTTGGAGAACGGATAATAAAAGTTGGTCCTATTGCAATTGATCGTTTAATGTCAGTACCGTTCTTTTTTCTAGCTTGGGCTTCTTTTTTTCAATAACAATAGATTGAAAGTTAGGTATCTTGTAGTGTTGTATTTATTTTCTTTGTATCTATTCTTAATTGGCGCAGCTTTTTCAGTGATTTTTATTTATATCACGATGGTATTCGTTATGCTTTGGTGGAGTAAGTTAGGGAAGAAAAAGGCATTAATTATTACAATTGTACCAATCTGTTTATTGATTATAGGGGCCTATTTTTCCTGGGCCACAGTAAAAGGAGTTTATTTGGATAGATTTTTAGGGTATTTGAATCCAGAGCGTGATGCACAGGGCGCAGGATTTATGTATATACGTTTAAAAGAGGTAA
Organism: Bacillus sp. CD3-5; assembly: GCF_006349665.1. NCBI lineage: Bacteria > Bacillati > Bacillota > Bacilli > Caryophanales > Bacillaceae > Bacillus > Bacillus sp. CD3-5. Next base: position 51,855 of record NZ_VEPX01000004.1, on the reverse strand, counting down.
TGTCGTCAGCAGGGTGGTTTGGTACATCTGGAGATACAAAATTCATCCCTGCTCCGGATACTGATTTTGTATTTGCGAGTTTGACTTACTATTATGGGTATTGGCTTGCGTTAATTCTTGTCTTCGTTCTTTCTCTTTTTGTAGCAAGATTAATAGTCATCTCTTATAAAGTAAATGATCGGTACGGTAAATTGCTGCTCGTTGGTGGATTGACTCTTTTTGTATTCCAGTTCATTTATAATGTTGGGATGATACTAGGATTATTGCCGCTTGCTGCTATATCCTTACCTTTTATTAGTTATGGATTAACGCCGACTGTATTTCATGCGCTTATAATGGGGATTGTGCTGAGTGTGTATAGACGTAAGGGTGTTTCATTCAGAATGAGAAAAACACCTTGATACTTATATAAGTTGCATATAAAAGAATGCATTATTATGATCAAGTGCAAACGTAAATAGATAGCAAAAGGGGGGGGAAATAACCCTCTTTTCGTGTTTAAATAAGTGCACTTGCTTTTATAGAAGTGCATAATTCAGAACGAGATATCGATTCAGCTAGTTGTTGTAAATAAGTGTATTCTTCTTCATCTTTTTCGGAAGTGTCAGGATCTAATAAAGGTGAGGATAGAAGTACGTCAATCGTAAGAATGTCTGCATCGTGAGAAGTGATGTGATAACCTGCAAAAACAGGTTGTTTTAAGTCTTTTACTTTTTGAATCATCTGATGGAATTTCGTAACACTTATATGGATTTGTGCGAATGGAAAGCATTTTTGGGTAGGATTCCCGATGGTCTTTCTAATTTTATAATCGTATACATAGTAGTACTTTTCTTGCTGTTTGAGTGTTTGCAACTCTTTCGTTAATAAGTGGTATTTGTCTGTAAGTCCAGTTGTAAGTGCATCGTGTTCTTCGCCAACTAATAATGTGAAAGGTCTTGGTGAGGAGATTGCAATGGTGCGGACGTTTAGGTCAGTAAAAGTGTGCTTAGATTGTAAAATGGTATGTAATTTTTCGGTAGGAAACTCACCGTCATAAATAGCAATAAAATAGTGGTTCATCTTTTCACTCCTTAACTTTTTTCTAAACTGATATATTCTACTTTAAAGGTGTAAGTCCTGCATAAAAAAGAAAACACCTTGATTGTTATCAAGGTGTTGTAATAAGCTCAAAACTCTCCGAATCAGCCTCAAGAATAAAAGGACTAACCTCGCCAACGCTATAAAGTTGTAATTCATGCATTGCGCGCGTACAAGCAGTGTAGAATAATCTACGAACGCTCTCATCGCTGTATACATCTTTAGAAGCATTGTAAATAATAACGGCATCAAATTCGATACCTTTCGCTAAGTAAGCTGGGATCACGACGATGCCTTGCTCATACTCGGCTGAGTTACTCTTCACGAGTTTAATATTCTCGATATGATTAAGTGCTTCGTAAGCAGCGGCACTTTCAGCTGCAGATTTACATATAATTGCGATCGTATTGTGCTGCTCTGTTTGTAGTTCAGCAATTTTGGCAGTAATATGTTCGTGCAGTTCGCTCTCATTTAATACTTTCGTCACTGTAGGTTTCTCTCCGTCACGTTCAAAGGCGTGAATGTTCTTGCCTTCCGGTACGAGAGCACGTGTAAATTCAATAATTGGTTTTGTTGAGCGGTAGCTACGGGTTAAGTTAATGCCGTTCGTTTCGTCTGGTCCGTATAAGCTAGTAAGTGTATTGAAATTCACTGCTTCACTCGCATGGGCAAAGATCGCTTGGTTAAAGTCTCCGAGTACAGTCATTCTTGCAGCAGGGAAGAGACGTTTTAAAAACTCGAACTGAAACGGTGAATAATCTTGCGCTTCGTCTACGAGTACGTGTTTAATTGATCGGTTCGTTTGGAAGCCTTCAATTAACTCTTTTAAAAGTAAAAATGGAGTTGCATCCTCGTAATATAATTTTCCTTCATCGAGCATGTTCACCGTTACAGAACAAATGTCATCCCAGTCTTTCGGCTTTTCTCCCGTAACCCATGATGCATCTGTGAATAGCTGTTTATATATGCCTGTGAAATTGATAAAGCGCAATGTTTGAACACCTTTGCGAAGTGGTTTTAATTTTTTACGGACAATCATACGTCCAAGTACTTTCGCTTCTTTCTCAAAATCGTTAAAGGAGTTGTCGTCAAACTCACCTTTTTTCTGTAAATATTTATAAGCCTTTTGATATTCATCTTTACTAAGTAGTTCAATTTCTTCTTCTACCCAAGGCTTTTTCAGTTCTGCTTTTTCAAGTGCATCTATTTGCTTATTTAGCCAATCCGTTAACTTCTCAATACGGCTATGGAAGCGGAGGGAGGAGTCGGTATTGTAAAACTGCTCTGTAATTTCTTTAGCAGAGACAATTAACTTTCCTCTAAATTTCATTCCTCTAAATAGCATGCCTGATGATTCAAGAGATTGTCTGTACGCTCTAATCATCTCGAAAAATTGAGTAGATGCTTTAAATCGAATGCTCGCATTTCTCGTTTTATAGATAGGGCTATTCGTTTCAGTTAACATATATTCTAATTGTTCATAAGGATCTTCAATATCAAATGACTTGCTTAGTCTATGGTTTAAATATTCTTGGAACGTCACTTGCTGCATATTTTCTTCACCGAGTTCAGGTAGTACGTTAGAAACGTAGCTATTGAACATAGAGTTAGGGGAGAAGAGAATAATTTGATCCGCTTTTAACCATTCGCGATATTTATATAATAAGTAGGCGATTCGTTGCAGGGCAGCTGACGTTTTACCGCTACCAGCAGCTCCTTGCACGATAAGGAGTCGGCCTTCATCGTGACGAATAATTTCATTTTGCTCGCGCTGAATCGTAGCGACGATACTTTGCATATGTTTGTTTGTACCTTTTCCGAGCGCTTGTTGCAAGATTTCATCGCCAATTGTAAGGCTCGTATCGAACATAGAATCAATCTCGCCATTTTGAATAATGTATTGTAATTTTTTCTCCACATTACCGTGAATTATGCCTCCTGGTGTACTGTATTCAGCTGGTCCTGGTGGATAATCGTAGTACACACTTGAAATGGGTGCGCGCCAGTCATATATAAGAAAGTTTTCTCCGCTTGCATCAGTAAGCGTGGCTACACCGATATAAATTTGCTCCGCAGCAGATTCTCCTTCTTCTTTAAAATCAATTCGTCCAAAATAAGGTGCTTTATGCATGCGTCTTAATGCGGCAAGTCGATTAAAGGTGTGCTTATGAGTAATTTGTGTGACAGCTAGTGACTGAGCTTGTTGCCTTAAGTTGATAACTGTTTCAAGATAATCATCAAAAGTATCAGTATTCACTTTCACATCATCCCAAAAGTGTTTACGAATATTGATTACTTCTGCCCGGCGTCTGCCAGTTTCGTTTTCCAGTTTATCAATTTGCTCCGTAATCGTTTCTATTACGGTATCCAATCGTTTTTGCTCTAAATCAAGTTTTTTGTTCATACGGTAAGCACTCCTTTAAAAGTGAAAAATAGGGGTTGACTGAAGATGTATTTTGGTGTAAAATTAAGATACGGATAAATACGTACCTTCAATTTCGGAAAACGTGTTTCTGTACTAATTTAACATAGTTTTTTAATTTAATCAATGATAATAAGATAGACCTTGGTTCCGTGCGTGATGGAATCAAGGTTTTTTTGTGTTTCTTGAAGAGAGGGGCGCAATCATTGTCAGTTTTTGTCGGTAAGTCGATATATTTCGAGAATCGCCGATATAATTGGGGTTGCGCTGATATAATTGAAAAATCGCCGATATAATTAGAGTTGCGCTGATATAATTAAAAAATCGCTGATATAATTTCACTTGCCGAATCTGAACGTAGACCTAAAGTATCGAGAAGAGGGCAAACAAAAAAGCTCGGGCTAATCCCGAGCTTTTCATTATTTCTTTTCGTCTTTCTTAGCGTCAGCTTTTTTCTCTTCGAAAAGATCTTTTAAATCTTTATCTTCAACTTTTACGTCAGCTTTTTTGATTTCTTTCATCATAAGTTCGTTCATGAATTCGCCATCTTGTGCTTTCTTTTGAACGATTTCTTTTTTGATGTCAGCTTTAGATTGTTCGAATGATTTTTCCGGCTCTTTAATGTCTGTTACTTTAATGATATGGTAACCGAATTGTGATTTCACAGGTTCGCTTACTTCATCTTTTTTCAGTTTATAAGCAGCCTCTTCGAATTCTTTAACCATTTTACCAGGTCCGAAGAATCCTAAGTCGCCACCTTTTTCTTTTGAACCAGTGTCTTCAGAGTATTGTTTCGCTAACTCGTCGAAAGATTTACCTTGTCCAAGTTCTTCTTTAACTTTTTTAGCAGTTGCTTCATCTTTTACAAGAATGTGGCTTGCTTTAATTTCAGGCTTGTAGTTATCTTTTAATTCTTTATCAGTGATTGTTTTCTCGATAGCTTTTTCTTGCGCTAATTGAGCACGCACACCAGTTTTTAACGTTTCTTCTTTAATACCTTGTTGTTTTAATAGTGTATCGAATTGATCACCGTATTGTTTTTTCATTTCATCGAACTTTTTGTCTACTTCTTTGTCTTCAACTTTGTAGTTTTTAATAAGTACTTTTTCCATAACCATGTTATTTAGTACTTGTTTACCAGCTTGTGTCTTCATTTGCTCGTAGAATTCTTCTTTTGTAATGTCACCAGCTTTAGATGTAACGATTTTGTCTGATGATGATGTTCCACATGCTGATAATGCGATTACACTTGTTGCGGCTAAGGCAAGCATAGCTTTCTTCATTCGATAAACACTCCTACTATTATGTATTTTTAATTTATCCTATACCAATGAATTTTAGTTCATCAGAGCCCGGTTAAGTCTCACTGATACTTTTGCTTTTTATGTTGGTAAAGCGCGCTTAACAGGGCTTACCGTGGCTTAAGGATAAAGTTAAGATGCGTGTCATTTATTTCATAGTATAAGCAATATGTACAAAATTTAATATATCATATTTCGACGTGTTTTCATATTGATAAAGAAAAATTAACCAGTACGTGTCAGATTTTGAAGGTGTTCCATATTGGGCGTATGCCGCATATACAGAAAAGAGGAGGGGATGGGGATGAATTCTCAACTTATTTTATTACTTGTACTGTTTATTTTATTGGTTATAGTAGGTATAATTTGCTTATAGAGGAAAAAAGTGAGGAAGGGGCTTTCCTTCCTCACTTTCCATGAAATATAATTTCTATATAACTAGAAATTAATAAAATTGTTATACATACATTAATAACCCGAAAGACACCGGGTTGGCGGCTCGCAGATATTTGTTTTCGTTCACACAGTGTATGTGTCATGAAATTCGTGTAAAATATAACAAGAAGTGCGAATGCGACAAAAACAACTGTTATAAGTGTCATGAGGCGAGACCTCCTTTTGGCTAAAATACATATACTTTATATATTGTATCATACGATATTTTGTTCGTGTTATAAAATTCAGAAATAGAAGACTTTGTGTTAGAAAGTGAGGGAGAAAATGGACGTTGTTAGAAGATTAGAACAAGCTGAATACTATGTAGACCTACTATTTAAAATGATTGATGAAGAAAAGTGTCCATTTTATTCTTTGATCATAAAGAAAAAAGCTCGTAAAAAAGATATTGAACGTATACTAAATCTTTGTGAAATACTGAACGAGCAATATGTAGTGGAGAAAGCAGAAGGGCTTCTTTTGTTCGATGCGCTGTTGGATCAATTTGAAAAAGCGCTTCCACATCAGCTCGAAGTACACGAAACTGCGGAAGCGCTAGCAAAACAAGGTTTATTCAAACCGCTTATGAATGAATTCTTAAGCATGATTGCGAAAAAGTAAATAGATTACTTCTTAACTAACTTTTGATCGGATTCTGTAAAGTTCTCTTCAATATCTTCTAATGATTTCTCAAAAATATCGATGAAGTCTTGTCCGTAAATGTTACGCAAGATAGCAATCAGTTCGATATTTTCTGGGAACTTCCCATAAAAATTACGAAGTGCAAGAGCCCCATTAAACACTGAATTATTTTCAGGGTCATACTCCTCCATTAAGCGAAGTAGTAATTCTTCCCCTTTGTCTGTAATTTCGATGTACGTATTTCGTTTATCATCTTCTTTTTTCGAGAATACAAGATAGCCGCGTTCTTCTAACTTTTTCGAGAAGTTAAACGCCGTTGATACGTGCATAACTCCAAACTTAGCAATCTCAGAAATAGAAGCCCCTTTTAAATGATAAGCGATTGTTAAAATATGATGCTCATTAATGTTTAAATCATAAGGTTTAATCCACATCTGCCAATCTTTCTCTACACATTTCCATAACGCTTTCGATAATTGAGCAATGCGTTGGCTGAAAATCATCGCTTCTTTTACCGAGTAATCTTTTTCTCCACTTTTCATATACTCACCCACTTTAACATTCTTTTTCATTACTATCTATTATGCCAGTAAAATAAAAATTAATAAAGTCTTTTTGTGAGAATTGTGAAAATTTTTTAAAAAAATGACATTCTATACAAATCATGCATAACTATGGAAGCGGTTTATGAGTCGTGAATACATGTGTTGTCCATACATGTTAAGTGATAACATATATTGTAAATGCATAAAAACACGGCATATCTATGTGATATGCCGTATTAAGGTCAATTTATATAAAAAATATTTGTTATATGCAAAAAACTAAGCAGGAATTTGTTTACGCTTTTTCTGGAACAGCTTCTTGTAGTTTCTCAATTGATTTTTGAATGTCCAAAATCTCTTGCTCAATATGTCGTTTGTTTTGGGAAATATCTTGCTTCCAGTTAGAAAGTGTATCGTGCATGTCGTCTTTTAATTCTTGGAACACTTCTTTACCTTCTGAAGCAGTTTCAACGATTTGACGTTTTAATAATTTTGTATCAGCTGTAATATCAGCTAAAGTCTTTTTAATATCATTTCCTTTTTCTTTTAACTTACCGCGCATGTCTTTGCCAGAAGAAGGAGTTGAGAAAAGAACAGCTAGTCCAGCAACTGCTCCGCCGCAAATGACACCTGTAATAAAGGATTTAGCTTTTGACATAAAAGGAGACCTCCTTATTTTTTGTTCGTATTCATGATGTGAAAAAATATGCATATCTTTAAGAAGAGGGAAAGGAAAGTGTGCAGTCCCTGGCATCTTAAGTGGAGAAACAAGCCTTGCCATATTTAATCACTTTAGGAAAGTGGCTTGTTATGTATGACTACTTATTATAGTGTCACTATTTCACGCTATTTGCAATTGTACTTGCGATGTTTTGTAAATTTTCCATAGTGTATTCATTTTGATGTGATTTCCAAACAGCACCGAAACCATCGTTTTCACCGTAGCGTGGAATTAAATGAAGGTGGAAGTGGAACACAGTTTGTCCAGCTTTTTCACCGTTATTGTTAAGTAGGTTAAAGCCAACTGGATTAAACTCTGCTTTAATCGCATTTGCGATTTTTGGAACGACAGAAAAAATATGTGATGCGATTTCTGGCGTTAACGCAAAAATGTCTTGTTTGTGAACTTTTGGAATAACAAGAGTATGTCCTTTTGTTACTTGACTAATATCTAAAAATGCAAGCACATGTTCATCTTCGTATACTTTTGAGCAAGGGATTTGCCCGTCAATGATTTTGCAAAAAATACAATTATCCGCTGTATGATTCATTGATCTCATCCTTTCAAATATCCTTAGCCGTATTTTACCATAATTACATAAGAGAACAAACACGAAAAACAGGAAGCTGACTCAGCTTCCTGTTTTCTGAAGAGGGATTGAAAAAGCATTATCGTAATTTACGTTTCGCAGACACCTCATTTATTTTAAGAAATGCACGGTAAATCGGCTAAAGTTTCTGCCGTAGACACCCCATTTTCAAGTGAAATGAATTGCAATCTTTTTAAATGAAATTGTTTACTTTTTAAAACAGTATATGCTCTTTCGGAGACACCCCGTTTCGAAAATAAAACAAATAATCTGGTTATGTGTAAATTTCTTTGTCCAACATGGACACCCCATTTCATGATGACTTCACTATGTTGTTGTACTCATCAATAGGTGGTCGCTTTTTCAATGTGTTCCTTCTTCCTTAATTATGATGTCCGCTTTCGGGAAAATATATGCGAACAAATTTTAATTTTTTTTAAGCCATCGATACTATGTAGTATAGCGCCATTTTTGGTAAGATGAATATAGAATGAATACTAATGAAGAAAGTGGTGTCGTATGAGCGAGTTATTGTGTGTAGAAAATGTTACAGGAGGATATACGAAACGACCTGTATTAAAAGATGTTTCGTTCTCTGTGAATAAAGGTGAACTTGTCGGCTTAATCGGTTTAAATGGAGCAGGTAAAAGTACGACGATTAAACATATTATCGGTTTAATGGAACCGAAAAAAGGGAATGTCACAATTAATGGGAAAACAATTCGTGATGATATGACAGCGTACCGTTCTAGTTTTTCGTTCATCCCAGAAACACCTGTATTATATGACGAGCTAACGTTAGAAGAACATTTGAAGTTGACGGCGATGGCGTACGGCGTTGATGAAAAACAATATGAAGAACGTGTAGGACAACTATTACAAGAATTTCGCATGAAAAATCGTTTAAAATGGTTTCCGTCTCATTTCTCAAAAGGGATGAAACAAAAAGTAATGATTATGAGTGCGTTTTTAGTGGAGCCATCTCTTTACATTGTGGACGAACCCTTTGTTGGGCTAGATCCGTTAGCGATTCAATCACTCCTTCAAATGATGGATCAAATGAAAAAGAGTGGTGCAGGTATTTTAATGAGTACACATATTTTAGCGACGGCAGAGCGTTATTGTGATTCGTTCATAATTTTGCATCAAGGCGAAGTAAGAGCAAAGGGAACATTATCTGAGCTGCAATCACAGTTTCATATGCCAGGTGCAACGTTAGATGATATTTATATTGCATTAACGAAGGAAGAAGATTATGAATAGCACAGCGTTATGGAAAGAACGATTTCGTCACTTTCTACAAGAAGTTCGTACATATAGTAAATACGTATTTAATGATCATTTAAAATTTATTTTCGTATTCATCATCGGCGCAGGAGCGTATTATTACCAGCAATGGTTACAAACGTTAACACCTTCATTTCCGACTGCGCTCGTTATGGCAGTGTTACTTGGACTTGTATTAACGGCCGGATCTATTCAAACGTTATTAAAAGAAGCGGATCTCGTTTACTTACTGCCAGTTGAAGAAAAGTTAAAACCGTACTTCACAAAGGCATTTCTTTTTACGTTTATGATTCAGTTGTACATAATCGCAATCGTAGCAGCAGCGCTTGCCCCGTTATACTTCCAGCAAATGAAGCAAACAGGAGCGGCTTACATATGGGTTGTAATCGCGTTTATCATTGTAAAAGCGTGGAATTTATTCGTCGCGTGGGAAAAGTCATTTTTAACAGATCAAAATATACAAAGAGCCGATTGGTTCATTCGATTTATTTTAAACGCCTTATTTGTGTTTTTCCTTGTAGAACGTACTTCCGTTATGTTTATTGGTGGAATCGTCATTCTCATGGTGTTATACCTTGCGATACTGCATCAAATGGTGAAGGGGAAACCACTAAACTGGGAGTATTTAATTTCTGAAGAAGGTAAGAAGATGATGCTGCTGTACCGCATCGCGAACATGTTCGTTGATGTACCAGCACTAAAAGAAAGAGTAGCACGTAGAAAATGGCTTGATTTCATTCTGGCGATGATTGGTGAAAAGCGTACCTATTTATACTTATATACGAGAACGTTTCTACGATCTGGTAACTATTTCGGTTTATATGTGCGTTTGCTTGCACTTGGAGGAGTTATTTTGTACTTCATTCCGTTTTTATATGGACGATTTATCGTAAGCCTTATTTTCCTATACTTAATCGGTTATCAGCTCTTAACTTTATGGAAGCATCACCGCATGAAAATTTGGCTTGATTTGTATCCGGTTGGGGGAGAAGAGAAGAAGAAAGACTTTCTTACTTTATTAAATGCAATTCTTCTTACAGGCAGCGTTGTATTTACAGTTATATTTGCCCTTGCGACGAAAGATTTCATGATGACGGGAATTTTACTAGTCGTAAGCATAGTATTTAGTATCGGTTTCGTTTATCAATACGGGGCGAAACGTATTGAGCGTTTAAATTGAAGGGAATGAACCTATGATTACATATGAAGAGAAGGTTATAATAGAAGTAGAGCAGTGGAAAGCTACATTCATGAAAGATTCTTCTATGATGACACGGTTCTCAAAGAAAGTGCAGACGAAAGTACAACAGCTTATTCCGGCGAAAGTACAAAAAGTATTAACAGAAACGATTCGGATGATGGTGCAAACAATTAGTGCCGGATCAAACTTTATAAAGCCGAAATTAAAAGAGACGAACTGGTCGTTGCAAAGACGAGATGATGAAGTACGTAAAAAAATGGATGAGTATAAAAAAATAGCAGCGGCAGAAGGAGCGGGGACGGGAGCAGGCGGTATTCTCCTTGGCCTTGCTGACTTTCCGCTTTTACTCGGCATTAAAATTAAATTTTTATTTGATGCAGCAACGTTGTACGGGTTTGATACGAGTAACAAAGAAGAGCGCCTTTTTATCCTTCACGTTTTCCAACTTGCCTTTTCAAGTGACGACCACCGAAAAGAAATATGGAAAGCAATCGAAACGTGGGACACAGAAAAAGAAAATCATATGGACTGGGAAAAGTTCCAAACAGAGTACCGAGACTATATCGATTTAGCCAAAATGCTTCAGCTCGTACCAATAATCGGTGCCCCAGTCGGCGCATATGCGAACTATCAACTACTACAAAGGCTTGGCGAAGTGACGATGAATTGTTATCGTATGCGATTGTTGAATAGGGATTAAAAAGAAAGCATCCTAAATTTTGATTTAGGATGCTTTTTTGTTTTCATGATTAATGCTTGAAAAGAAGAAGGTATAATTCAGATTGTCTTTTCAGCGTTTTAGGCTGAAATTAGTGGTTAAGTAATTATTACTCTAGCCGATCTAATCCCCATCCAACAATTGAATAATTTTGACGTTTACTAATTGAAACAAAGAATTTTCTGTTTTTCTGGTCTTTTACATGACCAGAAACTCGAATCATACCACCACTAACGGCAGGCCTGATATCAACTTTAGTCACTATAACATCAATATTTTCTTTTTTCTTAATATGTTCTATGGCAGCTATAGTAGCTTTTTCATTTTCTACATTTCTATCATGCATAACTTTTAGTGTACATCCTATAGTTAAAGTTATAATTGTGATCATGATTAAAATTATGATGTTTTTCTTTTTTAATTCCCTCATACAATCCCTCCTGGAATTAACTTGTAATTAATACTATCAATTATTTTTAAGAAGAGGGAAATATAAGTAATGGGGTTAGTGGTGAATTTCTTGTTCGTTTATCAAGAATAAGTTTGGAATTATAAAGAAACTTGGGAAGCTATTGAAATAACTAGTTCTGTATCATTACATAATTTTGTAAATAGTTGCATCAAAATAAATTGTTATTGTCTTTCGTAGTTTGCTTTATGATGCGGACACATTTGATGTAATAGGTGCCCTTACGTTTTTTAATAGTTTGTATGTTTCTCGACTGTACTTAAGTGTTTTTGATGGTATGGATTTATTTAGGCGTTCATTATAATCTTGTCTCGCCCCAAATTCGTCTGGAGCATAGAAGTTAGGTGGGGACGAACAAAACCCCCACTGAATAAAGTTTCACTTTATTCGTCGCCCCAATATTCGACTTTATAGTTTTGGGACTTGTTTATTACAACGTAAAGTTTTTTTTGGTTATTGTTTTTATCATACCCTCTAACTCTAATAAAGCCCGCAAGTTCTAATTGCTGAATTTTTACATCGGTTACCACAAAATCTATTTTTTTTTCTTTTTTCATAGTTTTTATTGCAACTTCAGCAGCTCTTTCTTTAGTTATATTTCTATTGTGAATAAAGGATGTAGTACAGCCTATGGCTAAAACTATAATTGCTAAAATAATTAAAATTATAATATTCTTTTTTTTGGAATTACTCATATTTTTCCTCCTTGAATTGTTTATAATTTACTTATACTATAAATCTTTTTTGAGGAGATGGAAACTATGGGTAGTTCTGTTAGTGATCAAGTACTTTCTCGTTTATCAGGTGAGAGTTATGATGATACGGTTTCCGTTGAAGTAAAAGTTGGGAATCATTTAGAAACTTGGGAACGTATTAAAATACCTACTTCTGTATCGTTACATAATCCTAATAATAGTTTTGATGCAACCATTTATAAAAATGATGAAACGAAACAAATCGTTATTGCTTATCGTGGTTCTTGGGAAGCGCCTGATTTTTATGATGCGGATTTATTTGATGTTATGGGGGGACGTGTTAGAAAAAATCAAGATAGTTTAGATAATTTAAATAAAATTGATACTTCATCACTGCCTTTAACTGAGCAATTTAATTTTGCCACAGCTAAAGAAAGGGCTAAAAAAGCAGTAGAAGAAAGTCAATTTACGAATGCGGATGACTTAGCAAAAGACGTGAAAAATTATATAGCAGATCCTAAAAATGATTTAGATGGGTATCGTCTTACATTAACCGGTCATTCTTTAGGTGGTGGTTTAGGTGAATATGCAGGGGTTATGAATGATGTACCAGTTGTAAGTTTTGAAGCACCTAATGTAATAGACTTATTACATAAAGATAAAAAAGAGAAGGCTTTAAGAGGAGATTATAAAAATCTAATCACGACTTATGGAAACCCTAATGATACAGTGTTTACAGGGTTTAGAGGGAATGATAATAAAAATAGAGGCCGTATAGGACATTTGTATTATACAGATAAACCAGATGCGAAAAATGATTCTAAGTTGCACGATGTAAGTGGCTATATTCCATATTCGTCATTTTTGATAAATGGTTATAATGCTGTTCGTTTTTTTATGGGATTTATGGGACCAAGTTTTCATTCCATGAAAAACTTTAGTTATGATAAATATGGTTACTTGAATATGCCAAATATGTATGATGGGGAAACTGGTCAAAGGGTTGTATCTTCACCTCGCGCTGGGGAAATAACTATTCGTTTATCAGTGGAAGAGGTAAAACAAATTGCAAAAGATTTAAAAAGAGAAATTGATGATATTAATCAAAAATTAGTACAAGCGAGTAACAAAATTATTAATATTTTACAGCAATCACCAGCTAGCGTAGAAGGGAATTTAATTAATACAGTTACATATAGCGTATACGGATTCCAAAGGGGATATATGGAGCGTATTCGTTCAGAAGCCGATTTTATTGAACAACGAGCAGATAACTTTAAAAATGTGGATGAACAAAATTAAGTGAGGGATTTTTTGTGAAAAATTATGACGTTATTGCACATGCTGTTGATGTGATAGGCGCAAAAAATGATTTAGAATCATGTATTTCAGATTTGGAGAATCATAGAAAAAACGTGAACTCAATTAAAGTATTATTGACACATAACTGGGAAGGGAATACAGCAAAAGAAATTGAAAGAAGATTAAGTGAAGTGGATAAAGAACTAGTCTATAGAATTGATGAGTTTAGAAAAATACAAGATGATTTAGAGAGATATAGAAAAGCAATGGAAGCTTTCTCAAATCAATTTATGATGATGGGTCCTAAATATTAAATTAAAAGAAGCGCTTATAAAAGTGCTTCTTTTGCTAATAATCAATGGGGAGGAACAAAATCTCCACTGATTAAAGTTTCACTTTATTCGTCGCCCAAATATTCGACTTTATAGTTTTGGGATTGATTTATTACAATGTAATGTTTTTTTTGTTTATTGTTTTTGTCGAATCCTAAGACAGTAATAAAGCCTGCACGTGCTAAGTGTTCGATTTTGACATCGGTTACCACGAAATCAATATTTTCTTCTTTTTTCATGTGCTGTATTGCAACCTCAGTAGCTTTTTCTTTTGTAATATTTCTATTATGAATAAATGATGCGGTACAACCTATAGCTAAAAATATAATTGCTAAAATGATTAAAATTATAAACCTTTTCTTTTTTGATTTATCCATATGTATCTCCTGAAATTTTTTTATATTATTTTTTATAAAGAAATAATATAAAACAAATCGTTAACTAATCGTGTTTTAGTTCAAAATTTTTCGTGGTTGAAATGGTACTGATATGATAGTTATTAGCGTATTCAACTGAAGCAGTAAATTCTTTCATTTTATCATTAGTCACATAGCCTGATATAGAGATAGTTTGAAAGTCTTTTGGTCCAAATTCATGATCAGTAATTGTTACATCTAAGCCCTCTGTTTTTTTGAAATATTGAATGGTTTCTTCTGTTGCTTTATTAACGATTTGTTGTTCCTCATTCTTTTGATCTATAGTGCATCCTCCTAAAAGGATAAGTGTAAAAATAAAGAATAATCTTATACCGTATTTTTTCATGAATAATCACTCCATAAATGTTGCGTTATATTCCTATTCACTAAATTTTATATCCACAGAACATTGTGTGGTGGGGGATAAAGAAAGGGCTCTTTAAAAGAGTGCCTTTTCTTTATTATTTTAAATGTAAATTTTCACTTGTAGAGATAGAACCTATTGTATATTCATCTCCACCATATTCTATTGTAATATTAAATGTTTTGCTTTCATCATTTTTTATATAGCCGGAGATAAAGATACCTTGTAAATCACTTGGACCAAATCTATAATCAGTGATTACTACATCTAAGTCTTGTTTTTCTTTGAAGTATTGGATTGTCCTTTCTTCTGCCTGTTCAACTATTTGTTGTTCAGTATTTTTTTGATCTATAGTACATCCCCCTAAAATACTTGAAATAAATATAAAGAATAGAAAAAAACTAATTTTTTTGATTTTAATATCCATATTTATCCTCCATGAATGTTATCTTAATTATAAGAATATATCAAATGTTGTAGGAGAAAAATGTTTTGAGTAACAAAAATGAAATTTTAGATTCTACTTTCTATCAATTAGCAGACACAACGTATAAATCTGATAAAGATATTGAAGAAGAAGTTGTTATTACCAATAAAGAAGGTCGAAGTTTACAAGCATAGGAAAAGGGAGGAACATTCCACGATAAATTGGGATAGACGCAGTAGTCTTTGTACGAGATGTGAATGGGGAAAAGCATGTTATGGTAGATTTCCGAGGAACAGAAGGGGATAAAATTATAGAGAAAAACTCTTTAGGCATTCCGGTGAAGCCAGGGGAAGGTATGAAGGATTTAAAAACAGATACAAATCATTTTGTTAAGAAAAAAATTCATATGCTAAAATATTTTACGTAAAAAAGACACTCTAGTGAGTGTCTAATGATTATTCTTTTAATTTTAGATTTTTAGAGTATGATCTAGAACTTATATTATACTCTCCACCCCCATATTCTACACCTACCCCAAACGTTTTGCTTTTATCTCCTTTAACGTGTCCATCTATAAATACAGTTTGAAAATCATTGGGGGAGAACTCATGTCCTGTAATTACTACATCTAGCTCCTCTCTTTCTTTAAAATATTTAATGGTTACCTCTTCTGCCTTTGCTACTATTTCTTTTTCTTCATTTGTTTTATTATTCATACTGCATCCTCCTAAAAGGATAAGTGTAAGGATAATGAATAATCTTATACCATTTTTTTTCAATCAAAACCCCTCCATTAATGTTATTCTATATTTAGAATATATTAAATTATCTGGGAGTGGGATGTTTTGAAGGAAAATGATAAAGTTTTAGATTCTAGTTATTATTAGCTGTCAAGGTTTGCTTATCGTGGTGATGAAAAAGCATGTTGGGAAGCGATGATACAAAAGGAAAAAATCTTGTTAGAAGATGGTGCAGTAGCTCCTTTCTATCAAACGGGACGCTCATACTTATAACAATTGTCTATTAAAGTGCTTGTGACGAATGATTTTGGGGGAGAATTTAATTTTAAATGGACTGAAGTTAAATAATGAAATGACATTGCTGTATGATGGTAACTAAAAAGAGCCTCTAGTGAGTATCTAATGACCTAGTTTTTTCATTCTAGACTTTCAGAATATGTTCTAGAAGTGACTCTATAATCACTATCTCCATATTCGACATGCAATGTAAATGCTTGAGTTTTATCGTCTTTAACATGTCCTTTTATAAAAACAGTTTGAAAATCACTCGGAGCAAATTCATATCCAGTAATTACTACATCTAGATTTTCTTTTTCCTTAAAATATTTAATGGTTGTTTCATTTGCTTTTTCAACTATTGGTTGTTCAGTATTTTTTTGATCCATAGTACATCCCCCTAAAGTACCTAAAATAAGTATAAATAATAAATGAAAACTAAATTTTTCAATTTTAATATCCATATTTGTGCTCCAATAATGACATCTTGATTATATAAAATATCGTGATAGAAGGAATGTTTTTAGTGAAAAAAGCACTCACTTTTTCTGGTAGCAGGTGTTTTTTAGTTTTTCTTTCTTATAAGGGACACTCCTGAATGAAAGAAACAAACTTAACTAGTTATGTTGAAGTGAAACCGTTAGATTTATTGTTTTAAATCAAAACCTTCAGATGTGGAAATGGAACCGATGTGATAATCATTAGCGTATTCAACATCTGCCGAGAATTTTTTATTTTTATCATCTTTCACATGTCCTGAAACCCAAACACTTTGAAAGTCCTTCGGGGCAAATTGATGTTTAGTAATCACTACGTCTAGATTTTCTTTTTCTTTAAAATACTGAATGGTTGTTTCTGTTGCTTTATTAACTATTTGTTGTTCCTCATTCTTTTGATCTACCGTACATCCACCTAAAAGGATAAGTGTAAAGATAAAGAATAATCTTATAGCATGTTTTTTCACGAATAATCACTCCATTAATAGTGCGTTATATTCCTCTTTACTAAATTTTATATTCACTGAACATTGTGTGGTGAAGCATAAAGAAAAGGCACTCTAAAGTGCCCAGATTATTAGTTTTTAAGCTCTAAATTTTTGGAGTGAGACATAGAGCTTATATGATATTCTCCTCCATCATATTCTTCGTCCATAGAAAAAATCTTATTTTTGTTATCTTTAACATGTCCGTTTATAAAAACTATTTAAAAATCCTTGGGAGCATATAGGAATGATTTAGATGAAAATTATGGGAAGTTAGTATTTTAATTTTAAACTTTTACTTTTAGAAATTGAACCTATCGTGTATTTATCTCCGCTATATTGAATAGTTATATTAAATGTTTTGTCTTTATCATCTTTGACATGCCCAGAGATATAAATGGATTGTAGGTCTTTAGGACCAAACTCATGCCCAGTAATTACTACGTCCAAATCTTGCTTTTCCTTAAAGTATGTAATGGTTGTCGCTTTTGCTTCTTTTACTACTTTTTCTTCATTGTTTTTTTGATCCATAGTACATCCTCCTAAAGTACTTAAAATAAGTATAAATAATAAACAAAAACTAAATTTTTTAATAGTAATATCCATATTTATCCTCCATAAATGTTATCTTAATTATAAGAATATATCAAATGTTGTAGGAGGGAAATGTTTTGAGTAATAAAAATGAAGTTTTAGATTCTACTTTCTATCAATTAGCAGACACTGCGTATAAATCTGATAAAGATATTGATGAAGAAGTTGTTATTACCAATAAAGATGGTCGAAGTTTACAAACATGGGAAAAGGGAGAAACATTCCACGACAAACAAACCGGAATGGACGCAGTAGTCTTTGAACGAGATGTGGATGGGAAAAAGCAAGTTATGGTAGCTTTCCGAGGAACAGAAGGGGATAAAATTATAGAGAAAAACTCTTTAGGCATTCCGATGAAGCCAGGGGAAGGTATGAAGGATTTAAAAACGGATACGAATCATTTTGTATTACGAGAAGGTGTTCATGAACCAGCAGCACCTCCAGTAGCAGGGACTGAGAATGAAGGTTCAAAGAAATATTGGAATGAAGAGAATCAGCGCTGGGAAACACATAATCAATTCGAACAAGCTGAAAGGGTCATGAAACAAGTAACGGATACATACAAGGACAGGGATGATGTAGAGATATATACGACGGGTCATTCGTTAGGGGGAGCTTTAGCGGAATATGCAGCGGCATCTAATGATAATGTAAGATGTATGTCATGGAATGCACCGAGTGCAAAACATTTGTTACCGCCTGATTTACAAGAAAGAGCTAATAATGGAGAATTTAAAGGTAGAATTGTCTCGATTGTTCACGGATCAGATTCAATCGGTTATGGTCCTTTTGGTCCATATGATGGTCATATAGGTTCAACTTATGCTGTTACACCACCTGTTACGAAAGAAGACCTTTCTAAATTACCATTGGAACAAAGAATATTGTTTGAAGCTAATCGCTTTTTGGACTCCGTAAAAGATAAACCTGGATTTCATTATCAAAATAATAAGTATTTCAAGATGGGGAAAGATGGGAATTTGTCGAGTTCATATCTTTTGAATTTAGATACAGGGGAAAGAGTATATGATTCACCTGGTAAGTTATTAGGCGGGGGAGAAATTCGTGTAGTTGTAGAGAATCTAGAACAAGCTGTAAGAGATATGAAGCGAAACGCACAAGAATTTCAAGATAGAGTACCAAGGTTAATTTCTAATATGATGACATTATTAGAAACGGCTGAAAGTAGACGGGTAGAGGCTAAAGTAAATAATATACGTGCACATGTAGAGCATTTAAGTTTTTGGTACATACGAACAGCAACGGAAATTTCAGATTTTATTGAGAAGAAAGCCGATGATTATAAGAAGACGGATCAACAATATTAAGGGAGAAGATTAGGATGCCGAGAATCTACTTAAATGAAGAAGCATTGAACCAAGCTTTACAACAATTTGACCAGATGATTCAAGACTTAAACCATAATAAAAGGGTTGTAAGTAATGTACATAATTTACTCTTATCAAGCTGGTCTCAACTTGGAGTAGGGAAAAAAGCCATTAGCGATTTAGAATCTTTCAAAAAAGATATTGAAAGAAGAATGGAAGAATTAGAGTCTGATAAAAGAGAGTTAAAGGGTGCGATTGATTTATTAAAAGCGTTAGATCAAAGTTATGATTACATGGGGCCTAAATATTAGATTACAACAAGCACTGACAACGGTGCTTGTTGTAGTTTAATTGGATGAAAGATTACTGTAGTAATTATGGAGGAATATGATTCTGATTCATAAAGTAAATGGAGAAAGTAATATGTAGTTTTAAATCAAACTTGCAAACGATAATTTTTTATTTTACAATTTATTTACCGACCGGTAAGTAAAAATAAGTGAGGTACAGTATGACAAAGAATTTACAAACATCGCAAAACATTGTAGAGGCGTCATTTAAACTTATGGCAGAGCACGGTATTGAGAAAATGAGTCTTTCCATGATTGCGAAAGAGGTAGGTATTTCAAAACCGGCTATTTATTATCATTTTTCTTCTAAAGAAGCGTTAGTGGACTTTTTATTTGAAGAAATTTTTTCTGGGTATCATTTCGTGAGTTATTTTGATAAAGAGCAATATACGAAAGAAAATTTTGCAGAAAAGTTAATTTCAGATGGTTTACATATGCTTTCTGAGTATGAAGGACAAGAAGGAATATTACGCGTTATAAATGAATTCATCGTAACTGCATCGCGAAATGAAAAGTATCAGAAACGCTTATTTGAAATACAAGAAGAGTTTTTAAATGGTTTCCATGATTTATTGAAGAAAGGTGTGGGACTTGACGTTGTGTCACAACAGGCAACGGAAGAAAATGCTCATACGTTAGCGCTCGTGATCGATAATATGAGCAACTACATGCTCATGGGATTCCAGTTAAAGTATAAAGAAATTTGGATTCGGAATGTGAAAAACGTCATGAAGGAGGAGTAAAGATGAAAATGCAAAAAAACTGGTGGCTCGGTTTTCTTGGGTTTATTGGGGTGTATAAAATTCCAGGCATGATAGAAGCTTTTCAAGCGGATGGAAATTGGATGAAGTTAATCGGTTTCATTTGGCTACTTTGGTTCGGATATTTTATTCCTGAGAAGAAAGAAGATTAAATTTCAATTTTCTGTAAGGTTATGTAAAATATAGATTGAGACTATTTATATATTAGATTACTAGATTTGGAGTGGTTACATGGAGCCATTGAAAAATGAAATTCACCCTGACATGGTCAAGGTGTGGAAAATTCGGGCTTTAATTGAAGAAGGAATAGGTATACTCGTCATGTTAGCGTACCTTTTCCTCATGATAAAGTTTGATTGGTGGGCGTGGATTTTGTATGTGATGATTGGACTAACAGTTGTGTTCGCGCCATTTTCGTACTTCTTATTCCCGAAACTACGTCAGCGTTATTACAGCTACCAACTAAATGAAGAAGAACTTGAAATTCAACACGGTCTTTTCGTCGTAAAGCGCGTATTAGTACCGATGATTCGTGTACAGCACGTGACGATTGAACAAGGGCCGATTATGAGAAAATACGGTTTAGCAGAATTACAAATTTCAACAGCAGCAACTTCTCACAGCATCCCAGGCTTAACGATGTATGAAGCGGAAATGTTGAAAACGAAAATCGCAGAATTAGCGAAAGTGAGTGATGAGGATGTATAAGAGGCAGCATCCGATCACGATGTTATTAGAATTAAAAATAACAGACTTTATCCCACTCTTTATTTTCATGTTTAGTTTAAACGGAAAATTTCCGTTTTGGTATTTAATTCCCGCTGCATTCGGTTTATTCACCGTTTTTTCAGCGTTTGAAAAATGGTATTACACAACGTATTGGGTTGAAAATAACGTATTACATGTGAAACAAGGTCTCTTCGTGAAGAAGGAGAGCTACTTAAATAAAGAACGTGTTCAAACGATTAATACAAGTTCTAACGTGTTATATCAAATGCTTGGCTTAAAGAAAATCCAAATTGAAACAGCTGGCGGGGGCGATGATGCGGAGGTTAGCTTAGCCGGTATTACAGTAGAAGAGGCAACTGAGCTTATTGCTTTGCTAAATGAGCCAACTCCAGAAGTGAAAGCAGAAGGAACGCTAGACGAAAAAGCGGAACATGCAATAGAAAAAGAAATCGTTACAGAAGAAAAACAAACGACAGAATATAAATTGACTTGGAAAGAAATTTTACTAGCCTCTGTTACATCGGGTCAGTTTGGGCTATTATTCTCGTTAATCTTTTTCGTGTATCACCAAGTAGATGAGTATATTCCGAAATGGATAGAGAATAGCGTAAAGTCGTATGTAATGAAACATGATATATATGGCTGGATTTTCATGGTAGCTATTTTGCTTGTCCTTTCGTGGATTATATCTACAATCGGGTATGCGCTAAAACATGGAGATTTCACAGTAAATCGAAGAAATGACGAAGTCCGCATTTCACAAGGATTACTTGAGAAAAAAGAACTTGTCCTAAAGTTACATCGTATTCAAGGGATTACGATAAAAGAAAGTATTTTACGTCAGCCATTCGGTTATTGTGCTGTGCAAGTAGAAGTGATTCAAAGTAAGGGAACGGGTGACGAAAAAGAAAAAGTTACACTCCACCCAATCATTCGAAAAGATCGAGTACAACAGTTACTCGCGCATTTACAATTACCATACGAACTTCATACAAATATTATTTCATTACCAAAAACAGCATTACGTCGCTATCTCATTGATAGCTTCATCTTCTTCGCAATGATAGCTATCCCGCTTATTGGAATAAGTATATACTTTGAAAAGCACTTCATCATGTGGGCACTCATTCCGCTTGCGATCCTCATCTTTACACTTGGATACGCAACATTTAAAACAAATGGTTACGGTGTAAACGGAGAGCAAATTACGCTTGTATATCGCAGCGTTGGCAAATATACAGGACTTGTTAGAAGAAGACACGTCCAATCAATGGAGAAGACGCAATCCTATTTCCAGCGCCGCGCGGATTTATGTACGTATAAGTTCTCTAACGCATCATCGAATTATAAATTAGAGCATACGAGAGTAGAAGATGCGGAGAGAATGCAGGATTGGTATAAGAAGAGAATAATTGAGAATTAAGTGGAATGGCTCGTCTTTTGCGGAAGGCGGGCTGTTTTTTATGTGAAAATAATGAATAATATATTTTGACGATATAGCTGATTCCTTTTATAAACAGTATAGTTTCTAGGGAGCTAACATAGGATTTGAATTGATTTAAAGATGATGGAACAAAATAAGGTGAAACTTTAATCAGTGTGGGTTTTCTTCATCCGCACTGATTATTAGTTGAATTAATCGGACTTTAATGGGCAGTTGATCCCCACCTAAATTCTTTGCTCTCGCTGAATTTTGAGATGGGGGTCTTACTGCCCATTAAAATGGGATAAAACGAATTGAGCAAAAAAACTTGCAAAACTAAAAGAGGAGTTGTATATTAATTGATGCATCAAATATTGATATATCAATTAATGTTTTAATAAGTAAGAAGGAGGAATTTTCGAAAACGTGTTATTCAGACGATGTCGGATTTTTATATAAGCTATAAGATTAAAGCGAAGATAGAGGGGGCACAACACTGTGGAAATAATCGCAGCTATTTTAGTCGGGATCGTAGCATTAGAACATTTATTTATCATGATCCTCGAAATGTTTTTTATGAATTCAAAAGTGGCAAAACGTGCTTTTCAATTACCGGAGCATTTAGAAGGAGATCGAAACGTAGCCATTATGTTTGCAAACCAAGGTTTATATAATGGGTTTTTAGCCGTTGGTCTCATTTGGGGACTTATACTTGGTTTCAATTCAATTGGTTATATGGTTCAATTATTCTTTGTAATATGTGTGGTAGTAGCAGCTCTGTTCGGTGGTTTCACATCTAATAAATCAATTATTGTGAAACAAGGGCTTCCAGCTATATTAGCGTTGATTGCCCTTTTAATTGTGATATAGAACTAAAGCGTTTGTATAAAAGAACTCATTTTTGAAAAATACGTTATTCTTTCTTCCTATAGGCTCATAGGAAAGAATAGCGTATTTTTTCTTTTTAAGGGGGTATATCCTTCAATTTAATCAAAAATGTAAATTCTTTTTTTAGCGCGATTGTTATGAAAATACGTATTACATTAAGGATTAGAACCGGATTAACGCTTTAAAACATAGAAGGTGGGGAAAATAATGTAAAAAAAACTATTGTATGTTTAAAAATCATATGTTACATTTATGTTACAAAATAGTTACAAACTGTAACTTATGTTGCGGTTTGTTTTCTTTTGTTTTTCGGTATGTTACAAATCGGAGTGTGTATCGAATAGTCAGAAGATATATAAAGTTCGAAAAGTTTTTCTATGTGTATAAGAGTGTGTGTAGTAAAGAGCCTGGTGAGAGCTTTACGCACATGATTAAAATTCCTTTCTGTCTTTAAAAGAAGAAGAAAACCAACTACCAACTATTTAGGAGTTTTAAGTAATGATAGTAAATGAAATGTACTTCCTTTCCCACACACAAAGTACATCTTTATTTTCAGTCTAATTACTACACAGACTTTTATACATATGCTGTTATCGTTTTAGGGATATATAGGAGGAGAAAAAATGAAAAAGTTATTAATGGTAATTGGACTTACGTTTTTCATGTTAGCTGGATGTAGTAATGGAAATTTTGACAAAGCAATGGATGAAGGGAAGACAGCGTTAACGAATAAAGAATATAAAAATGCCCTATCATCATTTGAAAAAGCGCTAGATGAGAAAAAAGACGATTCAGATGCAAAGATGCTTGTGGAACAAACGAAAGTAATGATTGAAGCAGTGAAGTTAAAAGAAGAAACAAAGATAGAAGAATCAATCAAGTCATTTGAAAAAGTAGAGAACATGAAGAATGGAAATGCTACGCTTGTAAAACAAGCAAAGGAAGAACGCACAGCATTACTAGCTATCTTAGAGCAAAACAAGAAGTATAGTGAGCAACTGATGAAAAGTGAAGAGTTAATAAATAAGAAAAATTATGCAGAAGCGAAAGAAATCTTAAATAAGCTAGTTGCAGAAACAAAAGGTAACAAAAATCTTGAAGAATATAATAAAAAAGCGGTAGGATTAGTTACTAAAATGAATGAAGAAGAAAACACGGCAAAGAGTGAAGCAGCGAAAGCACAAAAAACAAATGTAGTAACGAATCAAAAGGTAGCAACAGAAAAGACTCAAAAAACTGAGGTAGAAAAAAATCAAAAAGTAGCAACAGAAAAGAACCAAAAACCTGAAACTGAAAAGAATCAGAAGGTAGTAACAGAAAAGAACCAAAAACCTGAGACTGACAAGAATCAAAAGGTAGAAGCAGAAAAGAACCAAAAAGTAGAGACAGGAAAGACTCAAGATGCATTTACTTTTGAGAAAGCGAAAGAATATATTAAAAATGAATATAAAGAAGACTATGATTACACGCTAGAAAATACGCAAGTAGAGAATGGAAAGAAATATTATCAAATTAGAGTGCGTACGACATATAAAATAGAAGGCGCAGCTGGATCAGGATTTACGGGCGTATTTAAAGTATTTGAAGATGGTACGATTGTTGAAGTGCACTAAATTGATGGAAAAGGTATCCTCAAAGTATATGAGGGTACCTTTTTTAGCATAAAAAAAAGCATCTAGCAAAAGTACTAGATGCAAATAAAAACACAAGGGAAGACAAAATTCTTCCCTTTTCCCGTAAGTAATTATATCAAAAAATTTATAAAAAACTAGCTTTATTTTTAATATAATTGATGTGTGAAGCTATGAAAGTATAAGATTACACTATTTTTGCAGTGTTTTGTTGAAAAAGGAGCCACGTATATGATTAATTTTAAACCAGAAAATTTGAACCAACTATTAAAAGTAATGTTAATTAGTGCCAATAAGTCTTATGATGCGATTAAAGAGTATGAATGTACGGGAGAAGCAGTCGTATTCTGTGTAGACTTCGAGTATATTGACGTTTCTCTTATGATTGTAGATATGCTAGGAAGATCGGCTTCTAGATTTAACATTTTGCCATTTGCTAAGCCAGATACGAATGAGATAGATTACATTCAGTTTCAAGTGTATTCCATTAATGAAGGGAATTTTAAAGAAGTTCTCGATACGATGTAAAAAAACTATAATTTTACAAAAATGTATATACCAACTAATATATAAGTAATACATTCATATAATTGGAGTGATGAGATGCAGCCGTTAGAAAGGGAGATTCATTCTAATATGCTGAAAGTGTGGCGAATTCATGCTTTAATTGGGGCGGCAGTTATACTAGCAGTCGTAATTGCGTATTTCTTTTTTATGATCAATTTTAATTGGTGGGGTTGGTTGTTTGGCTTGTTAGTCACAGGAGCTATTCTATTTATTCCGCTCGATTATTTTGTATTTCCAAATTTACGTCAGCGCTATTATAGTTACAGATTAAATGAAGAAGAGATTGAGATTCAAAAGGGAATGTTCGTTGTAAAACGTGTGCTTATTCCGATGATTCGTGTGCAGCACGTAACGATTGAACAGGGCCCGATTATGAGAAAGTACAATTTAGCAGAATTACATATTTCAACAGCAGCAACTTCTCATAGTATTCCAGGCTTAACGAAAGAAGAAGCAGAGCAGCTGAAAAGACAAATTGGAGAACTTGCGAAAGTGAGTGATGAGGATGTATAAGAGGCAACATCCGATCACGATCTTATTAGGTATTCGAATTGCGGGTTTATTGCCTTTTATTTTTCTTGTTTTATTTAAATCAGATGGTCAAGTAAAACCTTGGTATTTCTTTCATCTCGTTCTTTTAGCCATATTATTTATTATGGCAATTTTCTCAGCGATAAAATGGTATTTTAAAGTGTACTGGGTTGAAAATAATATTTTACATATAAAGCACGGTGTGTTCGTTAAGAAAGAAAGTTATTTAAATAAAGAACGTGTGCAAAATATTAGTACATCTTCTAACATCATTTATCAAGTGCTCGGACTGACGAAATTAAATATTGAAGTAGCCGGCGGCGGTACTGAGCCAGAAGTAATGTTAGCGGGGATTAGAGAAGATGAAGCGAAGGAACTGATTTCTTTATTACATAAAGAGAGAAGCATTGTGAGTGAAGAACCGCCTGCGGAAGAAGGAAGTAAGACGGTTTATCAGTTAACAGCGAAAGAAATTTTAGCAGCATCTATTACATCTGGTAGATTCGGATTAGTGTTTTCTATGTTAGTCATCCTTTACACAGAGTTTAATCAATTTCTACCAGAATGGCTTATCAATAAAGTAGAAGCGTATGTGATGGATAACGGTGTATATGAATTAATCGTTATGGCGGCGATTTTAATGGCAGTGTCGTGGGTCATTTCAACAGCAGGCTATGCGTTAAAATATGCGAACTTTAAAATTGAGCGAAACGGAAATGAAGTTCGCATCGTGCAAGGATTATTTGATAAGAAAGAGTTTGTGTTAAAATTACACCGTATTCAAGCGATTACGGTGAAAGAGGGAATTCTCCGCCAGCCTTTCGGTTATTGTTCTGTTGAAGTAGAAGTTATTCAAAGTATAGAAGCGGCTGGAAATGAAGTAATGCTACATCCCTTTATGAAAAAGAAAGGTGTCCAGCAGTTACTTACGTATTTGCAGTTACCGTATGAAATGGAAGAGGAAATCGTTCATTTACCGAAGGCTGCATTACGTCGTTACATCATAATGGGCTGGATTACAAGTGCAGTGCTTGCTGTGCCGATCGCCGGCGCGAGTATATACTTTAAGCAAAATATTGCGTTATTCACCTTGATACCACTATTTATCATATTTACGTTACTTTCATACGCCCGGTATAAAAGTGGCGGATATATGATACGAGGCGATCAGTTAATCATGGTGCACAGAGGTCTTGCGAAATATACAGGAATCATGAGAAGAAGGCATGTTCAAGCAGTAGGATACAATCAATCGTATTTTCAAAAGAAAGACGAGTTATGTACAGCTGTCGTATCAGTAGCGGGGCATGTATATAAAGTGAAGCATATGCAAAAAGAAGATGCGCTTCGTATATATAATTGGTATAAAGAAAAAGGCAACACCGGTGCGTAACGGTGTTGCCTTTTTTTGTGTCGTGATTTGTCGATAAGTCGATATATCTGAAAAATCGCTGATATAATTTGAGTTGCGCCGATATATTTCAAAAATCGCTGATATATTTCGAGTTGCGCCGATATATCCGGAAAATCGCTGATATTAATTTCATGTACCGACAACCGCGAACTCCAAACTCCAAAACTTAAACTAACACATCAAAAGTAGTCACAAATGACGGACGAGAGAAAATACTCTTTTGCTGTTCTGCATGTGGATGCGCTGGAGCTTGTCCTTCTGCTTGTGCGGGGCGTTTTTTATGAGCGTTTTCGAATGAACGTGATTCTGTCCAGTCTTTAAAGTTTTGCTCTGTTTCCCACATCGTTAAGATGACATATGTATCGTTACTTAATGGGCGTAGAACGCGGATCGCTTGGAATCCTGGTTCGTTTTCAATAAGGCCTGCGCGGTTTTTAAAACGGTTTTCAAATACTGGGCGACCTTCATCTGTTACAGAAATGTTGTTACAAACGATATAGCCAGGTTGTCCTTTAAATTCGCCAACAGCGTCTAGTACGTCATACTGAAGAGAACCTTCTACAGATTCTTCTGTATTTTCTTTATAAAACATATTTTTTTCATCATTTTTTGCAGTGAAATGTGCTTGTTCTAGAGGTGTTTCGTATGAAATAATAGCCTTCATTTTAATGCCCCCTTAATCGTTTGTTTCTATTATATCAACTCTCTTAAAAAACTTCGAAGATTATATACATAAAGATACTTCTTTTTCAAATAATAAATGTACCATCATTTGGAAAGAAGGCCGATGTATGAAGAAAGTAAAGTGGACTTTATTAGGTGGGTTAGCAACGCTTGTATTAGCGATTGTACTTTATAAACTTATCGTGTTAGCTGGTGGCTATATGATGGATGAAAAACAGCTCGTTTTCCACTCTTCATCACGTATCGTTGACCAGAAAGGGAAAGAAATTACGAAATTATACGTAGAAAATAGAGACCTCGTACCAATCGAACAAATTCCAAAATATGTGCAGCAGGCGTTTGTTGCGGTAGAGGATTCTCGTTTTTATGAGCATCAAGGAATCGATTATCCGTCTATATTCCGCGCTCTGTATAAAGACACGTTAGCTGGAGAGAAGGTCGAAGGCGGCAGTACGATTACGCAGCAACTTGCTAAAAACGTTTTTTTAACTCGTGAAAAAACAGTTGCGCGCAAGTTGAAGGAAGTCGCAATTTCTCTTCAATTAGAGCAAAAATATACGAAGCAACAAATTCTTGAAATGTATATGAATCATATTTATTTTGGCCATGGAGCTTACGGTATTCAAGCTGCAGCAAAGTTGTATTTTAATAAAAATGTAGAAGATTTAACAGTAGAAGAAGGAGCAATGCTTGCAGGTCTTCCGAAGTCGCCAAACGGTTATTCACCTTATTTTTCTCCAGAGAAGAGTAAGGAGCGTCGGGATCTCGTATTGTCACTTATGCATAAACAAGGCTATTTGACTGCCGAAGAAAGCGTACGTTATCAAGGAAAGACAATCGCTCTCTATAAAAACTTAGATGAGAATGAGCTCGCATATATGCCGTATATTGATATGGTCATAGATGAAGCAGCACGTTTATACGGATTGTCTCATCAAGAAGTACTTCGCGGAGGGTATACGTTTGTTGTACCGATGGATGAAAAGATTCAAAAGGTAGCATATAACCAGTTTCAAGATGCAAGGAATTTCCCTGGGAAAGAAGAGGGAGCGCAAGGTGCTTTTTTATTAATGGATAATCGTACAGGCGGCATTAAAGCGGCGATTGGCGGAAGAAAGTACGTTCCGAGAGGGTTCAATCGTGTTTTTGCAAAAAGACAGCCCGGTTCTGTGCTAAAACCACTTATCGTTTATGCGCCAGCACTCGAAACGAAAAAGTATAATCCGTATTCTTTATTAAAGAATGAAAGACATTCTTTTGAAGGGTATGAACCTCAAAATTATAACCATGAGTATTCGAAAGAAATGACGATGTACGATGCGATTGTAGAGTCAGCAAATGTACCGGCAGTTTCTTTATTAAATGAGTTAGGGGTAGAAGAAGGAAAGCAATATTTAGAGAAAGGAAATGTTCAGATTGCTGATGCAGGCTTAAGTACAGCGCTTGGCGGATTGAAAAATGGTGTTTCAACATTTGATCTTGTGAAAATGTATCGTGCGTTTTTAGCAAATGGCGCTATTATTGAGCCGCACGTGATTGACAAAGTGTTAAATAGACACGGCGCAGTTATTGGAGAATCGCCAAAAGTAGAAACGAAAATTTTCTCGAAACAAACGGCATGGTATATGACGAAAATGTTAGAAGGAGTTGTAAAGGAAGGGACAGCGAAAGCCGGTGTATATAACGGAGCGTTAGCTGGGAAAACAGGTACAACTTCCTTACCAAATGACGATAATGGGGCGAGGGATATGTGGTTCGTTGGCTATACGCCAAATTTAGTAGGCGCTGTTTGGATTGGTTATGACCGCATAGATAAAGAGCATCAGTTGCAAGGAGAAAGTGCATCAGCAACAAAATTGTTTAAGAAAATTTTAACGAAAGCAAATGTAGAACAGAAAGAGCAGTTTAGGAAACCGGAAGGTGTGGAAACAATCGGTGCTCCAATTCGGCTGCGCAAGATTGAAGATGTGAAAATGAAATTAGCATTTAGCCCTTTCGGTTTATTTAAAGCGAAATTAAGCTGGACACCACTTCCAGATGAAAGAATTATGTATCGTATTTATAGAGTGGAAAATGGAATTCATACGCATGTAGGTACTGTAAATGGTGCCGGGGAATATGAGGAAAAGTTCGTTAACATCTTTTCAAAACCGAGTTTTTACGTTGTACCATATAACACACAAACGAATCGCGAAGGAGAAAAGTCAAAAGTAGCTAAACCATAGTTTTTCTCTGTGTTATAATAAGAATGTTGTGAAAATAGTAAGCGTTTTTAAGAATGTTTGTGTCAATTTAATGAACAACGTACATAATATTATGCATTTTGTTTTTACAAGCTGTATAGTAAAAAAAGATAAATATCGAACGTATTCGAAGCATTGTGGTAAGGAAGGGAGCTAGGGTCTTGGTAAGAACTATAAATGAGACATTTTTAAAAGCATGTAGGGGGGAACGTACTGATTATGTACCAGCATGGTATATGCGTCAAGCAGGTCGTTCGCAGCCGGAATATAGAAAGATAAAAGAAAAGTATTCTTTATTTGAAATTACACATAATCCAGAGTTATGTGCTTACGTTACAAAACTGCCAGTTGATCAATATAACGTAGACGCAGCAATTCTTTATAAAGATATTATGTCACCACTACCTGCAATTGGTGTGGATGTAGAAATTAAATCAGGTATTGGCCCAGTTATTGATAATCCAATCCGTTCTTTACAAGATGTAGAAAAACTAGGGGAAATCAATCCAGAAGATGACGTACCGTACATATTAGATACAATTCGTTTATTAACGACAGAAATGTTAGACGTACCGTTAATCGGTTTTTCAGGAGCTCCATTTACATTAGCGAGCTATATGATTGAAGGCGGTCCATCTCGTAACTACCATAATACGAAAGCGTTCATGTATGCAGAGCCAAAAGCTTGGTTCGCATTAATGGATAAACTAGCAGATATGGTTATTACATATTTAAAAGCGCAAATTAACGCAGGAGCAAAAGCAGTTCAAATTTTCGATTCTTGGGTTGGAACAGTAAACGTAGCAGATTACCGCGTATTTATTAAACCAGCAATGGAGCGTATTTTTGCAGAAGTTCGCACGATGGGTGTACCGATGATTATGCACGGCGTAGGAGCTGCACACTTAGTAAATGAATGGCACGACTTACCGCTTGATGTAGTCGGTTTAGACTGGCGTTTACCAATTGAAGAAGCACGTGCACGCGGCGTTCACAAGGCAGTACAAGGTAATATGGACCCGTCATTCTTACTTGCGCCATGGTCTGTTATTGAAGAACATGTAAAAGGTATTTTAGATCAAGGGATGAAACAGCCGGGTTATATCTTTAACTTAGGACACGGTGTATTCCCAGAAGTAAATCCAGATACATTAAAACGTTTAACTACATTTATTCATGAATACTCTAAAGGGCAGTTAGCGAAGTAAAGGAGCATTGCTGTATGAAAAAGAAAATTGGTTTGCTTGTAATGGCATACGGAACGCCATATAAAGAAGAAGATATTGAACGTTACTATACACATATTCGCAGAGGAAGAAAGCCAAGTCCTGAAATGCTAGAAGATTTAACAGAGCGTTACCGTGCAATTGGTGGTATTTCTCCTTTAGCTACTATTACATTAGAGCAAGCTAAAAAGTTAGAGAAGCGTTTAAATGAAGTACAAGATGAAGTCGAGTACCATATGTATCTTGGCTTAAAACATATTGAACCGTTCATTGAAGATGCGGTGAAAGATATGCATAACGACGGTATACAAGATGCAATCGCACTTGTTCTTGCGCCGCACTATTCTACGTTTAGTGTAAAATCATACGTTGGACGAGCACAAGAAGAAGCTGAGAAACTTGGAAACTTAACAATTCATGGCATCGATAGCTGGTATAAAGAACCGAAATTTATCCAGTACTGGGTTGATGCAGTGAAAGGTATATATAATGGTATGTCAGACGCAGAACGTGAAAAAGCAGTATTAATCGTATCAGCTCACAGCTTACCAGAAAAGATTATTGCAATGGGCGATCCATATCCAGATCAATTAAATGAAACAGCTGACTATATTGCAAGAGGCGCTGAAGTAGCAAACTATGCAGTAGGCTGGCAAAGTGCAGGAAACACACCAGATCCTTGGATTGGTCCAGATGTACAAGATTTAACGAGAGAACTAAATGAAAAGCACGGTTATACTTCATTCGTATATGCACCAGTTGGATTTGTTGCGGAACATTTAGAAGTTTTATATGACAACGACTTTGAGTGTAAAGTTGTAACGGATGAAATTGGTGCGAAATATTATCGTCCAGAAATGCCAAATGCGTCGGACGCATTTATTGATTGTTTAACAGATGTTGTATTAAAGAAAAAAGAATCTGTACTGTAAGAAGAAAGGGGGAGCCTGCTTGAGGAAAAAAGTTGTGATCATCGGCGGAGGCATCACTGGATTAACAGCAATGTATAACTTACAAAAAAATATTCATGAAAAAAACTTGCCGATTGATACATTACTGATAGAAGCATCGGGTAAACTTGGCGGAAAAATTCAAACCGTTCGAAAAGATGGATTTACAATTGAGCGCGGACCGGATTCTTTCTTAGCACGAAAAGAAAGTGCAGCTAGATTAGCGAAAGAATTAGGTCTTGGCGATGAACTTGTAAATAATCAGGCCGGTCAATCATTTATCCTCGTAAACAATCGGTTACATAAAATGCCGAGCGGATCAATGATGGGAATTCCAACGCAAATTACGCCGTTTCTATTCTCCGGGCTGTTCTCCCCAATTGGTAAACTAAGAGCTAGTTTTGATCTATTAATGCCGAGGTCAAAGCCAGTATCTGACCAATCACTCGGACAATTTTTCAGACATCGTCTTGGAAACGAAGTGGTTGAAAACTTAATAGAACCGTTACTATCGGGTATTTATGCAGGGGATATTGATGAAATGAGCTTAATGTCAACATTCCCGCAAATGTATCAAATTGAGCAGAAACATCGCAGTATTTCACTCGGTATGCGCACGCTCGCTCCGAAAGAAGAGAAAGCTGAACCGAAAAAAGGAATCTTCCAAACAGTGAAAACAGGTTTAGAATCTATCGTAGAATCTCTCGAAGCAAAGATGCATGAAGGTACGATAATAAAGGGAACTCGCATTGAAAAAGTTGCAAAACAGGGTGATGGCTATACGATTACTCTTAGTAACGGAAAAGAAATAGAAGCGGACGCGGTCGTAGTGGCAAGTTCACATAAAGTATTGCCATCTATGTTTGCACAGTACAAGCAGTTTCGTTTCTTCCGCAACATTCCGTCCACATCAGTTGCGAATGTAGCAATGGCTTTCCCGAAATCAGCCATTCAGCGCGATATTGATGGTACAGGATTTGTTGTCTCTCGAAATAGTGATTATACAATTACAGCATGTACGTGGACGCATAAAAAGTGGCCACATACAACGCCAGAAGGAAAAACGCTTCTTCGATGTTACGTTGGACGACCTGGTGATGAAGCGGTTGTAGAACAAACAGAAGAGGAACTCGTGGAGCTTGTACTAGAAGACTTACGAAAGACGATGCATATTACAGAGAATCCAGAGTTTACAGTCGTAAGCCGCTGGAAAGAAGCAATGCCCCAATATACAGTAGGCCATAACGAGCGAATGAAGAAACTCACAACATTTATGGAAAAAGAGTTGCCAGGTATATACTTGGCAGGTAGTTCTTACGCTGGTTCTGGTCTTCCGGACTGTATTGATCAAGGTGAGAGGGCTGCAAAGCGTGTATTATCTCATTTGGAGAAAGTAATGCATGCTGAATTAATTGCACAATAAAATATAAAAAACGCCTTCAATCGTATTGAAGGCGTTTTGTTTGTTATATAAAATACTTATTCACCAATAAACATATATAAGTTATTTGGCTTTATAACGGCATCTCCTGCATAAATAACCCATTCTGTTAAGTCATCAAAATCTAAATGATAACTATTTCCTTCACTCATATCTTCTATAAAATATGGTTCATTAATGAGTATTCCTTGAATAAAGTCTTCTGTAATATGTTGCATTTCAAACCACATATGCTCGCTTTTACCCTCTTCATAGGAAACGCCAAACTTAGCGAGAAAACGAAACTCCTCATTTGATTGTTCAATTTGAAAAATGTTGCTGAAATACCCGAAAGTATTCTTCGCATTGTAAGCCATACGAGCCGTTTCACTATTTGTTTTATAAAACATGAGCCCTGTAGCTTCCTCGTGTTCTTTGAAAAAGCTTTCGATACATTCTTCTGAAGTATCAAATTTGAACAAGAGAACAGATGGCGATTGATGGTATTCATCTCGGTCATCCATCCCGCCTAAGAATGTGTTTTGTGCATCAATTGGCTGTAGCTTCACTTCTTCATCCTCAATTGAAGATAATTGATCCATCCTCGTTTTATGCCCAATATAAGATAAACCTTTTTCCCACGGCACAGCTACGGTATGTATAGAACCTTGCTGACTATGTGCGATAACGATAGGCTCATTCATAGGGACTTGTCCATTTTCAACGGCATTATTCGCAAATGTTTGAAAGAGGTCACCAATGCCATAGTAGGAAGAAATGCGATTTGGAATAATTAATTCTATTTCTGTTACGCCCGCTCTTAAAAGGCCGTGTGTATGAAACCAATATTGCGTAGGCTCACCTTCTTTATCGTCTTCATAAACAGAATGAATAACGTATAAGTCAGGAATGTCAGGTAATAATTCATTTTCAACGTGATATTCAATATAGCTTCTAGATATTACTTTCATTGCGGCACTTGAATCAATTACAAATAACAAATCTGGCGCAAGGTTCCATAAAAACTGTAACTGCTGGAAAAAGCAGTCCAGTACATCGCCTACAAATAGCGTACGGGTGAAAATTTCAGTACCGAAAGCCGCATCTTCAAAATTACGATCTACGATTGTAGAATCTTGTCTATTGTACATTTTATATTCTTCTGGGTCATTTGCCTCATCGATATGCAGTTCATACGGTATGACTTTATCGTCCATATGTAACTCCACGATAAGGCTTGTCTCATCACTATAAACAATTTTTAACTCATCAACTTTAGTAGCGATAGTTTCTAGCCGCTGTTTTAATTGCTCAATTGTAATTCTAGTCGGTATAACAGCAATCATATCTGAAAAATGACGTTCTAATGTTCCATTCATAGCTGCGCGGTATGTTTCTGTTTGCACTTCCATCCAATCACTCCTATTCAAATGAATTCATTTTCCATGCCAATAAAATTTCGATATTTTCTGTTTTTTGCTCTTTCATATTATAAAACGCATTCGTAGAAAGTGTAAAATTATTATTTTGTATGATAGTTTGAAAACGAGTAAATCAGATTAATTTTTTGTAAAACTTGTCGAAATACCATTCTATATAACGAATCATTTGTTATGATAGAAATGCTGAGAAAATATGAAATAGAGAGAGGAAAATGGCTGTGAAGAAATTGTTAAGTATCTTTTTATCATTCTTGCTATTGCTTTCATTTACTGGAACTTTAGCAAAGGCAGAAGAAACTACTTCTATGTCAGTAGAAAAAGCAATTCAAGTATTTAAGCAGCAAGGGAAAACAAAGGGGGTAGTGGGAGGATATATTGTCGGATATACGCAAAGTCCTTCTAAATACACGAAAGATCCAGCAAAGTTTGATGATACAAACGTAGCGATTGCGGATTCGCCAAATGAAACGAATCCAGACAAAATCATGCCTGTTCAGTTGCCAAAAGGCGATGTGAGGGCAGCAGTGAATGTAAAAGATCATCCTGAAAATATCGGAAAGAAAGTTAGTTTAACAGGGACGCTTGAATTATATTTTAGTAGCCCAGGTTTAAAATCAGTAACAGCTCATAAGTTTCAAGGAGAAGGACAAAACCGTGTTAGCGATGTAGTAGCTTCACCTAGTGGCGGAGAAGTTGCGAAAGGAACAGCGATAACGTTAACAACGAATACAGAAGGAGCAACAATCTATTACACGTTAGATGGTTCTAACCCTACAAATAAAAGTGTTCGTTATAATGGACAAATTATAGTGAATGAAAATAGTGTAGTGAAAGCAATTGCTGAAAAAGAAGGGCTTACTTCTTCAGCAGTTTCAACATTTTCATTTATTATCGTAAACAATGAGCCAGTTCGTATTCATGATATTCAAGGAAAATCACATATTTCTCCTTACAACGGGAAGAAAGTATACAATGTGGAAGGCGTTGTAACAGCACTTGATAAAAATGGTTTTTATATAGAAGATAATCAGCCAGATAATGATCCAGCTACTTCAGAAGGTATGTACGTATACAAAAAAGATGCAAATGTAGCAGTAGGAGATCTTATTCAAGTTGATGGAGTAGTAGAAGAATATGTTGGACCTGGATATGCAGAAAGGTTTGAAACAGACTTAACGACGACGGAAATTAAGGCGAGCCGCGTTGCTGTAATCGCAAACGATCAACCATTACCAGCACCGATTGTACTTGGAGAAAACGGTGTGAAAATCCCTGATCAAATTATCGATAATGATGCATTCGGTTTATTTGATCCAAATGAAGATGCAATCGATTTTTATGAAAGCATAGAAGGTATGCGTGTTACGATGCCAACGCCAAAAATTATTGCACCTCAGAAAAACGGAAATTTATATGTAACAGTAGAAAATGGCGGGAATAAAGTCGTAACGAAATATGGTACACCTGTATTAGATGAAAATCAATTAAACCCAGAGCGTCTTTCTGTAAAAGTACCTCGTGATTATGTAGCGAAAGTAGGAGATACTTTCACTGGAAATATAACAGGGGTAGTCGGATATGATTACGGTGCGTTCCGTATTTCACCAATAACGGAATTACCAACTGTAGTGGACGGTGGATTTAAGCAAGTAGGCGCAAATATTCAGCCTCGTCTTGATAAGTTAACAGTTGCTACATATAACATTGAAAACTTCTCGGCGAATAAAAAAGAAACAACAGATGAAAAAGTAAAGGCGTTAGCATATTCTATTAAATACAATTTAAAAATGCCAGATATTATCGGTGTAGAGGAAATGCAAGATAACAATGGATCAATTAATGACGGTACAACAGATGCTTCTTTAAGCGCAAAACGTATCATTGATGCAGTTTTAGAAATTCGCGGGCCAAAGTATGAGTATGTAGAAATTGCTCCACATAATAATCTAGACGGAGGAGCACCAGGAGCGAATATTCGCGTCGGTTTCTTCTACAATCCATCACGCGTGAAATTAGCAGCAGTACCGAAGTTACTTGATAAAAATGTCGTTCGCATTGGGGACGAAAACCCATTATTTGAAAGTACACGTAAACCGCTTGCGGCAGAATTTACGTTCCAAGGACAAAACGTTGTCGTCGTTGCAAATCACTTAAACTCAAAAATAGGAGATGCAACGCCATTTGGAAAAGTGCAGCCGCTCATATTAAAGAGTGAAGAAAAACGAGTTCAATTGGCACAAGAAGTAAATCAATTCGTACAAGGTATTCAGAAAAAGAATACGAATGCACCAGTTGTTGTGTTAGGGGATATGAACGATTTTGAGTTTGCTAAACCACTAAAAGCACTAGAAGGAACAAACTTAAAGAATATGTTAAACACAGTGCCGAAAGAGAACCGTTACACGTACATTCATGAAGGAAATGCGCAAGTGTTAGATCATATTTTAGTAACAAACAACATCGCACCACACACAATTGTAGATCCAGTACATTTAAACTCAAACATTATGAAAGAACATGGACGTGTAAGTGACCACGACCCAGTACTTGCTCAAATCGATTTGAAGAAAGCTTCTTAAATCGTTGTAAAAAACGCTTAGAAATATACTAAGCGTTTTTTACATTATTAGGGATTTTTATGGTAAAATAGATTGAATATTCACTTTTTAATGCTAGGAGGTGTAGACATATGGTAGCCCAACTAAACGGGAAATTCATGAATCAACTAGCGATTTTTTTAAGCATACTTATAATAATTAAGTTTCTAGCTGATGTAACAGGACTTACGCAATCGTTAGGTATGTATTATTCAGGCATGTTAAGCAATAACATCGCTTATACAGCATTCGGTCTATCAGTGATTTTTACTATATTGGGTATTAAAAAGGAATTAAGTAAATATGCAATTATTTCACTATGCTTGGCGATAGGAATTCAAATTATATATGCAGTAGTTTTTGTAGTTTTATGGATGTTGGCAGGGACACCGTAAATTTTATAAATAGAAAAGCCTGTATTTACTAAAGGTTTTTCTATTTTTTATTAATTAAAATTATAAGCAAGCCATTTTTATAAAATTCATGGCAAAGCCAATCGAATATTTCGTCTTTAGGGAGGCGACGATGCAAGTACAAACAAATGGAAAATTAATAAATCAGCTTGCGATTTTTTTTAGTACAATCGTCATGCTTCAATTTGTAGCTGAGGTAACAGGACTTACTCAAAATTTGGACATTACGTATAACTTAATCAATACAGCATTTTCTTACATAACGTTTAGTTTGGCAGTCATTTTTACATTAATAGGTGCAAGAAGAGAATTAAGTAAATATGCAATTATTTTATTATGTTCAGTTGTAGGTATTAAAGCGATTTATTTTGCGGTATTCGTTATTTTATGGGGATTGGCTGGTACGCCGTAAAGGGGAAGATAATAATAAGAGCGTAATTCCCTAAGTTATCTTAGGAAATTACGCTCTTATTCATTCAATGATTTAGTCTGAAATTGCTTGAAACGCTTTTCTGCATCGATCTCTTTTTTGCAGTCTTCTTCTATATTTTTTTCTATCTCGCTTTACTCCTTGTATATACATGAATAAGCTAACGAGAAGGAAGAAAGTACATTGCATCGTTAAAATGTACGGTGACATGCCTTGCAATGGTTGCTTTGGGTCATATAAATGAAAAGGTGCTCCGCCTATTGTAGGGAATATTGTATTTAGCAGGACGTACGGAATGGAGGCCACTGCAAATGGAAAGAGAATTGCCATATAGTCCTTTTGTGACCATACAGATGCAGCAAGTCCTAAAAGGGCCATTAAACCTGCAAATAAAAAATTAATTCCGATATATACAGTAATGTAAGTGAGAGGCGAATCTAAATATAGGTTTGCGAACATTCCATCATCATTGATGATACCTGAACCAGCCGTAGGTGTTCCGTCTGGAATGGTTAATTTGCAAAATAATAACGATAACATGAATGGAAGCGTATAAAGAAATCCTCCGCAAAAAAACGTAACGATATATTTCGCTACTGAATAAGGAAAGATAGAAATCCCCTTACTCACAAACGGTTTAAAACCATCTGACTTATCGGAATTGTAACTTGTACTAAAGGGGAAACTCGCAATAACGGGCATTAATAATAAATAAACATCCATTTCATTGTCGCGAAACCCAATCCATTTTAAATCTGTTGATATAGGACCATTCGCTGCGTCTCCTAAATAACGAATGACATAATAATAGTGATAAATGCAAATAAGAACAAATCCACTAAGCATCATAATTAAAGAAATACGACTACAAAAAGCTTGCTTTATATTTAAACGAAGCGCACGCATCATGACTGAAAAAGCCTCCACTGTTTTAATAAACTTGTCTATTTTCTATATTACTATTAAATGTAAAGATTTTCTTGTTTTTTTATCCTTTTTGGCAAGAAGGCTTCATTTGATTTGTGCTATGGGTGAAATCCAAAAATTCAGGTGGAGATGAATTGCCGGCAGCAGGTAGGCGAAACAATTTTGTTTCTTTTGTCTTACGATATAATCTGCCCTAGATAAGGAGGGAATATATCGTAGGACAACGAAATTGAATAATGATAATCATAATCATTTGGCTGCTTGAACCAAAAGGAATTATGATGAAGAACATGTTCGCATTTTGTTCCCAATATTGATTTGTCAAAAATAATTTTAATGAATGCTCTAAGAAAAGTGGTGAAAACAATGGCTAGAAAGAAAGCGGTAAAAGTATTACGGAAACAAAAGAAGAGAGAAAATATGCAACGCTTCACGCAGAAACAGAATATCGGACGAGCTTGCCTCACAGCTAAAGAATTTCGTTTACTTCAGCGCATGTCACATAGTTCAAAAGCGTTGCGAAATGTTGGATTGTACACGATGAAACAAAGTTACTTGAACAATAAAAAGGTGGCTACTGTCAAAGAAGTAGACACTGCCATGCAGGATGATATGAACTACTCGGGCATGCAATCGAACTCTGTTCAAGCGATTCGTAGAGCCTTATTTACAGAAGTGAAGAGCTTTTTTAAAGCATTGGAACAGTGGAAGAAAACTCCTGAGAAGTTCACAGGTCGTCCGAAGTTTCCAAATTATTCTCGTTCCACTGACAAACGAATTATTGAAATCTATCAAGTTCCAAAAGTGGATGAGAACGGGTATTGGATGATTCCGATGAATGTTGCATTTAGAAAAAAATTCGGTTCCATTAAAATATGCATGCCTAAAAACTTAAGAAATAAAAAAATCTCCTACATTGAAATTGTACCGAAGCAAAAAGGTCGGTTCTTTGAGGTGCATTATACATATGAAATGCACATTTCTCAAATGAAGAAACTATCCACGACTACGAGTAACGCTTTGAGTTGCGATTTAGGTGTAGATAGATTAGTGAGTTGCGCAACGAATACAGGTGATACGTTCTTAATTGATGGAAAAAAATTAAAATCTATTAACCAATACTTCAACAAAACGATACGTAATCTCCAGCAGAAAAATATAGAAAATGGGCTTTCGAAACGCGTTGTAACGAATCAAATGGCTGCACTTTGGCATAAACGAGAAAGGCAAATAAATGGTTACATTTCACAAACAGTAGGTCTGTTGTTCAAAAAAGTGAAAGCATACAATATAGATACGATTGTCGTAGGATATAACGCTGGTTGGAAACAAAAATCTGATATGGGAAAAAAGAATAATCAAAAGTTTGTTCAAATCCCCTTTTATAAACTGATGGCAGCGATTGAGAATAAATGTATAAAAGAAGGTATCCTATTTTTAAAACAAGAAGAAAGCTATACTTCAAAAGCTAGTTTTCTGGATAAAGATCCGGTTCCAGTTTGGTCTAAGGGCGATAAGACTCATTATCTTTTTAGTGGAAAACGAATCACTCGTGGTCTGTACCAAAGTAAAATAGGAACATGTATCCATGCTGATATTAATGGTGCGCTGAATACATTGCAAAAATCCAGAGTTGTAGAATTGGATGACAATCTTAAAGTGAAAACGCCGATTCTATTAGAAGTGCAAAAACGTAAGGCTGTTGCCTCGTGCATAGCTTAGTGGGTGCGTCAACCATCCATGTGTACCCGACTTGTCGGGGCTTGTAGCACACGCCAGATTCACCTGAGTGGTGGCTTCTTCTGCAAGGAAGAATTGCTCTTTTTCGAAAGGGTGGTGCAAGTGGGAAAACAATCGTTCGTTGCCAGTACCGACCAAAAACTTACTTGGGGTGTTACCATAAGGTGGCATGAATGCTAGAGCGTCAAACTGTCTAGCGATAGACGAAAAGACCTAGTGTTTGAACTCAAGCCCCCACTGAAACGCTTTATCTCAGTGGGGGTAGTTGACTTGATTATTTGAAAAAAAGGGAAATTTGTTGTTTGTAAGTAAGGTTTAGCTGTATATCTCAAGAACACCTTTTCCTTTTCTCTTTTCTTCTGATAAACTATGGACAGTATGATATAACTTGACTGGAATTTTTTATACTGGAAATAATAAAA
This sequence comes from Bacillus sp. CD3-5, assembly GCF_006349665.1. Classification (NCBI taxonomy): domain Bacteria; kingdom Bacillati; phylum Bacillota; class Bacilli; order Caryophanales; family Bacillaceae; genus Bacillus; species Bacillus sp. CD3-5. Next base: position 10,201 of record NZ_VEPX01000004.1, on the reverse strand, counting down.
AAGAGAACTTGTATACAATGTAAGCGTGTGGTAATATCAAAGATGTACTGATTGACTATATTATCCAATTGGTCATTTTTGGAGGTGAAGATGTGGCGATAGATCGAAAACGTTCTATTATTGAGGCTGCAACAAAGTCTTTTTCAGCATTCGGTTATAAAGCAACAACGATGGATCAAGTAGCGAAGTTAGCGAATGTAGGAAAAGGAACGATTTATACTTTTTTCAAAAATAAAGAAGAGCTATTTGGCGAGATTATTTCTAATTTAATTACAGAAATGAAGCAAGTTGCAGAAAATGCAATTCGTTCAGATGTTTCATTTTTTGAAAATGTACATAGAGCATTATATAGCATATTAGAATTCAGAAAAGAACATCAGCTCATGATTAAGTTAATTCAAGAAGAGCGCGATATGGGAACGAAAGAAGTACAAGAAGTGATGCAACAAGTAGATGTGGAAATCGTTTCTGTCATTCAATCGTATTTAAAGATTGCGATTGATAAAGGTGAAATTAGCAAATGTGATCCAGAAATTACAGCATTTATTATGCTTCGCTTATACGTATCGCTTATTTTTGATTGGGAAAAAAATCATGAACCGCTAGAAAAAGAAAAAATTGCAGAATTATTTGAACTTTATTTATTAAAAGGATTGTCAAACTAAGATAATCCTTTTATTATTATAAAAAGTGACCAATCGAACGAAATGGTCATACATTTGATTTAGGAGGGATAATAGAAATATTCACTTCATATTAAGAAACAGTTGCATAGTATAAATTCGGAGATAAGGCATATGTATGAATCAGTATAGCCTTTTTGTTTGGGTAAAAATGACCGATTGAACAATTTGGTCATTTTAAAAAGGGGGAGAAATGATGAAAGGAAATCAGTTACTTCGTAAAGAGTTCACACAAATTATAAAAAGTAAAAAAATATTAATTCCAATTATCGCGGTTCTATTCGTACCAATTTTATATGCAGGTATGTTTTTATGGGCCTTTTGGGATCCATATAAACAGTTAGATGATTTGCCAGTGGCGGTAGTCAATTTAGATAAAGGTGCAGTATTTGATGGGAAACCAATTGAGGTCGGAAAAGGGCTTGTTGATAATTTAAAAGATAATACCAGTTTTAAATGGGAGTTTGTAAGTGAAAAAGAAGCGAAAAAAGGAATGGAAGGCAGAAAGTATTACATGTTAGTACGCATTCCAGATGACTTCTCAAGTAACGCTACAACATTATTAAAAGATGAACCAAAACCATTAAACTTAGAATATATTCCAAACGAAAGCTTAAACTTCTTATCTTCACAAATTGGCGGAACAGCCATTGAAAAAATTAAAGGTGAAGTATCAAGTACGTTAACGAAAACATATGCAGAGAAAATGTTTGATTCTATTCAAGATGTCTCAAAAGGATTAGCAGATGGGGCGGAAGGGGCAAGCAAACTACACGACGGATCAAGTGAGCTGCATGATGGTTCAAGTAAAGTAACGGATGGCCTTCATACACTTCAAGGGAAGTCTGGAGAGATGAAGGATGGAGTTCAGAAATTAGCAGATGGATCTAATAAATTAGTAGATGGGTCAGGAAAAGTAACAAATGGTTTAAATACGCTAAATAGCAAGACAGGTGAAATGCAGATAGGTATCGGGAAATTAGTAGACGGATCGGGAAAAGTAACAGATGGTTTACATGTATTAAATAGCAATGCAGGTATCGGAAAATTAATAGACGGGTCTGGAAAAGTAACGAACGGTTTAAATACGTTAAATAGTAAAACCGGTGAGATGCAGACAGGTATCGGAAAATTAATAGATGGCTCTGGAAAAGTAACAGACGGTTTAAATACGTTAAATAGCAAAACAGGTGAAATGCAAAAAGGAATTGATGAATTGCATGATGGATCGGAGAAAGTGACCGGGGGTTTGAACAAATTAGTAAGTAAATCCGGTGAATTAAAAATAGGAACAACTGACCTATCAAATGGTATGGAAGCACTTGTTGAAGGGCAAAGACAATTAGAAAAATGGTCTCAAGAGATTCAAAAGGGATTGCAAGATTTAAGTAGTAACGTACAAAAATCTACTGCAGCTTTAGAGGAAATGCAGTCAAAAGACCCTGCTATATTGAGTACAGTAAATGAGAAAATAGATGGAGCTGGGGCGAATGTAAATCAGTTAAATGAACTTACGCAATCAACAGCAGGAGATGCAAAAAATGCAGCACAAGATGTAGCGAATTTACAAAAGCAAATTGAAAGTTTACCAAAAGAATATCAAGAGCAGTTACAACCATTCGTAACAAGTGCCATAAAAAATACAACAACAGTTCAGCAAAAAGCTGCCGGAGTAGCAGGCGGAACAAATAAATTAAATGAAGAAGTAAAACAATTAAAAGGTGAAATAAATCAAAAAACAGGTAATGGACAAAGCAAATTACCGAATCCAGCAGAATTACAATCTTTAACTGTTGGTATTGAGCGATTATCCAGTGCACAAACAGGGTTTGTTGAAAAATTCCAAGGGTTTGGTGTGAAATTAAATAATGCTAAAGAAGGGGCAAATACATTAAAAAACGAATCAGGTCACTTAATTGATGCGATAAATCAATTAGCAGATGGCTCGGATAAAGTAACGGGTGGATTAGGTGCATTATCTGCAGGAGCAAATCAAATGGCAGGTGGTGTAAATCAGTTAGCAAATGGCTCAAGCCAAGTAACAGGCGGTTTAGGAACATTATCTGCAGGGGCAAATCAAATGGCAGGTGGCGTAAATCAATTAGCAAATGGCTCAAGCCAAGTAACAGGTGGTTTAGGAACATTATCTGTAGGAGTATCCAAATTAGCAGATGGCTCAAAGCAAGTAACAGGAGGTTTAGGATCATTATCTGTAGGAGTAAACCAAATGGCAGGTGGAGTAACCCAATTAGCAGATGGCTCTGGTCAAGTAACAACTGGCATAGGTACGCTAAATGGTGGTCTAAATAAAATGTCAACTGGCTCAACCCAGCTAATCGACGGCGTAAATAAACTAGCAGACGGATCAGGAAAAGTAACGGATGGCCTTGTAAAAGTAAACGACGGTTCAGGTGAACTTGCTGAGAAACTTGGCGAAGGAGCAGAGAAAACTGGTGAAGTAAAAGGAACAGATAAAACGTATGATATGTTTGCAAGTCCTGTAAAAGTGAAGACGGAGAAAATGGCGGAAGTTCCTAACTACGGAACTGGATTTACACCGTACTTCTTATCACTCGGTTTATTCGTTGGGGCATTATTATTATCTATCGTATATCCATTACGTGATACAGTGGGCGTTCCAAAATCAGGATTTAGTTGGTTTATTAGTAAGTTCGGTGTGTTACTATCAGTCGGTATTATTCAAGCGGTAGTAGCGGATGTGATATTACTATTCGGATTAGGTGTAGAAGTACAAAGTATTCCGTATTTCATACTTTTTAGCATCGTTACAAGTTTAGCGTTTATCGCATTAATTCAATGTTTAGTAACAGCATTTGGTGATGCAGGGCGTTTCATCGCCATCATCACATTAATTATTCAGCTTACAACAAGTGCCGGAACATTCCCGCTAGAATTGATTCCGAAGTTTTTACAACCATTCAATGCTTGGTTACCGATGACATACTCTGTATCTGGATTGAAAGCAGTCGTATCAAGTGGAGACTTTAACTTCATGTGGCAAAACATAGGAATACTCATGATTTTCATCGTTGCATTATCACTTGGAACAATTGCCTCCTTAACTTGGATGCACAAACGACAATTTAGAAATATTGCGGAAAATCAATCGATTGAAGCGTAGAAAAAAGCACCTTTTCGGTGCTTTTTTATTGTAATGCAGGGCATTTTTTTGTAGTTCGGCTATGAATCTGTCTAAAAACTATAGAAACGAAAGAAAAGGAATTACAACAATTTAAAGAGAAAACTAGAATAGAGGAGCTGATATGATGAAAGGAAAGCTTACTTATTATTTTATCTTAAATCCGCTAATCATCTTTCTTGTTTACGCCCTTTCACCTATCTTGTTTCATAAAGAAATATATATAAATATGAAAGATGCACTAGGAATACTTGTAGTTTACTATGTGCTTATTAGTGGGTATTACTTTATGGATGTTGTAAGTGAAAGAATGAAGAAGAATAGTAAGGACAAACAATAAAGTCTTATTGTATAAAAATTAATGGAGGACAATAAAATGACTGACAGTGAAATGAAATTTAGGGATGCGACCATTCGTAACTTTTTTGATAAAGAGGACCGTTTAAAATCGATTCCAGGTCAAAAGAAGAAAAAACTAGTATTGTTAGAGTATTTAATTAGCAAGTTAAATGCGGAGAATCAGTATACGGAAAAAGAAATCAATGCATTCATCAAACAATATCATGACGATTTTTGTACGATTAGACGCGAGTTTATTGTACACGGGTTTATGGATCGTGAGGATAATATGTACCGTATAAATGGGAGAGAAGTTTGGACGAAGTGGGAGGAGTTAAAATAATGAATCAGAAGGGGAATCCTTACGTTATCTATTTTTCTTTGTAGCTTTTAGAAAAAGGTATGAGGTGATTCAGTGATACGCTTAGCAAAAGAGATTGATGCGGAATCAATTATAGATATTAGAAAAGAAATTATATTATCGAAAACTACTACAAAGTTTTTTATAGTATCTCCAAATAAATTACAAAATGATATTGATGCAGAAAAAGAAAAGATACGGAAAAGCAATGAAAAGGGTAATCTTTACATAGTTTATGAAGTAGATAAAAAAGTGGTTGGCTTTTTAATTTTCAATCGATATGAATTAGACCGCTTACGACATGCAGGTACAATGGGAATGGGGATTAAGGAGGCGTACTGTAATCAAGGCATTGGTACGAAGCTAATTGAATTTCTTATTCGTTGGGCTAAAGAGCAGAAAGGTTTAGAGAAAATTTGCTTAGGCGTAGTTTCTATTAATGATAGGGCGATTAAGGTGTATAAACGTATGGGATTTGTAGAGGAAGGAAGACAAAGGAATCAAATTAAATATGAAGATGGATCTTATGGAGATGATGTATTGATGGGGTTTTATATTGAGTGAAATTTAATAAAGGATATATTAATATGAAATCCAGCACCAATATATTATTTAATCTTGATGTTCTACAGGAAATCTTATATAGGATTATGGTCAATAGTAGCTAGGATAAGTATTACTTCTAGATGTTGTTTTATCAATTAGGTATGGTGCAGGGGATTATTTTTAATTTTGGTTATTATAGGGTACAGCAACCAGTCTGAATTGCACCATTTACTCAAGAAAAAATGCAGACTAGTTGCGTATGCCATTTATTGAATCATCTAGTAAAAGTCGAGTGAACCCTTTTAAAGAGTGGAAGAGGTACTACTTAGAAAATAAAGGTATAGAACAGATCTAGTAGGTACAGTTAATAGCGAGGAAATTAAAAGTAGTTTAGGAGTTTTCCCCTATTTTTTATAGGGTAATTATAAATAGAAAATATCATAATTTTTTTCAGGATTGTCGTCATCAATAACATTATACTTCCATCTAGGATCATTCTTATCAATACAAGTCACTTCATGGCTGTTTTTTTTACAATGATTTTTGTGTTTTTTGTTATTACAACAACGGAATGATTTTGTTTTTTTCTTTATCATATTTAATGTGGTCCCCTTTCTTTTTTAGTAGAACTAGTATTAGTTTTGTACTATTACAATGGTACTTTGTCTAGCAATATCACATTGTTCTGTTGCAATTTGAGTATTATTAGTTACAACGGGATACATTATGTTATTGGGATCCGCACTATGTCCGGGGGATTCGAATGTTACATCGCCTGTTATCGGATCAAATTCTCTATATGGACCTGTTGGATCACTATTATCAAAAATTTGATTATTGTTATTGTTAGGATCAGTTATAATGCGAGTTAGTAAATTATGCCCAGCTTCGTGTGCAAATACATTCGTTTGAAAACCACCATCTGTAATGACTATTTCTCCAATGATTTGATAATCATTCGGACTATTATAACGCAATAATTGAGGTCCACCATAACCAATAACATTTAATAAGTTACCATTGTTATCACGATCTGCAAAATGATCTCCACTTAGATAAACGATATATATTCCAATAGCACCGTTTCTCCTACTTCTCACCTGGTTGATTAAAGTGCGTGTAGAGGTGTTTGGTCCAAGTGCCGTTTCACTTAACATATCACTTGCATTAATGGTAATATGGTTTGCATTAAATGTTCCTGCTGCTACAAAGTTTATACAATTCTCCCCATTAATCCTCCAGATTTCATTAGCTCTATTGACGTCATCATTTAATCTAGTACGACGTTGCTCTCGGTTATTACTGGACGCAGATCCTAAGGTGAAAATACCATAAACATTAACTGTATAAGTTGTCATTTTTTTATGAACTCCTTTTCATTTCTAGCATATAAATCAGTTCAATTGGATTATTTTGTACTTTCTATATAAATATTCAAAAGACAAGTTTATGCTTGTCCTATTGCCTATAAACATAAAGAAATGTTCCAAATTTACATAGCGCTAATATTAATTAAACGGTATAAATTAGAAATCTTTTTTTAGAAGTATGATAGAAATTTGTTTTTGAGGTAAGTGAGGGCATGACGTGTGGTCAAACAAGAGTATGTAAGTTTAATTTTGAGTGAGAGGAAGGGGGAGTAATTTTTATTTATTGTGAAATTCTCAAAGTAGTATATATTCCTGTAAATAACAGACTTTTCCCTATGTATAATATTAATATAGTAAAATCATAACAACCCATATTGCAGTTTCCAATAATATACTATATAATCAATTTAAGAAAACGTTTTCATGCAAAGGGGGAGAATTTCGTGTCGACTATAGAGGACGTGGCGAAATTAGCGGGGTTATCAAGGACAACGGTTTCTAGGGTGATTAATAATCATCCATATGTTTCAGATGAGAAGAAAAAAAGGGTTCAATTAGCAATGAAGCATTTAGGCTTCGTTCCTAATTCTGCGGCGAGAAGGCTTCGTAAACAAAAGACGGAAACAATTGCGGTGCTAGTTCCAAGGATTACAAATCCTTTCTTCAGTAGATTTATTGAAGCGATCGAGATTGCTGCTTCTGAACATAAATATAAACTGATTATTTGTCAAACAAGATATTTACCGGAAAAAGAGATGGAGTATTTACAATTATTATCTACGAAACAAGTAGATGGGATTATTCTATGTTCACTAGAAAATCCGTGGGAAGATGTAGAGCCATACTTACAACACGGTCCAATCGTGTTATGTAATGAATATATTGAGGAAGCAAATATTCCAACAGTGAAGTTTGATCATGCGCAAGGAGCATACATAGCTGCTAAGCATGTGTTAGAACAAGGATATCGTAATCTTATTTTTTGCCGTGGTAACGAAACTAAAGTGGTTAGCCAACAGCGAAAAATGGGCTTTTTACGTGCAATAACGGAGAAGAGCCGCCAAGTAGAAGCGATTGATTTTCTTGAAAACGCTTTCTCTTGGGAAGATGGAAAACGAATATTCCATGAAGTATTAAAGGACAAAAAAAATCCTACCGCGATTTTGGCAGGAGGCGATGAGGTAGCAGCTGGAATTATTTCAGAGGCGAAACGCCATGACTGGAGCATTCCAGATGATCTCGCTGTTATCGGTTTTGATAATCAAATTTTATCACAGATTACAGAGCCAGGTATTACGACAATTGAACAGCCAATCGATGAGATGGCCCGAAAAGTTGTCGACCTGATGATGGATAAAATCCATACGAAAAATTATCGAAAAAAAGAATTGTATGAGTTTGAACTGGAGCTCTTGGTGAAAGGTTCAACGATGAAGGATACGATGTTATTAGCCTAGTAGACTATGTCTGCTAGGTTTTTTTCTGTTCACAAACTACTATTCTTCGTGAACGCAGTCATCACATTTGTTATGGTATGCTTCGTGTTGCTCATCAATTTCTTTCCCGCAGTGCGCACAAGTTTTCGTCGGTAAATTTCTGAAAAACTCCATTGGTTGATCGATCATGTCAATCCCTCCATTTCCATTTCTTACTATCATTGTATTAGTACAAAAAATAAAAGTCAATAACTGTTTTATAACAAAATTGAAAATTAATGAAAAAGTTTAGGAAATGGATTATAGTTAACAATGTAGAATGTAAGTGAAACATGCATTTCTACTCGGTTTTAGAAAGGATGGATACATATGAAAATGACTGTTGTCGGCTTTTGGGGCGGTTTTCCAGAAGCGGGAGAAGCAACGTCGGGGTATTTGTTTGAACACGATGGTTTTCGTTTACTTGTAGACTGTGGTAGTGGTGTACTAGCACAGCTTCAAAAATATATAACACCATCTGATATAGATGCAGTTGTACTTTCGCACTATCATCACGATCATGTTGCAGACATTGGGGTATTGCAATATGCGAGACTAATTACGAGTGCGACAAAGGGACAACTACCGGAACTACCAATATACGGTCATACGTTTGATGAGAGTGGATTTCATTCTTTAACGCATGAACCGCATACGAAAGGAATCGCGTACAATCCAGAAGAAACACTTCAAATTGGACCGTTCTCGATCTCATTCTTAAAAACTGTTCATCCTGTTACATGCTTTGCGATGCGTATTACAGCAGGTAATGACGCTGTAGTATATAGCGCTGATTCCAGTTATATTCCTGAATTTATTCCATTCACAAAAGATGCTGATCTTTTCATTTGTGAGTGTAATATGTATGCACATCAAGAGGCGGCGAAAGCAGGGCATATGAATAGTACAGAAGTAGCAAGTATTGCGAAAGATGCGAATGTAAAAGAACTTTTATTAACGCACTTACCGCATACAGGCACCCCATCTGATTTAGTAACAGAAGCAAAACAAATTTTCAGTGGCCATATTACGCTAGCGCATAGTGGCTACGTATGGAACTCATGAGGTGATACGATGTTATTTATTGATAATAAAGGAATTACAGATCCTAGAATAAACTTAGCAATTGAAGAATATTGTGTGAAGAATTTAGATATTAACGAAACGTATTTACTGTTCTACATTAACGAACCTTCTATTATTATTGGTAAAAACCAAAACACAGTAGAAGAAATTAATGCAGATTACGTAAAAGAAAAAGGGATTCATGTCGTTCGTCGTCTATCAGGCGGAGGCGCAGTATATCATGATTTAGGAAACTTAAACTTCAGCTTTATTACGAAAGATGATGGAGACAGTTTCAGCAACTTCAAAAAATTCACAGAGCCTGTAACGAAAGCGCTTGGTAAATTAGGCGTAAATGCGGAACTAAGTGGTCGTAACGACATTTTAGCTGAAGGTAGAAAAATTTCAGGTAACGCGCAGTTCTCAACGAAAGGTCGTATGTTCAGTCACGGTACGTTACTATTTGACTCTGAAATCGATCACGTCGTATCAGCGTTAAAAGTAAAAATGGATAAGATTCAATCAAAAGGTATTAAATCAATCCGTAGCCGCGTTGCGAACATTACAGAATTCTTAAACGAAAAAATGACGACAGAAGAGTTTAGACAACTTCTTCTAGAAACAATTTTCGAAGGGGAAACAGAAATTCCGACGTACGAATTAACAGAACATGATTGGAAAGAAATCCATAAACTATCTGAAGAACGTTACCAAAATTGGGACTGGAACTACGGAAAATCTCCGAAGTTCAACTTACAACATTCACACCGCTTCCCAGTTGGACAAGTTGATGTTCGTCTGGAAGTGAAAAAAGGAACAGTAACAGAATGTAAAATTTATGGTGACTTCTTCGGTTCATTAGATGTGCACGATATTGAAGAACGTCTAACAGGCGTACAATTTGATAAAGATGCATTCACTACAGCTTTAGAAGGCGTAGATATTAAACGCTACTTCGGTAATATTACAACAGAAGATTTCTTACATGTATTCTTCTAAAAATGAGAGAGGTTGTCATAAAAGGCAGCCTCTTTTTTTGGCGTAGATTGTCGCGTTTTGTCGGTAAGTCGATATATTCGGAAAATCGCTGATATATTTCGAGTTACGGTCGATATATTGGTTCCGTCAAGAAGTCTGTGTAATTTGATAAGGCCCAATACATTGGTTTATCCAGTATGAATTTATAATGATTTGGTATGTGA
>NZ_VEPX01000049.1:0-523 GCF_006349665.1 Bacillus sp. CD3-5 | reverse complement strand
CCCTTATGCCTTTGCACTCTACGAATGATTTCCAACCATTCTGAGGGAACCTTTGGGCGCCTCCGTTACACTTTAGGAGGCGACCGCCCCAGTCAAACTGCCCACCTGACACTGTCTCCCGGGTCGATAAGACCCGTAGGTTAGAATTTCAATACAGTCAGGGCGGTATCCCACCAGCGCCTCCACCGAAGCTAGCGCTCCGGTTTCAAAGGCTCCCGCCTATCCTGTACAAACTGTACCAAAATTCAATATCAGGCTACAGTAAAGCTCCACGGGGTCTTTCCGTCCTGTCGCGGGTAACCTGCATCTTCACAGGTACTATAATTTCACCGAGTCTCTGGTTGAGACAGTGCCCAAATCGTTACACCTTTCGTGCGGGTCGGAACTTACCCGACAAGGAATTTCGCTACCTTAGGACCGTTATAGTTACGGCCGCCGTTTACTGGGGCTTCAGTTCAGAGCTTCGCTTACGCTAACCCCTCTCCTTAACCTTCCAGCACCGGGCAGGTGTCACCCCCTATAC
>NZ_VEPX01000048.1:0-568 GCF_006349665.1 Bacillus sp. CD3-5 | reverse complement strand
TCCTAATACAAGTGGCTTAATGCCATATGCCTCATAAAATGCTCGTGCCATGCCGTATGCATTCATATCTGATCCTAATAATACTGGTAAAAATGGTTGCTCCGTTACCATAATTTATTTCAACTCTCTTTTGTGTTTTAGTATAGCTTTTAGTGTATCATATTTTCCAAAATGTTCACGAAAAAAAAGCCCCCAAACGGAGACTTTTCCATTATTCATAATGCACCTTATAGTCTTCCGATGTAATCCATTTCAGTTTCATCGAGAAGATTCGTAGTAAGACAACATTTAATAGAATAGGCAGGGCGATAAATAACGTTATCGCTATTGTTAGTGTATAAGGTGTCCAACCTACTAAGCTTAAATACTTCAATGGTCCAACAAAGCCACCTAGACCGAAACCAGCACTGTATGGTGTACCTACAATTTCAAAGAGTCCTGCTAAGGCGCCTAATATTCCCGCAGTAATAATCATCGGAAAAGCTATTTTTGGCTTCATGAAAAAATTACGCATTTGAATTTTTGCAGATGCTACATGGGCAATGGCAGTACCAATATTGCTGTCTCT
>NZ_VEPX01000047.1:0-586 GCF_006349665.1 Bacillus sp. CD3-5 | reverse complement strand
TCGGCAGCGTAGATGTGTATAAGAGACAGGGACAAATTAGTCCATTAAAAAGTGCTGCATTTGCTGCTAATATTTTTAAACTTGAAACACCAACTAATGGCTTCTGTAATGTCCATGCTAATGTTTTAGCAAGCGTTACACCTATTCGTACACCTGTATATGACCCTGGTCCTTCTGATACGGCAATGGCTTCTAACTCATTTGGCTTGACACCAACATTAGCTAAAATCGTTTCAATCGCTGGCATTGCTCCTGCAGAATGCGTTACTTTTATATTTTGTACAACCTCTGCCAACACTTTTCCGTCCTTAACAACTGCAACAGAAAGTGGCGCATTAGCTGTTTCAATTCCCAACCAAATCATCTCATTAGCTCCTCACATATTGCCTCATATCGCTTACCATAAGGCATTAACACAAATCGTCGTTCATTTTCACCAACACGGTAAATTTCAATTCCTAACCGCTCTTTGGGTAAATCCTGTTCAATTAAATGTGCCCATTCGATAACAGATACCGCATCACCATAAAATAGCTCGTCCCACCCAAGATCCTCATCGCTTTCCGCCAAGCGATATACATCTAAA
>NZ_VEPX01000046.1:0-615 GCF_006349665.1 Bacillus sp. CD3-5 | reverse complement strand
TTTCGTGGCTTTTTGAATGTTCCCAACGATTATTTTTGGTGAAAAAAAATTGCATTTAGCACTATTAATTCTTCTCAATTAATATTTACATAAAATGTTTTTTAACGATTACCTAAAGTGTGTTGTTTAATTTAATAAAAGTTAAAAACTTTTGTTACTCTATGCCAAAATATTGTGCGATTTTTGATTAATACGATGGTATACCCCTAAAAAACGCCTTTTTATCCAAGGTCTTTTTCAAAGAAAAATTATTTACTTTGCCCTTATTCGATAATAAAAAACACAGGATAACTCCTGCTAAGACTACACATATTACAATATACTTCGATGGTTAAAAACTATTGACTCATCTTTAAGTATTTTCGTAAGCGCCCAAGCCAGCCTGATTCTTTATCACTAGCAATACTCATACTGCCATTAGTCAGCAAAAATAATAGCGGAAAAAAGAGTAATATATTTAATAATGGAGCTTGCTGGTGTGTAAATCCATCCGTATCTGGTAAAGCTAAATGTTGAATCATTCAAATTGTTGTAATAGTGGCAAATAGAAGCGTTACAATTTGACGCCAGCGACTCTGTATTAGCTAGTTATATTCGAGTGAAATTATTTAAAAG
>NZ_VEPX01000045.1:0-635 GCF_006349665.1 Bacillus sp. CD3-5 | reverse complement strand
GTGGCTCAAGGGGCTCCCCTGCTAAGGGAGTAGATCGCGAACGCGGTGCGAGGGTTCGAATCCCTTCTTCTCTGCCAGTAATTGGCCCGTTGGTCAAGTGGTTAAGACACCGCCCTTTCACGGCGGTAACACGGGTTCGAATCCCGTACGGGTCATATTAAAAGAGATAGCATAATCTGCTATCTCTTTTTTGTTGTGTAAAAGTGGACTTTGGATAGAAAAAAAGGGATACTCAAGGTCATTAATGAAATGGCACTTAGAAATATATCATAGCTGGGAAGATTCTAAGGAATTAGTTGTAGAGTTATTAGATACCGTTGAATAATAAAAATTGAAATATGGGGCGCTCAACTAAAGGATGCTTTAATTGAGCTTTTTAATATTGAAATTGCTGTATTAGGTGCTACCACGGAAAACAAATAGTATAAATAGAAGAAACTGTCTTTCAATAGGTGATCTACTGGAGACAGCTTTTTTATGTTGTCATTATTGTCGAGTTTTGTCGGTAAGTCGATATATTGCAAAAATCGCCGATATAATTTGAGTTACGGTCGATAAATTGGTTCCGTCAAGAAGTCTGTGTAATTTGATAAGGCCCAATACATTGGTTTATCCAGTATGAATTTATAATGATT
>NZ_VEPX01000043.1:0-832 GCF_006349665.1 Bacillus sp. CD3-5 | reverse complement strand
AATAACAGTAAATAAGAATCTATAAAAAACTATAAAAATTTACAATTACAGGTTTTATATTTTACAGAATTCAACCTATAATATTTTCAGGTGATGAAAAGGGGGAAAAGGATGAAAACAACACGTACTTGTAAAATCAATTCTATTACAAAAGAACAAACGGAAGATTTAATTACTTTGATTCGTACGTTCGAAAGTGCAAAACGATATAGTTTTAATCGTTTGATTGAGGGCAAAAACGAGAAAGAATTGATAAAAAAACTACAACCTAAATATTTGTTAAATAAACGTTTTTGTGAAGATGCGATTTTACAAGCACAAACGATCCTTTTCTCTCAAAAAGAACTTCTTCCTGTTTACCTAGAAAACAATCAAAAAAAGTTAGAAAAGACGTTACAAAAAATAGCTGATTATGAACGCGGCAAAAAAAGACCTAAACAAGTTGCATTAGAAACTTGTTTAATTGGTTTAAGAAAACGAAAACAAAAATTAGAACAAAAAATTGAAACGTATGCAAAACATATTAAAAATAAAACATTACCTCCTATTATTTTTGGTGGGCGGAAAAATTTCTATGAAAGAATGAAAAACAAGATATCCAATCAAGAATGGAAAGATTTGCGGACACGACAATTATATTCTCGTGGAGATAAAAGCAAAAAAGGGAATTTGAACATGCGCATTACAGTTGATGACTGTGGGCAAGGATGGTTAGAAATTGCAAATCCATTAGGAAGAACAAATGGAAAAACAAAAAGCCCACGAATCAAAGTTCCGATTATCATTCCATATCATTTTTATCATCAAATCACAAATGTCGTTATGGGAAAGC
>NZ_VEPX01000042.1:0-865 GCF_006349665.1 Bacillus sp. CD3-5 | reverse complement strand
ATTCTTTTTTATATTTTCTGTAAAGAAATAGGTTGCCCAAAAGTAGCTATTCAGCTACTTTTGGGACAACCTCTTTTCATGTTTAGTTTTGTAAGGATGCATTGTCTCCGTATATACTTATGACTTATAGCTCTTCTTATTATATTTTTCATCAAATTCTTTTCCTTCTAGATTTCGATCCATTGTTAAAGGTTGGTTGCAATGCATACATGCGTCGACACGACCGAGCATTTTTGTAGGTTTATCGCAGCTTGGACAAATAATTTGTACAGTTTTAGTAGATAACATACCAATCCAAAAGTAAACGACAGTACTAGCGATAACAGCTAAAAAGCCAACCATCATAAATGTTGTCATAATAATAATGTTCTCACGGAAAAAGACTCCTAAGTATGCAATGAAGAGGCCGATAAATACTAAACTTAATGCAAAGGTCCGGATTTTATTGATTTTGTTTGAATACTTAATGCTCATTCTCACCACGCTCCTATAACAATAATATAACATAAAATTTAGAATTTTCTATCGTATAGAAGTATGGTAAAGTGATAAGATATGAAATGCAGAAGGAAGGGAGATTATAATGATTTTTGAAACATGTTTTTAAACTTTTAACGGGATGTGAAATTTTTTTATAAAAAGTATTGACCATGTATGTACTGCATGATATATTAATAACCGTCGCTGATGCGGAAACGCAGAAAACGATAAAAAAGAAATTAAAAAACTTAGTTGACATCGAAAAACGAAGATGTTAACATAAGGAAGTCGCAAATGAGCGACTAAGCAGTTCTTTGAAAACTGAACGAAACAAACAACGTGAAACGTCAATTTTTATTTTAGATGCTAGACAAACTAACTTTAT
>NZ_VEPX01000040.1:0-946 GCF_006349665.1 Bacillus sp. CD3-5 | reverse complement strand
TTTCTTTACAGAAAATATAAAAAAGAATCGTCCATCTTTGATATAATTAAGTCACCACAACCAAATCATCAAAAGAAAGGAACGATTCTCTTATGTTTATAGATTATAACAAAAAACAACTCACTTTTCCATTAGATGTTGAGGTTCATATTCCTGAACATCATCTTTCACGTGTGGTTCATACAGCTGTAGAAGCAATGGACCTCTCTATCCTCTTATCACGTTATCCAGGTGGTGGCAGACCACCTTATCACCCAAAAATGATGTTGAAAGTCTTATTATATGCCTACACAAAAGGAATCTATTCTTCTCGAAAAATCGAGGAACAACTCCATGAAAATATCCATTTCATGTGGCTTTCTGACGAAAAAACACCAGACTTTCGTACAATCAATCGTTTTCGATCAGAGCGTATGAAAGACGTGATTTATGAAACTTTCTTCTCTCTTATCGACCTATTGAAACAAGAAGGACTTGTCAAACTCGAAGATTATTTTCTAGATGGAACAAAAATAGAGGCAAATGCCAATCGATATACGTTTGTATGGAGAAAATCCACCGAAAAATATGATCAAAAGCTAGATGAGAAGTACCAAAAGATTGTCGCGACAATTGAACAAGCAAGTGAAGACGATCAGAAAGCGGAATTAGAAGAAGAACAAATGAAAGATGCTTGTCCTGTCACTTCTGAAAAAATTAAACAAACTATTCAAACCTTAGAAAAACGCCTACAAGATGAACCGAAAAATAAAACGATGAAAAAAGCGAAGCGTCAGTTGGAAAAGGATCTTCTTCCACGCAAAATAAAGTACGAAGCTCATAAAGAAACCTTTCAAGAAAGAAATAGCTTTTCAAAAACAGATACAGACGCGACCTTTATGCGGATGAAAGAAGACCATATGAAAAACGGTCAGCTTAAACCAGGATACAATCTACAAGTTGGAAC